>ADZZ01000404.1 GCA_000179315.1 delta proteobacterium NaphS2
TTTTTTAGAAGCCTTAAGGGCATGACGCCTTTGATCTTGAAAAGGATCAAAAGCAGACCTATGATGGGTATGCTTTATATTGTCCGGGGAAGACGGTCTGCTTCTGTTTTTCCCAAAAAAAGAGGCCCGAAGCGGCAACTTCGGGCCTTACCTTTTTTAATAAATCAGACCCCCCATCGCTCAGTGGGTCTATATTAACTCCCCAAAATCATACCCGAAAATGGAACCAAATGCAGATTTTCCACATAACTCCACGAAAGTAAACTGAATCTCTCTTCCGCTGTCTTTTTTTCGTTCAATATTTTCGCGTGTCTTGATCCCGTTCAAAACTGTCTCCCACAACAGAAACCCATCCGTGAACCAGTTTCGCTCAAGGGATCTAAGTCTCGGCAGACCACACAACTCCAATTGAGGTTTAAGTTCAAAGCCCCAATGGTTCAGTTTTCATTAGCAAGGCTGGTTCGGTTAAGATTAGCGTTGAAGCGCTGACTGATATCCGCGCCAAAGGAACAGCCTTGCCAATATTCCTGCATGGTGTTACATAATGATCCGAATCTAATGGTTACAATCGATAGACCGACGTTTTAAGAGGAGTCTCTATGGATGAAAATAAACCGACCTTGATGCATTTTGTGAATATGGAAGATCCGTTCAGCGTCTTAAGGGAGGTCAAAAAAACGGTTTCCTTGATTTTTCCGGATTTTGATTATGGCACCATTGATCTTGTTTTCAAGGACGTATTAAGTCTTTTCGCAGGCAATTATCCCGGTTACCGCAAATGCAACACCCGTTACCACGATTTGAAACATACGACGGACACTTTCATGGCGCTAGCCAGGTTAATTCATGGCGCAACCACAAAAGGGTTGAATTTCAGTAGACGAGGCACGTCTCTTGCTCTGATCAGTGCTTTAATGCATGATACCGGCTACATTCAGACCGAAGACGACGAGACGGGAACAGGGGCGAAATATACCCTTAACCATGTGGACTTAAGTATCGATTTCATGTCGGTCTATTTTAACAGCAGGGGTTATCCTTGGGAGGATTTTGTCTTCTGCCGAAACATTGTCAGGTGCACGGGTCTGGATGTGAGTTTTGAGGATATTGCGTTTGCAGACCCCGAAAATGAACTGCTTGGCAAAATGCTGGGAACAGCGGATTTGCAAGGCCAGATGGCGGATAGGGCCTACCTGGTAAAACTTTGTTACCTTTATCAGGAATTTTCCGAGGGGCGGGTGCCGGGGTACGGCAGTGAACTGGATCTGCTGCAAAAAACCCCCGAGTTCTACCGCATAACCCTTAAAAGATTTGAGGAAGAACTGGGTGGCGTCTGGCGATACATGGGCTACCATTTTCAGTCGCGCTGGGGCCTGGATGAGGATCCTTATCAAAGAAACATCGAAGCACATATGGCCCACCTGAAACACACCCTTCGATATCATGGAGACAGTTACCGTGATCATCTGCGGCGGGGCTCTCAGGATTCCGGTGTGGATATGTAGATTGAGACGCTTGCAGACCGGAAGCGCCGGCATCTCCCCGGTGAAAATCGATCTCCCCTCTCATTAATGGCTGTTGGCCGGTTCATCGAAAATCGCGGTATCGTATTACCCTTTCTTTTTCACGTATTCAACAACGCCCCTTACCACTTTTTCGGCATCCCGCTGGCGCAATTCTTCAAACCTCAAAGCCCAGGCGTGATCCATATATGCCAGGTTGCGTAACTCGAGCATCACGCTGATATTGGCAGGACTGTTTCGCAACACATATAGATTCTGCCCGCGAATCACAGTCCCCGCCCCTAAAAACGATTGAATGGATTTTGCGAATCGCTTGGATGCACGATCCGGCCTACCCGTCCTTCTGCTTCGATAATATAACACCAACGGAACATTGGGAGCACTGTGGTCGATATCAGCGTGAAAAGACAAAAACATGCGCCGGTTCTTTGGCACATGTTTGAAGGCATTTTCGGCAATGGCGATGCGACGCGAAAGATTGCCATTGCGCCCTCCCTTTGGCCAGTGGGAGCGGCTATTTCCCCTGTTGAATGCGCGGCTGTTATAAACTTCGTTTTTTTCATTCACAAAAGTCTGAACCGGCGGGTCCGAATGACGAATCAGGTGATTGGGACTCAGGAGCGTCAGTGTCACGTCCGCTCCGTTCAGGCGGAGCATGACATATACCCGGAGTGCGACATCATAAACATATTCATCCTCTACCACATAGACTTTATCGCCGTTTCCATCCAGATTCGCCACAACGGCTCCCGGATCCAGACCGCCGTGCCCCGGGTCAATGACAATATGCCAACCGTTCAGACAGTTACTCAAACGGCCCATTTTGGATATCTTCCGATCAAGGGCCACCTGAAGTTTTCGGGCACGTTTGTAGGTGTTCCAAAGCGACAGGCGGGCACTTTCATAATACCGGCGATTGCTCTGGCGGCGGGCCTTGGGGCGACTGCCGTAATATGGACCGTTTCCAAGCGTGATTTTTCTTAATCCCCCTGAAGAACCCATCAGATCGTCCCAGTTGATTTCGCTGATTTTAAGCCATTCACTCCCTTTCTGCAAAAAAGGCTTAACTTTTAATTGATCACCGGGATGAATCAGGGCGGATTTCATATTATTCATGCTTTTTAAATCCGCAACACTCATCTGGTGAAGACGGGCGATTCTGCCCAGATAGTCCCCCTTTTTGACGGTGTAAGTGCCGAAAGACCTGGCCGGTGCGGTCCCCAGCTGAAGTTCCTGTCCCGGATAGATCCGATCTGAGGCCAACCCGTTGAGCCGTTTCAGTTCCCCCACTCCCATGCCGTAAGCCTGGGCAACTTCCCACAGTGCATCCCCGCGTTCAACAATATAAACATTGGGCTTCGTCCCCTTGAGACGCAATTCCTGTCCTACCACTATCTTGCTGCCTTCGATTTCGTTGATGCGCTTGATGTCGGATACATTCATCCGGTATTTGAGCGCGATGGAAGACAAGGTCTCTCCCGAACGCACCACGTGCACCGCTTCATCCAGAGAAGTGGGTCGCAATTGCAGCGTCTGTCCCGGATAAATCCGGTTTTCCTTGAGGCCGTTGAGCTGTTTAAGCAGGCTCACAGCCACATCAAAGCGCTCTGCAATGGTTGACAGATTGTCTCCCGGGCGCACCTTGTATTCGAAGCGTTCAGAGTCCCCTTCATCTGTTTTCTCTTTTGTGCGATTCTCTTCCGGACCGTCCTTCAGCGAAAGCGTCATGCCGGGTCTAATAACTTCTGTTTTCAGATGATTCCTTTCCTTGATTGCAGCAATGGAAACATCGTATTTCTTCGCGATATCCCACAGGGATTCTCCCTTTTGAACCACATGAACGGAAGGTGTTTCGATGCTTTTCCGATCGCTGGCCAGTTGTAGTTTCTGGCCCGTATAAATGCGATCCCCTGAAATTTTGTTCAGATCGCGGAGGCGGGAAACAGGAATATTTGACGCAAGGGCAATTTCGGAAAGGGTATCGCCGCTTTTAACGGTATAGGAACGTAAGGAGACTGCTTCTATCCTGAGCCGCTGCCCTTCAAAAATTCTGTCTCCTTTAAGTTTGTTCCATTTCTTGATTTCTTTGACCGACACGTTATAGCGTAGCGCGATTTCTCCTAAGGAATCACCCTTTTCGACAACATACGCGAATCCGGTTTTCGGTTCCCCCGCCTGAAGAAGAGAAACACTTCCCTCCAAGAAGTGGATAACTGCTAAAACAGCAAGGAAAAAGAAAAATATGGCTGGCGCTCGTTTATGGTGTGACGGAAAGTGGACTGAAGTCATATCAAGGTGTTCGGATTACTAAAAATGAAGAAAATGTACGGATGAAAATTCTTAACATAAAAGCGGGTGCATGATCAATAAATATTCAGAAAACCTTTGCCGGCCCGGAAACAGGGAACCTGATGGTGACAAAGAGGCTTTTTTAATTGACACCCAGGGTTATTAACAGAAGAATTTCGGAATTGAGGCCCCTCAGGATTTTGGTTAAACCGCCTGCAATAACGGCGGCCGCCATCGGCCGGGACGTGCAGGATTTGAAGCCCTTTTCTCCCGGGTCATCCTCTGACTCTATTCCAATTTGTTTTGAAGGGATTCAAGGGTGAGTTTCAAACACTCTTTTAGGGTAGCGCCAACACCCTGGCCATTGGAAGCGCTGGCGGAAAAAGAGGGCGCTTGCAGCTGTCGATTCATGTCTTGTTCCATGCTTTCAACAGAAAGAAGGCGAATTCCCTCCTTTTCAAGATCTCTTTTGTTATACTGAATCACTAAAGGAATTTCCGAGATTTTCAATCCGAAGCTCCTAAGGTTTTCCTGAAGGTTCTTTAACGACATGATGTTGTGCTCTCGCCTCAGAAGAAGTGAATCAGCCACAAAGACCAATCCGTCCACACCTCGCAAGACCACTTTTCTTGTGGAATTGTAACGTACCTGGCCGGGAACTGTGTAAAGCTGGACTCTCACGTTATAACCACGGATCTTTCCAAGCTTAAGCGGTAAAAAATCAAAAAAAAGGGTTCGGTCACCTCTTGTATCGATGGAAACCATCTTCCCGGTGGTCTGCTTCCGGTAGGTCTTGAAAATGTATTCCAGGTTGGTGGTTTTTCCTCCCCGCCCGGGACCGTAGTATACGATCTTACATTCCATTTCCTTGCTTTTAAAGTTCAGGTTGGCCATACACTCGATTCCAAATTAAAAATATAAGACGCATCAACCAAACGACATCCCTTTTCAGATGCAGGGCATTCTAAAGGGAAATGCAATGCGGGAATATAATAGCATGCAAGATCTAGCAGCATATTCAAAAGATGCAAAACTCGTCAAGCAACTTTTATAAATACCAAGGAAAACTTATATCTTGACACCCATGGCCGGTTTTTTTACTCTTTGTTTTTTTTATTTTTTAACCTCTTCCTGAGCTTTTTTGAGTAACAAGAAATGGATTTTGCTAGCGGACTAAAAGAAATTGAAATTTATCGTTCCATGGGATTGCTCAAGGAATCTCTGATGGTTTGTGATGAAGTTCTGGCTGCCATTCCAAAAGATGACACCGAGCGAATCGACATCATTGATAAAGAAATCCGTGGGCTTAAAAAGGAAATCGAGAGTCTTGAAAGCCACGTCCCCAAAATTTCCAAAGAAGATATCTCGGTAATCAAAGAGGCCATCTCCGTCGAAGGGTCAAGAGGCATCCTGGACAACGCAGTGGCTTTCAAACAATTGGGGCTCATGAGCGAAGCCATTAGAGAATATGAAAAACTTTTCAAAACCGATTTTCCGGTTATTAAAGCCATTCCTGACTTTACGGAATGCCTGCTCTCTATGCTCCATCCCGCCGAAGCTGCAAAACGGGTTATTGAGACGGTTGCGAAGCTAAATTTTCAGAATAATCAGCTGGCCCAAATCCGTTTCTCATTGGGCCTCCAATTGGAAGACGCCGGACATAAAGATTTGGCCCTTTCACAGTATAAAATCGCGTCAAAACTGGATCCCGCAAACCGTGAAATAGCGCAAAAATTAAAAATCGGCATGGCGGCGGTCGCACCAGGATCGAGATACAGCTATCTGCTGAAAAAGAGAAGCATAACCCTTTCCCAACTTCAACAGGCGTTGGCAATTAGTAAGAAAGTAAACAAAAGTGTTGAGTTTGTCCTGATCGACCATTTCAAAATCAGTCAGGAAATCATCGGGAAATCTCTTTCTGAATTTTATGGTTGTCCGTTTCGGAGCTTTGACCCGGAACTGCCTGTTCCCATTGAGATCATTAACAATTTAAAAGAGTCCTATCTCATGCACTCCGGCTGGGTGCCTCTGAGCTGGAGTAACAAGGGGCTGGAAATTCTAATGGATGACCCCAGGGATCTCGGGAAAATCGACCAGGTCACCGGATTAATGAAAGCCAGCCGCATCGAGTTTTCCGTGGGGATCAGAGAGGACATTGAACGCTTTATTCAACATTTCTTCCAAAAAACGCCTGAAAAGTCCAGTGAAGATATGCTTGAAGAACTGGACATGATTTCTTTCGTCAGTTTTGAGGAAGAACCTGAAGAAGAGCTGGATGATTCATTGGATGAATCGTCCAGCAAGATTGTTAAACTCATTGATCAAATAGTCGTCACAGCTTTCAGGAACAACGCTTCGGACATTCATATTGAACCCTCCGTTATTTCGAAAAAAGCGCAAATTCGATTTCGAACGGACGGTGTTTGCCGGAACTATATCGACGTCCCCCTGAGTATGGCCAGGGGCATGTTATCGCGGATCAAGATCATGGCGGGACTTGATATCGCTGAAAAGCGGCTGCCGCAGGACGGAAAAATCAAATTCAGACGCAAAGGTATCCGTCCTTTTGAAATGAGACTGGCGACCCTTCCCACTTCCGGCGGGTATGAGTCTGCCACATTGAGGATATTGGCCGATCCGGGGGCCATGAAACTTGAAGACATGGGGCTTAATGCCCGCAACCTGTCGGTTCTTAAGCAAATGATCCAACAGCCCCATGGTTTGATACTGGCGGCCGGTCCGACGGGTTCCGGGAAAACCACTGCCCTGCACGCAGCCTTGGGAGTAATCAACCAGCCGGGCATCAAGATATGGACTGCGGAAGACCCCATTGAAATCACTCAGGAGGGCCTGAGCCAGGTGGAGGTAAAGCCCAAAATTGGCCTCGATTTTGCTCGGGTCATGCGTTCTTTTCTGCGGGCCGACCCCGATGTCATCATGATTGGTGAAATGCGTGATTTTGAGACTGCGTCCATCGCCCTGGAGGCTTCATTGACCGGCCACCTTGTTTTTTCAACCCTGCACACAAACAGTGCACCGGAAACCGTCACCCGATTGCTGGATATGGGTCTCAATACGCTCAATTTTTCAGATGCGTTCCTGTGCGTACTGGCCCAGCGGCTGATTCGCAAGCTCTGTCTGAGTTGCCGTAAAGCGTACCACCCTTCAAAGGAAGCATTTGAAGAAATTGTGAATGAATACGGAATTGAACATTTCAAAGAAACCGGGATCGAGTACTCCGAAAACCTGAAACTCTACGCTCCGGAGGGCTGCGAAGAATGCTCGCAGACCGGTTACAAAGGACGAACGGCAATTCACGAGCTTATGGAAGGGACGTCCCGTATTAAGCAATTGATAAAGGAACGGGCAGACCTTCCAACCCTTTTGTCGCAATCATTGAAAGAAGGGATGACAACGCTCAAACAGGATGGTATTAAGAAAGTGTTTGAGGGATTGACGGATATCAGGGAAGTGCGAAGGGTCTGCATCAATCGGTAATGCTTCACGGAAAAAGCCGTTACTACCGGTGCTTCCCCACTAAATCGAGGACTTAAATGCCTGGAAACGCATTAATTGTCGATAACGATTTCTTTTTTGTAAAATTCCTGGGCAATTTGCTGAAAGAACGGGGCTTCGATGTACGGCAAGCCTATGACGGCAAACAGGGGATATTGGCGTTGAAAGACCGGATGGTGAGTTATATTTTTGTCAACATTCTCATGCCCAGAATTGATGGCAAGCAATTTATTGATTTTGTACGCGAAAAATACGCCAACAAAGAATTTTCAATCATCGGGATGTCCGATTCCATAATTGAAATGCGAGAGCTTCAAAAAGAAGCGGGTGCCGACTATTATCTTCAAAAACAGCCCGTTGAAAGAATGGCTAACTATCTGGACAGATTCATGAAGTACGTTGAAGGAGATCCTTTTCTCTCCTCACCCAACAAAGATCTGTTTGACCATGAAAAGCTGTTTCGAAGACAAGCGACGGTTGATTTGCTGGAGAGCTTGAGTTTTCAACAGGGCATTGTCGAAAGCGCTGGAATGGGAATCATCGTGGCTGAAAAGGACGTCAGAATCGTATTTGTAAATAGGCTGGCACTGGAAATTCTGAATAAACCGATTTCAAAATTATTATCCAGCCGAATAACTGAAGTTTTTCCCGCAGATGAAAAGAAAAAAATACTGGCCGGATTAAAGGCGGTCGCAAGAGACACAGCGTTACTGCGACAATCTTTTGCCATCATCATGAACAACATCGCCATTCAGGTTACGGTTTCAATCCTAAGGGTAGAGGGAGAAATTGAAGGATGGGTTCTTATTCTCAACAACATGGATTACATGGATTCCTTGAACGACATTCGCTAAGGGGTGAATGACGCCGCCCCATTGAAGGCTCTTACAAAAACACGAGGGCTGCCAGAACAATTAACATCACCACCCCCAACAACAAAACCCATATTTTCGTATTCTTCTTTCCCTCCGAATGATCCGGCGGCAGCGCCCTTCTTTGAACAAATTCTTCTTGATCTTCCAGGGAGTGCAGCACTTCCTTTTCGAGGGGGTTTTCGGTGCTTGTTTCTTTCTGCCGGAGCGGTTTGTCAGCTTTCATTTCGGTGGTTGACGGTTTTGATTTTGCCACAGACTTGGGAACCGTTTGGGGAGGGGGCGCCTTTTCAACATCTTCGGAATCAAGAAAGCTCAGGGCATTTTCGATATCCAGACTGATATCCTTGTGGCCCGATTGTACCATCGGCCGATGCTTTTTTTCCTTTCTTGATTCCAGACCAGGCATTTCCTCTAACCACCTCCCGCAGAATTTCCGTTTCATCCAGAAATTAAACAATCGAACGCTTCCGCCAAAAATAGTTTTAAGGGGCGTTCATGTCAATTGTTTTCACAAAAAAGGGATCGAAAGACGGTCATATGGGAGGCGCAATGGTCACAGGCACGCGCATGGAACCGGTTGCCCGGATGCCGTGGGGTTCGCTGGACCTAACACCTTAGCACCCTTCATCTTCTACAATTTTAAAACCCGAAGCGCTTTTGGGCTTTTCCACCGGAGCGGTTTTCTGCTCTATGGGTGTTGCCTTTTCCCCTTTCGGCGGCAATAGCGCTGTAACCGGTTTTTGTGCGTACCGCTCTTCGGGATAGCCCACCGCAAGAATCAGCCCCAACAGAACCAAAATCCCGGCAGCAATTCTTTTCGCTTTCGGGGACCCCTTTGGCAGTTCATCCGGATTTCCGAACTTTTGCTCCACACGTTCGGCTACCCAGTAAACGCCCAACGCCATTAAACTGATCAATAACGCGATCACGCCGGGACTGAGATGAAACAAATCCGGCAACCGAACCGTTCCCATGCCGCCGGCTTCATAAAAGCTTTGTAGCAAAGGGAAAAGCTCCGCAAAAATGATCGATCCCAGCATCATGCCCACGATAAAAATCAGACCGTCCAGCTTGCCGGTAACCGTTGCAACGATTGAGGTGGTGGGGCAATACCCCCCCATCACAAACCCCACACCCAAAATGAGTCCCCCTACGATCTGCGGCCAGATATAGGTGGGCAGGATATGGACCCGGGCCAGATCAATCCAGCCAAACAGCGAAAAATACAAAAGTCCGAGAGAACACACCACGATCGCTGTGAACATTACTTTGAGAACTGCAAAATCCCTGAGATAGAAGATTGCGGTCAGCTTTCGAGCATCGCCAAAGCCCGCTCTTTCCAGCACAAAACCGAAGAAGAATCCCACAAGACCGGCAATCTGAAAGCTGTAGGCAAAATCAAACCATCCGAATTTGTAGAGCGGACCCATTATAACCACTCCTTTCTGAAAAGATAGGCGGTTGCATAGGCACCACCGAAAATGCAGAACATGAAAACCCAGGATCCAAAAGCCAATTCAGATGCGCCCGTAAGCGCCTGTCCGCTGGTACACCCCCGCGCCAGTCGGGCTGCAAACCCGGAAAGGATGCCGCCAAACAGCGCAAGCCACAGCCTTGCGGAAACACCCATGGCAGGACCTCGGGCCACTTCTCCTTTGATGCGATTGGCGATGAAGGCCGAAAAAAGCGCCCCCAGTCCGGCACCCAGGCTGAGAAAAACCAGCCATGCCATGAGAGGGGAGCGCCCCCCCCTGAAATATTTTGAAAAATAGGCGTTGGCTTCCGTATGTTCCGGCGCCACGAGCCCCATGGCGAAGGTCCCGATCCTCGCGAAGCTGGCCGAGGAACCGACACCACGGCCCATGGTATAAAAAGAAAAAAGCAGGACAAGGCCTAAACAAACACCGATTGCGTAAGGGTTGGCATACCGTTTATTCATGGTCTTCTTCCTTTCAAGTTGCTCAATTTGAAGTATCCATTTCCAATTTCAGGAGTGCATCTTCCACTGCTTCCCCCACAAAATGCTTCATGTACCTGCCATCCGCATACGTCATGTAGGCGGATTTATCTTTTAAAAGGGACAAAAGATATTTTCTGTCTTCCTTCGCTCCGACCAATCCCAAAATTCGGGCGGCATGCCCTCTGACGGCCGCATCTGTTGATTTAAGGTAATGGGAAAACTGCAATTTCGAATCCTTTACAACCTGCGGCGCTACTTCTGAAAACCTGGCTATTCCCCAAAGCAGCCCCCGCTGTAACATGGGCAGTTCCAAATAGTTGCCGTCTTCATCAGCATAAGAAAGCAGAATAACGGCATATTCCTCGGCAAGCCCTTGATGGCGGGCCAGAATTTCGCCCATGGCCTCGGGAGACCCCCAACCGATACCCCCCGACTCATCATTTAAATTCCACATGAAACGTCTCATGACATTCCTGGCAGCTTCCATGTCTTTTTCAGCCAAGTCCGCCATAAAAATGCCCATAAATGTAACCGCCCGCCATTTGATAATTTCATCCTGACTGTAAAGGAGGGGAAAAAGAGCGTTAACGATTCGTTTGGTTGGATAACGTCCCAATTCCAGCAAACCGGCCTCAGCATCGCTCCGGTAAAGAATATCGAGCATCTGCGCTTTTGGAATACGTCCCTTCAAACAAAGGTTCCCCCGAAATGCGTGCAGCGTCAGGGTACGGTGGTAATGGGCCTCTGTCCGATTTTGCGCTAACGCCGTCTGAATATGGGGCTGACACAACACTGCCGGTCTTTCGTTGCAATAGTCGTAAATGACATTTGTAACGGACTGTTTCATTAACGTGCCTCGCAACAGACATAATATCTTTGGCTGTTGCGAGGACAGCCGAACAAAAGTGTGTCAAAAAGGGTTAGGTGCCGGCTTCCAGCGTACACTGGGTGAAGTCAATTTGTTCCCCGCATCCGGAACAAGAGTGCTCCTTATTAAATTCATCGGAAAAAATTTCCTTCTCTTTTCCGCAGTTGGGACATTTGCAGGTAAACGACTTTAAATTTCGCGCCTGTTCAAAACCCGGACAATGCTGAGGTGTTGACATTTCAGACTCCTTTCAATCTGCTTCTCAGTGAATTTGTGCGAATTTTCCGCAACTTAAAGCTTGACCTAGACTTAGGCTTTCCAAAGTCCGTGGATTGTACAGTATTCCCTTGCCGTCACCTGATCCGCTTTGATGTTGAAAGTCGCCTCGGGTGCATCGCCGGGATTCAGAAACTGCCTATAAACCGTTCCATCGGCAATGATTTCAATCCATTCGATATAATGTTTTTCCTCCATGGGATGCGCCACTTCACCTACCTTCACCACGACGCCATCCGCGGTTTTTTCGACAACCGGCACGTGCTTTTCTTTGGCGGCATCAACGGTGTTTTCCTTGAAAAGCACCATGGGCTGACCGCAACAAACCAACTCTCCATCACCGCCATGGAGGACTTCAACTATATTTCCGCATGCTTCACACTTATAAACTTCCATTCTTTCCGCCATCATATCCTCCTTCTCATCATCTAAATTTATCAGTAATTTTCACCCAGAAGCTCGAAGTGGGCCTGCGGATGGGCACATGCGGGGCAACTCTGAGGTGCTTCTTTTCCTTGATGGAGATAGCCACAGTTCCTGCAACGCCACACCACATCGGTATCCCTCTTGAAAACGCGATCGGCCTCGATATTTGCGCTGAGATCATTGTATCGCTTTTCATGTTGCTTTTCGGCCACCGCGATGGACATAAAAACATCGGCAATGGTTGAAAACCCCTCTTCACGGGCGATTTCTGCAAATCCCGGATACATCTCCGTATGTTCGTAATGCTCCCCGGCAGCCGCTGCCTTCAGATTTTCAAGGGTGCTGCCGATAACCCCTGCCGGAAACGCGGCGGATATTTCCGCCTCACCCCCCTTCAGGAACTTGAAAAGCCTTTTTGCATGCTCTTTTTCCTGATTTGCAGTTTCTTCAAAAATACTGCTGATCTGAACAAACCCCTCTTTCTTCGCCTGACTGGCGGCATAGGTATACCTATTTCTCGCTTGGGATTCACCGGCAAATGCGGTTAGCAGGTTTTTTTCCGTTTGACTCCCTTTTAACTCCATAAATCTCACCCTCCTAATGTTTTAACAAATTAAACTCAATTTATTTAGATTCATACCCGGTCATGCCAACGGCTTGAACATTTTCTTCCCGGCACCACAAACCGGACACTTCCAATCCTCCGGCAGATCCTCAAAAAGTGTGCCTTTGGGGATCTTGCCCTTTCGATCACCTCTGTCAGGGTCGTATATATAACCGCAGGTTGCGGTCTGACATTGGTACATCTGCTCAGGTACTGCCATGATCTGTTCTCCTTATTTTTCCGGCAAAGAATAATAGCACCGTTTGGGCGAAATCACCGCTCCATTTTTCTTCAATTTGCTGATCGCTTTAGAAACTTCCTTGCTCTCCACGCCGATCATATCCGCCACTTCTCCCGGACGTACCGGCTTGCCCGCTTTCTTCATCGCTTCAATTATTTTATTCTCCATTGTTTCTCCTATAAATTCTTAAATTATGCAACATCCAATTCCTTTTTAAGCCACAATTGCAACTCACCATCTACCGCAAAAACACCTCTAGCACTCGGTATATCGTATTTGGCTTCATTTTTTACTTGTTCCGGAACCTCGATCTTTGCCAATTCCACCGCACCCTCATAATCCCTTTCAATAAAATAGATCAAGGGTGAGGCTTCCCACGTGTTCAACACAAAATAGTGCGCCTTGTCATCTTTGGAGCGAACCATCTCATAGCCTCTGCTCCAGTTATTACCCCATTCAAGATAAAGCCTGACGGCTTCTTCAGGCGTCATACTCCAATCGATGGAATCAACAAGTTTTCCGTTTTCTTTAAGTTCCTTCAATCCCATCATGGTTATCACCCCGCTTTCTCCTTTATAAACGTTTGCTGTTAAAACGCCACTCACTATTATTCCGCGTCGCTCTTCCACCATCCCTTTTTGATGTGCGCAATCTTTTCAGCCTCGGCCAGTTTTTTGATTTTATAAGCTGAGTCTCGTAAGACGCCGTAGAGAATGCCACATCCATTATCTTCCCTCACCATATCTCCTTGATCGGCGATCTTCAGCATCCTCTCGGAAATAGCAATGGTGTTTTTAATTGTTTTATCACACGGTTTCATACTGACACCCCCTGAAGGTAATATCAGTTAATGATAAGCAGATTCCGTGCCAAAGCAATATCTTTGGAATAATTGAAAGAAAAACCCCGTTTGGAACAAGGTTCTGCCGTCGCCTCCCGTTCATCAGCTGATCCATGATACAGTCGTGTCTCGAAAAAGTCCTTGTGGCGGGTTTCCGGCAAGAGTTTAGGGATATTAAAAAAAACATCGGCAGGAAATTCGTTGACTGAATGTGTCGGCTTGGCAGCGGTTCGAGGGGTGGGCATCCTGGCAAACGGATATTCTACTAAAATGTTTCAATTAAAACACTTATGCCTGGACATCACCTAAAAAGCGGAGGTGAATGCTGTCTCACATGGGATTATGACCCATAAGTGTTTCATGATACATCATCGCCCTTTTCAAGTGCCCACCCGCCCCCAAGTGCTTTGTATAAACGTATGAGATTGAACACCACGTCGCCCTCACTGACCACCAACTGGTCCTGCTGTTCGAAGAGGCTTCTCTGGGTATCCAGTACATTGTTGAAATTCGTCAATCCCGTTTCATACTGGACAATCACAAGATCCACGGCTTCGCGGGTTGCTTCGACCGCCTCACGCAGCCGGTTGCGCCGGAGCTTCTCCTGGGCATGCGCCACAATGGCATTTCTAACCTCTTCCATGGCTTTTAAGACTGTATCCCTGTACTTAAGGAGCTCCTGTCGGGCGATTTCTTTATGAAAGGTGATGTTGCTGCGGGTTTTGCCACCGCTAAAAAAGTTCCATTTAACCGGCGATCGGATGCCCCAGGCCAGGCTTGAGCCACCGCCGATATCCGAAAAAGAGCCGGTTTCCAATCCGAAAAATCCTGAAATGGTAAATCGCGGATAAAGGTCCGCCGTCGCAACGCCGATCCGGGCCGTTTGAGCGGCCAGTTGTTTCTCAGCCATGCGAACATCCGGCCTCTGGCGCAAAAGATCGGCGGGAACACCGATGCCGATGTTTTCCTTGGCAATGGGTATGGAAACGGATCCGCCCAGTTTTCGTTGAAGGGTTTCTTGATTCGTATCCAGAAGAACCGCGAGTCGGTTGATCATCGTATTAAGCCGGATTGTTAACGGTGGAACGGCGGCCTCCGTATTGGCCAGGTTGCTCGTAGCCTGGGCTGTATCCAGCTTGGAACTGATGCCGCTATGAAATCTGGCCCGGGTCAATTCCAGCATCTTTTTTTGGATAGCGGCGTTGGCTTCCGCACACTGAATCCTACGCTGGCAGGATCGGATTTCAACATAGACCAGGGCCACTTCGGCAAACAGGGTGACCATGACATCCCGATAATCCTCGATAGACGCTTCGTATTCAGCCCCCGCCGCTTCGATCTGACGTCGTATTCGACCAAATACATCGACCTCCCATAAGGCATCCACGCCCACCATAAACATGTTCTGGCCCTCAAAACCTCCCGGGGGCGCCATCTGCTTGAAAGGCCCCTGGTCGCTGTGTTTGAATCGGCTGAAGGAACCAAAGACATTGGCATTTGGCAGTTCCTTGCCGGAAACAACACCCAGTCGCGCCCTTGAGGCCGCGATGCCGGAGAGTGCAATTTTGATATCCAGGTTCGATTGCCGGGCCTGTTCGATCAAATCGTTCAAAACCGGATCATCAAAAATCCGCCACCATGTCTGAAGCGTTGCGCCTGGCTGCCGCGCCATTTCTTTGCTTATGGCCTCGTGCCATGCATCAGGTATCTTGATTTCAGGTTTTTGGTAGTTGGGACCCACCGGCGCGCAACCTGAAAAAAAAGGGATGATCACGAAAATGATGATGAGTGCCGTGGCAGCCAGATTCCTTGGCATTTTTTCCGCGCTGGATTTATTACAAAAGGGCGACATCATGCGGGCTAAAATGGATTGAAAAGATATTTGAGGTAACTTTCCGAGTGGATTTCAATCTGTCGCAACAGAACCAGAAAATCGGCGACATCTTTTGTAAAAACGGCCACCAGACAACTGGCGCCGAAACGGATCGGGTATTCGGGATTCTCCTCGGTCAGGTGGAGCCTCACCGCAAAATCAAAACCCCCGCTGACATTTTCTTCAGTCGGTATCTGGCCGCTGGGCACCCCTTGGGAGTTGCCATTGGCCCAGGTAACACTCACAACTTTCGCGGGAAAGACTTTGCCCGGGTACATGTCAAATGCAACCTCGGCGTGATCCCCCGGCCTGACGTGCTGAATGCCCCGTTGGTCCATTTTGGCCACAATCCAGTACTTTTCAGTGTTGACAAAAGACATTACAGGCTTTTTGAGGCGGGCAAAAAAACCTGGATAGAGCTGCATGTTGGCGGCATAGCCATCAGAAGGAGCGCGTATAATGGTGTTTTTTACGTTATATTTTGCAGTGGCCAATTTGGCCAGGACCTCCGCAATCCGGGTGTGTTCATCTCCCACCGCCGAATCAAATGCCAGTTGGGCCGTGCGGACCGCTGCTTTATCGGCTTTAATCTGCGCCTTCAGTGCCGCGACCCTTTGTTCAATCTCCTCAAGGTGAATTCTGGATACGGCATTTTTTTCAGCAGCCCTTTTGATCATTTGATATTTGGCCACAGCCCCTTTGAGATTGGCCTGAGTCTGTGCCGCATCCGCCCTGGCTTCAACAACTTTCTGTCCAAGCTTTTGAACGCTGGTTCCGGCTGATGCCAGTTGGGCCTCATATTCATCCACCCTGTTCTGCCAGGGCTCAGGGTCCATCTGGAAAAGGGGATCTCCTTTTTTAACGGGCGTATTGGCTGTGATAAAGACCTCTTTTACAAGACCGCCGTATTCGGGCGCCATCTGAACCACATAGGATTGGACAAATGCCTCCTTGCTGTAGGGCGTGAATTGCCCCAGGCTGAGTATTTCCGTTAATGCCGCCGCCACCCAGAGCCCGAAAACCACAAACTTCCAGAAGAGATTGAACTTCATCAGCTTGAAGTCAAAGAATATCAGACGAATGAGGAAGAAATAAGCGATTGTAATGAGAAGTTCCATTTTGATCAGCTGAAATCAGGGGACGACTTCTTCGGTTTGCCCGCCCTCTCTTGACGTTTCTTTCTGTTCATCCGCATCGGCCGGCGTTGGACCCTTTTCCTTTGAGGTGCCGGCCGGCGGTCCGTTTTCGGTTCTATCATACATGACACCGATGACGGCGCCGGAATAGGCCCATATGAGTGCCAGCATCCACAGGGGAAAAATGATCAAACCCAGAAGAGAGGTGACTTCAATGGCTTTTTCCTGAGGGTGCTTTCGTTCTCTTGCGATCTTTCCAGGATACGTATGGATCTTGATGATCCCTAAAATAATAGTGATCACGGAAAAGAAGATCAGAGATAAAGAGATGATATCCAGTTTCGTCATCATAATTACTAAATAGGGAGTGAAATGAGAAATCAATTGGTTATGTGAGAATTTATGCTATCAATATCAACAAGGCAACAATAATCTTCAAAAAATTGCCCATTGTCATCAACCTTTCATGCAACTTTTTTATTATTTTAGGAAGGCCCGCAAAGATAACAGGTTGAGAATATTCTTGACATGCATGCCCCTCAATCGTAGCAGATGGATGTCTAAGAAATTTGTGGAAAAGAGATGCCCGTGCTCAATGTCAAAATTTTCGTGACCCTTTTCATTGCCATTTTCGTTACCGCCATGGGAGCGGGATTTGTGGCGCCCCTCCTTCCCAATTACGCCCATGAATTGGGAGCGGGCGGATTTCAAATCGGTTTGATTTTCGGCGCGTTTTCACTCACCCGCACCATCTTTATTCCCTACTTCGGAAAACGCTCCGATTTAAAGGGTAGAAAACCGTTCATTACCATGGGACTTTTTTTCTATTTCCTGGTCTCCCTTTTATATGCTGCCAGTAACAGTGTAACGGCATTGATTCTTCTCCGTCTGGCACAAGGGTTTGCATCGGCCATGGTGCTGCCTGTGGCTCAGGCTTATGTGGGCGAAATGATTCCCCCTGACAGTGAAGGTCGTTTGATGGGTCTGTTCAACGTCTCTCTTTTAGGCGGGCTGAGTGCGGGACCCATCCTCGGCGGCCTTATAAAAGACTGGATTTCCATCCAGGCTTCCTTTGCAGGGATGGGAATCCTTACTTTTTCGGGGTTTCTTCTGTGTCTTATCCTGTTACCCTCGGAACAGACGGCAAAGACCGATTTACCTGAATCCACGGCAAAAAAAGCCGGTTATAAAGAGCTGATCAGAGTGCCTGCCATATTTTCCATCCTGGTCTTCCGCATTTGTTACACCACCTGCATCGGTTTTATCTGGGCCTTCCTGCCCCTGCTTGCCGGTACCCGGATCGGTCTTTCCAGCTCCGCCATCGGCCTGGTGGTGATGGTCAATGTGCTGATCGGCGGTTTGCTGCAAGCCCCCATGGGATATGCCGCAGACCGTTTCAGCAAGAAATCGCTAACCCTTTTTGGAGGGATCTTGACGATAATCACCATGCTCACATTAGACCGTGCGACATCCTTTTGGCAGTTGATGGTGATCAACAGTGTGCTGGGGCTGGCAGGGGGCATTTCACTGCCCGCAATCATGGCCATCGGTGTTATCGAAGGCCGGCAATCAAAGGCCATGGGATCCGTCATGGGGCTGCTTACCCTGGGCCATAGCATCGGCATGCTGCTGGGCCCCCTTCTGGGAGGACTGCTGCTTGACTTTTTCAATTTCGGCGCCATATTTTTATCCGGAACCGTTATCATGGCGCTGGGTACAATTATTTTCTGGAGGTGCCGTCAGGTATGAAAGTCTCATCCGGTTGTTTTGAGGTAGATCTTTTTGAAAGGGAAGTGGATGATGCGGATCATCCTTATGCCAGCCAGTTCAAAGACATGCTGGAGTCCGTGGCCGAGCAGTACGGATGTCATCTGATCTCCTTTGAAGTCAACAAAGGGACCGTCCTGTTTTCCTTTGACGGCGACGAACTCAACGCTGACATCGTGGAGTTACTCAGGAAATGACCTCAAAAATCTTACTGGAAAATGTGGCCGTCGTGCTGGTCCAACCCCAGATTCCTGAAAACATCGGCTCCGTGGCCCGTGCCATGCACAATATGGGATTGAGCCGGCTGATCGTGGTGGATCCCAAGAACTGCGACGCAGACCGCATGAACAAAACCGCCACGGGCACATCCACAAAAGTTCTGGAGGACATGGACATCTCCCGGAACCTGAGGGAAGCACTGGTCCCGTTTCAATACCTGGTGGGGACCACCGCCCGCAACGGCACGTTGAGACCCGCTCTAACACAACCCAGGACCCTGGCACAAAAACTGATACCCATCTCTCAAGGCAATTCCGTGGCCATCCTGTTCGGCCCTGAAGATCGGGGACTTTCCAATGACCAGCTTCGATTCTGTCACACCATTTTAACGGTGCCCACAGCGTCCTTTTCATCTCTCAATCTGGCCCAGGCGGTGGTCATCGTCTGCTATGAGCTGTTTCTGGCTACGGATGGTGAACACCGGGAACCCCCGGTTCCCCGGCTGGCCAACAGTTTTGAATTGGAGGGTATGTATGATCATTTAAGGGAAATGCTTTCAAAGATCGGCTTTCTGGACCCTCAAAACCCCGAACACTGGCTGCTGAATATCCGCCGTTTTCTCGCAAGGGTTCCCCTGCGCGCAAGGGAAGTGCGCATCATTAGAGGGATTTGCCGTCAGATGGACTGGTACGTTTCGCAGTTTGATACCCTTCAGAAGGAAAAAGAGAACCCGTAGGGGCAACCCCCCTGTGGTTGCCCTAATCCCCTGTGGTTGCCCTGCGTCAGGGGCCACCCGGCATTTTCAGGACAGGCACGGTGGCCTATCCCTACGCCAGCAGTGCATTCCAATCGATGGTCTTGAAGGTTCGATGAAGGAAGTGATCATCTTCTACTTTGTGAAACGTGAGGTTCTCAAAATACTCCATGGCCGACGTTTCAACCTCCGCAAGGGGAATCACCGCGTCTTCGGTGCCATGGTAGATGTGTACGGGAACGGAAATTTTCCGAATGTTTCCGGGCACAAGGTCAATCATATGAATGGCGGGTGCCAGGAGGGTGAGACGTTTCACCCTCGCCTCGTTTTCCATGGCAAAAAGCGCCCCCATCAATCCGCCAAAACTGCTACCGACGATTCGAATATCCCATTGATTCAAAAGAAATTCATCGAGTGCTGATAAGCGTTCGGGAAGCGTCCCCACAAATGTGGGGATAATCATGTCCGGAAACTTTTTACGGAAGTAAACGGATTTCGTCCCTTTGTTACTGCTCTCCAATCCGTGAATGAAAATTCTGCAAACAGGATCGCTCATCCGCACCCGATCTCCCTTTTGTGCTGGTTTTCCTCGGCCTTTGCGATTTCCTCTTCAGAGGCTTTTCGAACCGCCAGCACCTCCCCTTCCATCAGGGCGCATATGCCGGCCGTGGGCTTATTGAAATCAACAAGGATGGTATCCTCTTTGATTTCAAGAACTTTAAATTGCACCAGAGAACCCATTTTCATCTGACGATAATATTGGCCCTCCCGAATCCGTTGCTTGATCAAACCTTCTTTGGGAATTTCCCGAATCAGTTCAGGATCATGTGCCCCGTAAAGTTCACCGGGTGGAACCAACAGACTGAATTGATGGCCTGCTGGTGCGCCTTCCAATGCTTTTTCAAGGGTGGGAACCTGATGTTCTATACCGTAAATGAATTCAAATTCCTGGCTTACGGAATCTTCGACCGCTCCGTCGGGTAACTGTGCCTCGATTTTCAATCGGACTGTGACGGCAGCCAGATTTTCCACTGTTTTCATGGACACACCTCACTTAATTTCCAGGACTTCAAATTCCAGAACGCCTCGGGGAGTCTTGATCTTTACTTCATCGCCGATCTCTCTCCCGATAAGACCTCGCCCCAAGGGGCTTTTAATGGAAATACGACCATTTTCGGGATCCGATTCATAGGGACCCACAAGCTGATAGGTGATCTCTTTGTCGTTCTGAATATCGTATAGCAAAACGGTGCGACCGAAAACCACGCGGTCCATGGGACCATCGTTGACATCGATTATTTCCGCCTGGCCGATGGCGTTTTGCAATTCGTTGATTTTGGCTGCGATTAACCCCTGTTTTTCCTTGGCAGCGTGATATTCGGCATTTTCACTGAGATCCCCGTGAGCACGCGCCTCCGCGATGGCCTGGATGTTATTGGGTTTTTCTGTTTTTTCAAGATAGACCAGTTCCGACTTCAATTTTTCGAGCCCATCTTTTGTAATCGGCATTTTTTCCATGTTCATTGACTCCGTTTCACCTTCATCGTAAACCTGTTACCAAAATTTCTTTTTTTTAACGCGTTAAATCAACCGCCCATTCCCAAAAATAAGCCGCCCTGGCGGATCAAGAACGAAATCCCGTAGGCGACAATAAGATTAAAGAAAATCGAAAAAGCCGCCCATTTCCAGGAACTCTCTTTGCGAATGCTCGCGACTGTTGCCACACAGGGCACGTAGAGCATAATAAAAATTATCAAAACAAAACCCTGCAGCGGGTTCCAGGCGGGATCTTTCTGCAATTTCGCCGGAAGAGACGCCGCTTCATCACCATCGCTCAGCGAATAGGCCGTTCCCAGCGTAGAGATGATCACTTCCTTGGCGGCGAAGCCGCCCACCAGCGCAATATTTGTCCGGTATTCAAATCCCAAAGGGTGCGTAATAATCGCCAGTTTACGACCCAACCACCCCGCGGTGGTTCCTTTAAGGGCCGTTTCCTGTTCCAGACGGTTAATTTCCGCCATCCGCTGACGGTATTTGGTAAGCAAAGCGGCCGCATCCACAACTCCTTTTGAAACGCCCTTTATCGCCGTTTTATGGTTGTTCGTCCCAAGCCGGAGGGCAGTCTGGGCAACACTTAAAAGGGTATCATTTTGCCCTGGAGACACGGCAACACTCTCCCCACGCTTAAGACGATCATAAAACCCATTCAAAACATCCAATTCCGCTTCCCCCTGAATCCCATGAGAAGCGGGTAGCCGGCTCAGAAAGGTGCTGGTAACTTCTGAGCGCTCCTGGTCAAAAGATTGGATCTGCTCGTCAGGAAGCCTGGGAAAGGTCATCATTGCCCAAAGAATGACGGAAAAAGCCAGAATGACGGTACCCGCCTTTTTGATATACTGCCATGTTCTCTCCCACGTATGAATCAACAATCCGCGAAGGGTGGGGGCACGGTAAGGTGGCAGTTCCATCACAAATGGCGTGGTGGGACCTTTGAGGACCGTGGCCCTTAGAAATTTCGCGGCAAACAGGGCAAACCCCCACGAGATAAGCGTCAGAATAAACAGCATGCGGGCCTTGTCTCCGGTAAAAAAGGCGCCGATGAGCATGGCGTAAACCGGTAGTTTGGCACCGCAATTCATGAAGGGCACCACCAGAAGCGTGGCGATCCTTTCTTTGGGGTCTTTCAATATCCTGGTGGCCATTACCCCCGGCACGGCACATCCGCCGGAGATGCCGCCGCTCACCACCAGCGCCATCACGGAATTGCCATGGAGCCCGAACCACCTGAGCACCCGGTCCAGCATGTAGGCAACCCGGGCCATATATCCGGAATCCTCCATGATGGCGATCGAAAAAAACATAAACATAATCAAGGGCACAAATCCCATCACCCCGCCAACACCGTCAATCACACCGGATATAAGCAATGATTGGAGCATACCTGCCGGCACAAAGGTGGTCACCAGATTTTTGAGGGAATCAAAGAACATTTCAAACCACAAGAGCGGTATTTCACTGGCCCAGAATGTGAAGGAATAAATGCCGTACAGTATAAACCCCATAATGATGGGACCAAGAACCCGATTGGTAAGGATCTTATCCGCCTTATCCGATACATTAAGGCGCATTTCGATCTTTCGTTTAACGACCTTTTTGGTGATCCCGGCGATATAGCCGTATCGATGGTCCGCAATGATGGCTTCCGGTTCCTCCTCCAGGGTACTCATGGTGTGTTTGGCAATATCATCGCAGATGTCCGTGATGGACTTTCCCAGTTTCGGGTCTTTCTTGAGCAGCCCCGTGATCTGACTGTCCCCCTCGAGACATTTGAGGGCCCGCCATCGGGACGGATATTTCTTGTCAAAAACCTGAGATTTTTCGATAATGGATGAAATTCGGTCAAGGCCCGAATCAATATCCATGCCGTAGCTCATGGGCGCGTTTACCCATTCCGGACTGCTGGAAGCCTCCTCCACGATTTTATCCAACAGTGCCGTAATCCCCTTTCCGGATCTTGCGACCATGGGAACCACCGGCACCCCGAATTGAGCGGACAGCGCATCGTGGTCCACATTGATGCCGCGACTTTCGGCCACATCCACCATGTTGAGAGCCAAAATCAAAGGGACCCCCAGTTCCTTGAATTGTACAGCCAGGTAGAGATGCCGATCCAGGTTGGACGCGTCCACAATATCCACCACCAACCTGGGCTTTTCATTGATAACAAAGTCCCGGGCCACAATCTCTTCCATGGAATAGGCCGTCAGGGAATAGGTCCCGGGCAGATCCACCACCTCTATTTCCCAGCCCCTGTGATGAACCACCCCGTATTTTTTTTCAACGGTTACGCCGGGATAGTTGGCAATATGCTGCCGTGCGCCGGTAATGGCGTTAAAAACCGTTGTTTTTCCCGCATTGGGATTTCCGGAAAGTGCAATAACGATTTTCTTTTTCATCGATTCAGCGTTTGGTTGGATGGGTTTTCTTCCACTTCCACAAGAATACTGCTGGCCTCATTGTTCCTCAGCGTCAACACGTAGTCCCTGATTTTGACGGCCACGGGATCTTTCAAAGGCGCTCGACCGCGAATCTGGATGGGTGTTTCGGGAACAAGCCCCATCTCCCGGATCCTTCGACCCATATCCCCGGTTGCAGAAACTCTTTTGATGACGCCTTTCTGGTTGTCCAGCATTTCTCTCATTTTGATCGTCTTCTTCATCGGCTGTCCATTGTTGGTAATTTTCTTGCAGTCTTCGGATTTATTAAGTCCCCGAAAGTCCCGCCTTTGATTTCTCCCTGGAGAAAAGAAAACGGGTCGTTCCGATAAATGCATCCCTGAAATCGTAGCGCCGCTCTTCTCAAATCTTTTTTGTGATGAATATTCTAAGCGGGGTTTCAATCGATCGGTATCAAACAGTCATGGATGCGGGTCCGGCTTTCGGATGACAGCACCAGGAGGTGTTCTTCAATCTTTTTTCCGTTCATATATTCGTTCAGGAAAAACTTTGATCCGTCCATCTTGCAGATCTCGAGCCCGGCGGCCTCAATAATCACCCGGACGGCGGCCAGGTCCTGAAACGTCTCACGGGAAATAATGGCCGCTTCCGCCCGCCCGGCGGCAACATAGCACATGTGGGCGGAAGTACAACCGAAACTGCGAATCTTTCCCGCGAAGGATGGACGGTAGTGGTGGTTGAACCTCGCATAGGTCAGCAAAACACTTTCGTCATTGATTTCAGAAGGAGGTGCTGCGTAGATTTTCCGTTCGCCCCAATATGCCGCCCCACCGGCATTGGCATGAAAAAGGTCACCGGTTGCGGGCATATAAAATACCCCGAAAACAGGCCATGCGTTTTCCAAAAGGGCCAGTGACATTCCCCACAGAGGAATCCCGCCCTGAAAATTGGCAACACCGTCAAGGGGATCAAAGACCCACAAGTATCGCTTGTCTTCGTGGGAGTACCCCGAGTCTTCCTGCTGGTTGGCAAACAACTGATGTTCGGGAAAGCAATCGTCTAAACGGTCATGGAAGAACTCCGTCAGATGAAGTTCCGCTTTGGTTACCAGTTCTTCATCGAACCGTTCTCCGGGTTTCGCCTTTCCATAATATGAAAGTGCTGTATTTCCGGTTTCTTGAATGACCTGCTTTGCAAATCCGGTCAACGCTTCAATTCCTCGAACCGCTTTATCCAATTGGCTTCCTCCCTCTCGCACTTAGTAAACCGATGTCCGCTTCGGCCCAACCCGCCGATTCTTGCTCCCTC
Source organism: delta proteobacterium NaphS2 (assembly GCA_000179315.1). GTDB lineage: Bacteria > Desulfobacterota > DSM-4660 > Desulfatiglandales > Desulfatiglandaceae > NaphS2. The sequence goes on from ADZZ01000404.1 coordinate 24,433, forward strand.
GCTAATGGCAATACCACCGAATTTTCCTTTCATAAAAGGAGCTTGTCAAGATTATCCCAAAATGCCCCGTGACACAATGATTTTTTCGAGCACGGCCGGTCGGACCCGGTCTATCCTGAAAGTTGTTCAACGCATAATATGGATTTAAGCGGTAGCAAGAAAAATGCCGGTTTATCAGGAGGACGTCATTGGCAAATTTGTTAACAAGCGTCAGCGCCTAAGACATTGCCGAACGCTTGTTTTATTTCCTCCGACCACTAACTAATGGTAATCATGGGTTCCCAGAATCACCTGGATCCCTGTGTTCTTTTCAAGGAGTTGTGCAAACTCTTCGGCAGTACCATAGGGACATCCCGGTTTTGCATTGGCAAGACAGGAACTTAAGTAGATCACATCCGGTTTGACTTCGGAAAGCTTCATGGCCATGCCCATGTTAGGCACCAGCGTTCGTCCCGGACATTCGCATTTTACAAAAGCCGTTACATGGGAAGGCTCATCAAACTTGCCCTCACCCAGTGCCGCCGCTTTAAGGCAGCGCCACTCTCCCGGACATCCGTATCCACTATCCATGTAAGCGCCACACCCGACAACTGCAACTTTTTTCATTGATTTTTTCTCCTTTCCTAGTCTATTTTCATTTTGTTGTGAATTAATTCACTTATATTAGCACACCCATTCTGAAATGGCATCAGTTTTCCAGTTGAAAGTGTGTTCCGCGCATTTGAATTTTTCAATTTTACTAAAACCAAAAGGAAACCATGAAAGTGGAAAAAGGTCATATTCAGAAACCCCTTTACCTGCAGGTGTTAAATAACGGCCTTTTGTGTTTGCTGGGGATCTTCATATTTTTTAATCCCTTCCCCCATACCACCAGCATTCAGGAAATCAGCTTCTATTTATCGGTCTTTCTGGTTGTCCTGGGTATCGTTTTCAGTAAAATCCCCTTTTCCTTTAAGTCCCCTCTTTCCGTTCCCTTAGCCTTGTTCACCCTCTGGGCGGGCCTGGGGCTCTTTTTTGCCCTGGATCCGGAAAACAGCCTTCACGATTTTTACGCGCACCTGTTAAAATACCTGATGCTCTATTTCATGCTGATCAATATATTCAGCACAAAGAAGCGGCTTATGTGGCTTTCGTGGATCATTATCATCTCGGCAACGGTATTCTGTGTGGGGGCGTTGGGTTATGAGTACCTGGTTCTGGGAAAGAACGAATATTCAACGCGATTCGGGGTCCGGTTTGTGCAAAACCCCACGAATCTGATGGGCGTCATCACCCTTTTAGGGGCCATCCTTTCGACCCATCACCTGACGGTGAAAGGGCGATCCTGGTGGTATTACGCACTCCTGGTGTTCTGTCTGCTGGCACTTTTGGGGGTGACCGTGCTGACCGAGTCGCGGAGCAATTTTGTAGCCTTGGGAATGGTAGCGGTCATTTTGCTCTTAAAATACAAGAAAGTGTTGTTGGCTTTCGCGATAGTGTTTGTTCTTTTTGTCTTTTTATCTCCCGTCAAAGACAGGTTTATTCTGTCGGAAAACTCAAATGTCAGTGACAAAGGAAGCCTTCTTCACCGAATCAGTATCGCATATATTTCCTTTGAAATCATAAAAGATTATCCGGTAGTAGGGACCGGTTTCGGCATTAAAACCTTTCAAAATCGAAAGGCCATCGATCCAAAAGCCTACAACGCAAGGCTTCCGAAAAATCTCAGGCTGGATGAATGGGGCCCAAAAGTGGTGAATCTGAAAGCACACGAGGAACGGGCTTTGGAAAATTCCGCGAAAAACGGCCGCCCGCCCGAAGGGTTCGACATCGTGCTATATCTCTTTAAACGGCCCCACAACATGTTCTTGAATATCGGGGTGAGGATGGGCCTTGTGGGCTTGGCGCTTTTTCTCTGTCTGTTGTTCGTTGCGGGAAAAATGTGCTGGGATACCATGCGGCATGGAAAGAATCCTTTTCTAAAGAGCTGGGGCCAATGTGTGATGGCCGCATTTGCCATGTTTCTGGTCAAGGGGTCTCTGGATCCCATTTTTACGCACCTGACGGAAGTGGCCTTGTTCACCATCTTCGCCATGATCACCATTGTCTGGAATCTGAACCGTGCCGAGGCAAAAAGCTAAAAGCTAGCCTTTTACGAGGCTTTTGTCATATAAACTTGGGTTGCCCCGTAAAGATCATAAAAATACTTCAAATGGCTTTTCAAAAAAGGTTTTATGCCGGTAAATCTGTGGACGTTTAAAGGATAGCGCAGTCTAAGCCCTGCTTGCTCCGCCAAAATTTTCAAGGAATTTCGATTAAAGCAGTTTATGTGCTCGAGGGGCTGTATCGGGCCTTTTCGGGCTTTCCAGTTCGGGTCCTGAAGATCCCTGTCTACGCCTTTTCCATTGGGTACTTGAATATGGATAATGCCATCTTTTTCAAGTACCCTTGCCAATTCACGGATACTTTCCTTCGGATCGGGAATATGCTCGAAAACCTGATTTGCATATATGTAGTCAAAACTATTACTTTTTTCTTGGGAAATATCGGCAATGACGGTTAGACCGTTTTTTCTGGCAAATTCTACTCTGATCTTCGATATTTCAACCCCAGTAACATCATAGTTGTACGCTTTTGCCAAATTCGACCAAAATCCCCATCCCATGCCATATTCAAGCACGCGAATCTCGTGCGGCTTTTTATTGGAAAATTTGCAGATGCTCTCGATTTCCAACGCATAGCTTTTAAATAAGCCGATGTCCGCAAGTTTTTTCTTCGCCAGGCTTTTTTCGGCGGATATCCACTTCTCATACAGCAGGAACATATTGGGGTCGGTCAGAATATATTCCTGGAACAATAGATCACAGTCATTACACCGTGCGATATTATAGTCATCTGATTCTACTTTATTTTTTGGTATCCTCCCTTCGTAAAACGAATCCAAAAACGGCCATATCCTTTGGTCTGTAAATCTCGCGGAATAGATAACGTTATAGGAATGGCTTCCACAACATGGGCAAGCGTTTCTCTTTATAAAATTCTCACTCATAATTATTCAACCACCCTATCTGACTTTTTCAACCTTGCCGCCGTCGATGCGGTACAGAGTATGGACCTCTTCCATGAGCGCCGGTTGGTGGGAAATCGCCACGATGGTGACCGTTCCGGCCAGGTTCCTCAGAGTTTTACAGATTTCGGCCTCCGTTTTGGGATCCAGAGCGGTGGTCACCTCATCAAGGACCAGGAGTTTCGGATTCCGCACGAGGGCGGTGGCAATGGCAATCCGCTGGCGTTCTCCCCCTGAAATCCGCCCCCCCCGCTCACCCACATGGGTATCCATTCCCTCGGGCAGGTGAGATACAAATTCCCAGGCCCCGGCGGCCCGGAGCGCCTCTTCCACACGGAGACGGCTAATGGAAGTATCCCCTAGTACGATGTTATTATAGATGCTCTCATGGAATAGAAACATCTCCTGGGGCACATATCCCACCATTTTGCGCCAGGCGGTGAGATCAATTTTTCGAAGAGGCGTCTCATCGATGAAGATGGCGCCTTCCCGGGGATGGGCCAATCCCATGATCAGATCGGCAATGGTGGTTTTACCCGCGCCCGAAACACCGGAGATGCCTACAAAATCACCTACTGGAATCTCAAGGGAAACCCCTTTGAGCACCATTTTATCCCCATAGCCGAAAAAAACCTCCTGAAAACGGATTTCCCTTTTGAATATGGGTTGGAGCCTTTCACCCGAGCTGGACTCTTTTTCAGCCCCGGCGCGATTGATCGTGTCCATCAGCGACCAGAATGCGCTTTCCACGATGACCATCTTCTGGTACCGGCTCTGTACTTCATTGAGCCTCGTAACCATGCGGAAAAAAATGAATGCCAAAACGAGAACGGCTGAAAAAGGCATATCACCAAAAGAAACCAGCGCAAAGAGACCCGCGGCAAGAAAAAGGGCGGTTATCGGCTCCTGGACTGCTTTCATTGTCTCCTGGGCGATAACCTGATGTCGTTGGGCCATATTCAGATCTCTGGTTTCCGCTTCCAGCAGGGGGAGCAGATGCGCTTCGCCTGCCATGGCCTTGATGGGTTTGATGCCCTGCAGGGCATCCGTCAGACGTGTCACGAGTGCCTTGCTCAAAACCGTCTTGCTCATACCCGCCTGACGTCCCATCTTGACCAGGCGTTTAAGCACAAACATGGTGACAAAGCCGGCCACAAACGCCACCACCGCCACTTTCCATGACACCATCACGGCAACAACCGTATAGGCCAGGAATTGAATGAGAAAAGCGATGGCAACGCAGGCCTCGTAGTATGCCAGGCCCGCCCGCCAGGCTTCAACGGCAATGGCGTTGGCAAAACGTCCGGCGGGATGACGAACAAAATATCCCCACCGGGCATTCAGAATGGCCCTGATCAATTTCACCCGGAGATCCGCCACTACCTGGGAAACCGTATACCCCACCTGACGCATGGCCAGCCAGGAAAAAAATCCTTTCAATGAAATTCCCGTGACCAGGATAAGAAGAAACACCTCGAAACGAGGTTCCATACCTAAAAAACGTATACCCTGGTCCACAAGGTCCGCGAAACCCGACCGGGGCTCATGACCGGTCCCTAAACTGACTTCAAACAGCGGTAACAGTACCGCTATGCCGATACCCTCGGCCAGGCCCGCAAAAATCAGACAAGAGATCATCATCAGCGTCCGTTTGGGATACGCCCTGAAAAAATAAGCCATCAGGCCCGTGCTTTCTTTATTGAACATCCTCCGACTCCTGACCAACCCGGAACGTCATGGGGTGCCGTCTAAAACCGAATTTCAGGATAATACACGCTCCACCCGCCTGTTCCATGTATATTCCGCTTCCAGCAATTTTCGGGCGGCCAATCCGAGTTTCAACATCAATGTCCGATTTTGCATCAGGTCTTTGAGGGCAATCGACCATGAGTCAATATCGTCAGGGGGCGTCATAAGGGCTGTTACGCCATCTTGGAGCACCTCCCTTAAAACGGGAAGATCGGACGCCACCATCGCTTTTCCGTAGGCCATGGCCTCGAACACTTTCAGAGGCGATGTCCAGCGCGATATATCGCCCCTGCCCCTTTCAAGGGTCACTTTATTTTGCAGTGGAACCAGCATGATGTCGAATCGTCGATAATATCCGCCCATATCACCCGGCTGCACATATCCGTGAAAAATAAGATTCCGAAATCCGGCCCGCTCTTTCCAGAAATCCAGGTCCTCATCCCTGCCTCCTACCACATGAAACGTCAGTTCCGGAAAGCGCGGTGCGAGCTGTGAAATAATTTCCATCCCTTTTCCGGGATAGAGTTGGCCCACGTAGCCCACCTGTAACCCTGCCGTGCCATCCATGGGTTTTTCCATTTGCCCGTCGGATTTTTCATCGGGGATATCCGCGCCGTCGTGGGCCACGATCACCTTCATTTTGTCCAGGGCGGCATAAGCCTTCAAATAGTCTTTTTTTAACGCTTGGGAGATTACCACCAGGCGATGGAAAGTCCTGCGCCTGAAGAGCCGCTTTTCCAACAGGCGCGCACCCGATCCGGCAGCAAATACATGGGCTTCATAGATACAGGGGATACCCAAAAAGGAGGCAAGGAAAATGAGATACACATAGCGGGAGTAAAACAGATCCGGGCGCGGGGAACGTAAAACATGGAAAAACACGCAAAAGATATAGATTAAAGAGCCCACAACCCGTAATTTCGGCCAGGGGAAACGGATAATGGGAAAGGTGTCTTGTACACCATATCGGGCATAGGGATCGTTTTTTGCAGGCTTACCCGATCTGGCATAGAGGACCACCTGGTGGCCCAGCGTGCCGAAGGCATTGCACATCTTCATGACATGAACACTATTGGCGGTCCGGGACGGTATTTCAGAAGCTGATAGATAGGCGATGTGCATGGGTCTTATCCTGGGTTCAAACTTTCAATCAGCATGGGACGTTACACGGAAAAGGGACTTGCAGATCTTTGTGGCGCCCACATTTTCAAACCGTCCCGAAACTTTCTGTAATCGATTCAAATCCGTTTGGACCTCTCTAAGGCCCAGGGACGAAAATTTCTGCTGCAAGTATGCGGAATTCGTTTGGCGCCCCCGACTGCGTTTTCGGAAAAATGCCCATGCGGGAAGAATCGCCCTTAAAACCGTTTTGCGGGCCAGGGCATGGACAGGCGTTGCCGCAAAAGGCACGAGACGAACATCCAGAGATCCAAGACGATCAACCATGGTTTCGGATGCCAGTCTTCCCTCCAAGCCACTGAAAAAACGTTGCGCAAGCCTTCTTTTTTCCGGTTCTGATTCGCTTTCCCGGTCCGGTTCATTTGACACCATCGCCCTTATCATCTCCACCAGGTCTTGTTCGCTGAACACCTCCCGACTCACGGCATTGGGCAAAAATGAATCATAGCGCTCGGAAGTCATGGGCCGGTACGATACCACCGGGACCCCCATCCCGAAAGCCTCGACCCCCGTGGCGCAGCTGTTGTGTATCACAACCTCGGAAGCCAATATCCAGGGCAGCACACCCCCTTCGTGCAAAACCTTGACGTTGGCGAGTCCCTTGACCTCTTCCCTCCAGACATCATGGTCTTCGGAAGGGTGGGGCCTTAAAATGATGGTGTGATCGGGAAGCGCGGCACTCAACGGTCCCAGCATTTTGGCAAAGGCATTGTACATGTCCCCAAGAAATGCGATCCATTCCTTGAAGAAAACCTCCTTTTCGGCATCGGAAACTTTGCCCTGGTCTCTTAGGCCCTGCAGATAAGCCCCCCGTCCGAGAAAATGATTATAGCGATGAAAATTGGTATTGACCAAAACAATCCGGCCATGTCTTTCCACGATGCGTCGGGACTCCTCCCGGTAAAATTCCCGGAAGCGGGGGCGAAGAAGATCCAGGCGGGGACTTCCGCAGGGAATTACTTTTTCACGATCGTCCGCCGCGATGGCCCGCCGGACATCCTCCGCGTGATAATCGCCCCATGCAAAAAAGATTGTTGCCTGCGCCATGGCCTTGGCTGAGACGCGTTCATGACGGTACGAGCGGCGATTCCGGTAGGCGACCCCTTCTTCGCACCAGGCCGCGACCGTATAGCCCAAATCCCGGTATCGTGCAAACCGACCCTCCATGTCCGTCGTGATATTGTTGCCGAAAATGACCCCCCGGGGCAGAAAACGAAGATTGGTTGCCAGAGCGGCTTTGTGCCCCAGAATTACGCCGAACCCCTTTTCCGCCGCCACGCAGGACAGCAGGAGTTTGGCATGGTACTCTCTGGCTTTGGTTTCAATGGGAATCAGCAGCCATACCTTTGGCAAATTGTCACTTTTGTTTTGTTTCATGGCTTTCATTTTAAAGCTATCAATGTCGGCTTATGTCCCCAAAAAGGTCCACTATTTTCCGGGCCCGTTTCTCCCATGTATATTTTTCAAGGAATTCCGCCCGTGCTGTTTTGCCCAATCTCATTCGCAAAGCGCTGTCATGATCCAAACGCCTCAATGCCTTTTCCCATGCGGAAAGATCGCGGGGGTCCACAAGCAATGCGTTTCGTTCATGTTGAAAAATCTCCCGGAGCACCGGCAGATCGGATGAAACGATGGGCAATCCGTAAGACATATACTCAAATGCCTTGAGGGGAGACATCCACTGCCCGATATCCCGCTTGTCATCGGCCAGCATGACCTGTTTCTGAGAGGGAAGCAAGGCCATATTGAACCGCTCATAATATCCATTCAACAGGTTATTCGAAACGAATCCATGAAAAAAAAGATTGGGCGCCCTGCAAGTGTTTTGCCATCGTTCGATATCCAGATCTCTTCCGCCAACCACGTGGAAGTCATATTCCCCCAAGGTTTCGGCCAGAGCCTTCACCACTTCCATGCCCTTTCCCGGATACAGGTGTCCCACGTATCCAATTTGTAGAACACCCGGCCGGCCGGGCCACGGGTCGACGACCTTTTTCGATTTGGGCGGAATTTCGGCGGCATCGGGAATGACCCACAGGTTCACGTTAGCGAGCCATGGCAGGGCTCTTAGGTAGTCCTCCGCGAGGGCCTTGGTAATGGTGACAAGCCCGTGGAAGTTGGGACGACGGTACAAGTGCTCCTCGAACCAACGGCTCCCTTTATAGGAAAAAAGCCCGTGAGCTTCGTAAGCAACGGGTCTTTTCGTAAGGCTCGCCGCCAGCAGCGCCTGGCTGTGCCGCCCATAAAATACATGGGGTAAACCGTGCCTCGCACAATAGAAAAGAGAACAAAATGAAAAGTAATAGCCAAGGCCGTGAGAAAGATTCAAAGGATGAAACCGTACCAAACCAAAGGATCTATCCATGCCGTAAAACAGAAAGGGGTCCGTATGCTCATGGACGTTGGAAACGGCCAGCACCGTAACCTGGTGGCCCTGTTTGGCCAAGGCATGGGCCATTTTCATCACGTGCAGGGCGCTTGCAGCGCGGGATGGAATGGCGGTTCCCGATAAATAGTAGATCTTCATTGAAGGCGTTCCGGACCCGGCAAACTTTCAATCCATGTGAAAAAGTATCCGATTTGCAAGGGATGCGCCGTCCAGGCCATGAAAACGAAGGGCTTCGGCGGGCGTACCACACGCAGGATACCCCTCCACGGCAAACTTTACAAAAGACCGGGATCCCAGCCCTCCAGCGCCCACCATTTCATTGAGCAGAAAGTCGGCGAAACCACCCACCGGGGCATGATCCTCCAAAACAAAAACATGATCAACAGCATCCACCTGTTTCATCATCCAATTACGGTCCATGCGATTCAACCATGGGCTGTTAATAACCCGAAGACCGATCCCTTTTTCCGCCAGCAGTTCGGACGTCGTCAGCGCTTCATGAATCATGACCGGCCCATAGGCGAATAGCACGGCGTCGCCTCCATGGGCCAGGGAAACCCCTTTGCCTTTTTCCAGTCGATATCCTTCAGGAAGCATGATCTTTCTTGGGGAAGGCCCGATAATCAGGCGAATCATCACATTTTCCCGCGCCTCATTCACGGCATAATCCACTACCATGCGGGTCTCTTCCCCGTTACAGGGCTCTAGGATCTCACAATTGGGCAGTGCCCCGAAAAGGGAGATATCCCGGATGCTCTGGTGGGATTTACCGGGTCCGGCCGGAATCAGCCCGGCATAATGGCACACATAGATAATTTTCGTTTGCTCCCCGGCGTTATTGTATATCTGCTCATTGGCGCGGGAAGCCAGAAAGCTTGCAAAAGAATTGACAACGGGGAGCAACCCTTGTCGCGCAAGCCCCCCCGCCATGGATACCATATCCTGCTCGGCAATACCGTTTTCGATGAAACGGTCCGGATAGGCCAATTCAAACGCCCGAACCTTGCAGTCCGCGGCCAGGTCCGCATCCAGCACAATCATATCGTCCCGATGCCCGGCCAAATCCATCAAAGACTTTCCGTAGACTTCGGACACATATTCGTCCGTCACTTTTACAACGGATTGGTTTTCTATTTTGCTTTCCGGTTCCCCCTGGAGTGTGTAGAAAAGTTCCTTTTTTGAAGGGGGCGGCACCTCTTTAAGTGCGAAGGCGTCAAGACCCTCATCCGCCATCCGGCTGTTGATACGGGCTAGAATTTCCGAATGAGCCGCCATGAACGCGTCGTCGGGCGGCGCCCCCGCATGCCACCGATAAAAACCCGCCCCCTCCCGAAGGGCAAGGGGGTGTTCCATGAAAGAGACCCCGCGCCCTTTGATGGTGTCGGCAATCAATATTTTCGGGATGTCTTTCAGATGGCGAAACCGCTCAAACACCCGGGCCAAGGCATGCTGATCATGGCCGTCACATCGCGCCACCTCCCATCCGAAGGCGGAAAGTTTCTTTTCCAGATCCTGAAGGTTCACAATCCGGGCAACTTCTCTATCGGACTGCACCTTGTTGTGATCCACGATGACCGTGAGATTTCCGACCCCCTGCTGAACCGCTGACTGCATGGCTTCATAGTTCTGACCTTCCTGAAGCTCTCCATCCCCGGTCATGACGAAGACATGGCCGCCGCGACCCAGATATTGTTTTGCCCAGGCGATCCCTCTCCCTTTGGAAATCCCCATTCCCAAGGACCCGGAATTGACTTCCACGCCGGGACAGGCAATATCCGGATGACCGTCCAGACCGCCGAAACGGCGCAGGTTGAATAATTTGTCCTCCGGCAAACGGCCCAGCGAAAAGAGGACGGCATAAAGCCCCGGTACATCGTGGCCCTTGGAAGAAAAATAAACGTCCCGATCGGGATGATCCGGTCCGAGTTGTAAAGCGTTCATTTCTTCATAGTAGAGTCGAACCACAATATCCATGGCGCTGAAGCTGCTTCCGAGATGCCCGGAACCCGCCTGTTTCACGGCCGCCAACGCATTGGCGCGGCACATGTCCGCCAAAAGACCCAATCGCCTGTTGGTATCCATCTCTGCCTTTTGTACCCGTTTGAACGCTTCAAAGGGTATCATGGTGATGATTGTCGTCATTTCAGGCCTTTCTTTCAAACGGGGGAATGTCGATCTCCGGGAGGGACGCTTCATTGGAGGCGAGCAACGCTTCGGCAACCATCCAGTCCACGGGTCTATTGACGTCAAACCCCTCATATTCTTTGGTCAAAAACGGCATGACCGTATGCCCCGCGATGGTTTCGGTCTCATAGACAACCCTCGTCCAGGCAATTTCAAGGCTGGCATTCTGCACATGAACAAGGGGCAGCGACGGGTACTGGCTGCTGTGCCAGGGCTGTTCCGCGGGACCCAGGGGAAGCAGCGGGGTCATACGATTCCCCTGAATCACCCACATCTTCCCGGGATGCTCCGAACATTTCTCGACGGCCCGCAGTGAATCCACACGCTGATCCGCATTGAATTCACGCCAGGCCCTTTGGATGGTCTCAGGCTGTCTGAAAGGGCTGGTGGGGCGAAGGATGCTGAAACAATCATAATTTCGATGCATTTGTTTCAGGCGCTTCAGGGTATAAGAGACCCACTCAATATCGGGGGAGGTGGCACCGGCAATCTCCAAGGGGCGCAGAAATGGTAGATCCGCGCCATAGTGGCGGGCAATTTCAGCATAATACTCCGAATCGGTGGAGACCACCACATCCTTGAAAATTCCGCTCTTGACGGCGGCGCTGATGGTATAGGCCAGCAGCGGATGACATCCCAGATACCGCACGTTTTTATGGGAAATCCGGGTGGAACCCGAGCGGGCCGGTATGAGGGCGATGCAGTTGGGCATTTAGACTTTTCCCGGATCATGAATGATATTGATATATTTCAAATCGCTGTACACATCCATGGCTTCCAGTCCCGCCTCCCGCCAGCCGGTGCCTGAATTCTTTACCCCGCCGAAACCCATGTGGGGCTCGCTGCCGTGGGTACCGCCATTGATCACCACAACCCCGGCTTCAACCCGTTCGGCATATTCCATGGCCCGGTGAATGCTGCCGGTATGGATGGATGAGGTAAGGCCGAGCATTGAATGATTGGCAAGGGAAACAGCCGCATCAAAATCCGAAACCCGATAGAGGATCGTTATGGGACCGAACAGTTCCTTTTGGGAAATCTCCGCATCCGGCGCCACATTTTCAAGAATGGTGGGAGCCATATAGTATCCCTCTCCATATTCCGGGCCGCTCAGACGATGCCCTCCCACCAGCACGGACGCACCATCCGCCACGGCCTGATCCACCTGGGCCAGCATGTTGTTGAGATGCCTCACATTGATGACAGGACCCAAGAAATCACCGTCCCCGACACCAATCTTCAACCCTCTGGTGGATCGCACAAGCCGTTCCCTGAAATCCTCGTAAATTGCATCAAAGACGATCACGCGGCTGGCGGCGGCGCAGCGCTGGCCGGCGTTACTGAAGGCGGATGAAAGGACCCATTTTTCCGCATTGGCGAGATCCGCATCATCACATACAATGAGAGCGTTTTTTCCGCCCAGTTCCATACAGACTTTGGCCAGCCGTTCACCTGCAACCTTTTGTATAATGCACCCCGTCTCACTGGAGCCGGTAAAGCTGACCAGCGCTACATCCGGCGATTCAACCAGAGGCCCTCCCGCTTCCGGACCCAGTCCCTGGACCAGATTGAAGACGCCGGGCGGCAATCCCGCATCCCTGCAGATCTCAGCGAACATGAATGCCGTGGCCGGCGTGTCCTCCGAAGGCTTCATGATGGACACGTTGCCGCAGAACATGGATGGAAAGGCCTTCCAGGCCACATTGGCGATGGGGGTATTGGATGCAATGATCAGAGCGGCAATGCCCAGAGGCATCCGTTTTGTCAGGACTGTTCGGTGGGCCGTGCTCGCTGTGGTTGTTCTGCCATAGTTGCGTCGTCCTTCTCCGGCCACGAAAAAGCCCATCTCTATGGCGGCCTCGGTTTCCCCCATGGCATCCGCTTTGCTTTTTCCCGTCTCCATGGCGACAATTCCGGCAATTTCATCCTTGCGGTCACACATACCCAGAGCAATGGCACGCATGATGTCTCCCCGCGCCACCACGGTTTTCTCACCCCATGATTGACGGGCCATGGCGGCCGCGCCAAGGGCCTTTTCCACATCAAGACCATTGGAACGGGCAACACGGCACAACACCTTCCCGTCGGCTGGGCCGTGCTTGTCCAACCATGTTCCCGTTTCGGGCGGGCACGGCTCATTATTGATCCAGTTCAAAATCTCTTTGGGAAACAATTGGTCCATGGATTGCTCCTTAAAAATCTACCAGGCGGACCAGCCGCCATCCACGATCATGTTTGATCCCGTCATGTAGGAGGACGCATCGGAGGCCAGAAAGAGGACGGCGCCACAGAGCTCATGGGCATGGGCCATCCGCCCCATGGGAATTCTGGCGCAATAGGCATCCAGGAATTCCCGAGGCTGATTGTTAAATACGCCCGCAAGGGTGAGGGTATTGACCCGCACCCCCTTTTTGGCCCAGTAGGTGGCCAGGTAGCGGGTCAGGTTAAGGATCGCTGATTTTGAAACCGAATAGGCCACCGGCTTGAAAAATGTTTCGCCGTTCCGGCGTCTGAAATCGTAAATGTCCTGGCACGGTGAAAGGATGCCGTAGGTACTCGAAATGTTGATAATGGCGCCTCGCCCTTTACCGGCCATTTTCTCGCCGATCACCTGACAGCAGATAAGCGTTCCTTTCACATTGACATCCATGACCTTTTCAAAAGAAGACACGGGATAGGTTTCAAAGGGTCCCGCTTCCCCGGCAGGCGCATCCGGAGGTGAATCCAAAGCAGCATTGTTGATGAGGATATGGGGTTCCTCCCAGCGTTCCGCCACCGCCTCGGTTGCCGCTTTCACGGCCTCATGGTCGGTAATATCAACCTTATAGCATGCAATACGCCCGTTTTCCAACCCTCTCTCGAAGGCAGCGTCGGCAAATTCCGTCTGGGTGGTGATATCAAACACCGCAACCCTTGCGCCCCTCTCGGAAAGCATCGCCGCATAGCCGGCCCCCAACTGTCCCATGCCGCCCGTGACCACCGCCACACGGCCCTTTACGCTGAACATGGGGTCATCTTTTACCATGGGTACCATCTCCACCCGGATCTCCTGAATTTATCGGGGCCATATTATTCTTTAAACCTGAGCAAACGACCGATTTTTGAGCCATTGGCTATTTCAAAATCTCGAAAGTTATGTTTTCATCCTGTTCCAGGTCTTTGATGACCCTTTTTCCGAGAACATTTTCCATCTCAAAGGGGGGCAGACCATCACCGGGTGAGCGGATCGCCACATCTTCAATGCCAAGCACCTGTCCCGATTTCAGCGGGTGGGCCGCCACCAACTTTTTTCCCATTTTGTGTAACGGTTTCGATTCGCAATCAAGCGGTGCCTTCTCTTCCGACCCCAGGGCAAGGGAAACACGGTGCAAATCGCGAACCAGTTTCTGCATGCCCACCGGTTCCAGGGAAAAGGCATGATCGGTCCCCTTGGAAGCCCGATTCAGGGTAAAATGCTTTTCAATTACCTGCGCGCCCAGAAGGTACCCCACAACCGCCATGGCAATTCCGTTCTGGTGATCTGAAAGACCGATCACCGCATCCGGAAAGAGGGTTTTATATAGGGTCAATACCCTCAAATTGAGATCCTCAACGCGGGCCGGATAGCTGGCGGTGCACTGCATGATGCAAAGCTCGGGATTAATGGGCATGATGGTGTCATAGGCGCGTTTCACATCATCCAGGGTTCCCCCGCCCGTGCTCAAAAAAATCGGCTTTCCAAATTCCGCCATATATTTTTGAAGGGGGGTGTTTTTCAGGTCCCCTGAGGCAATTTTGAATGCTGGCATATCGAGATCCATCAGAAAATCAATGCTTTCAAAATCAAAGGCCGTTGAAAAAAACGTGATACCGATTTCCCGTGCGGTTTCTTGGAGTTCCAGATACTCTTCTCTGCCGAATTCAAGGGCTTCCCGGTGGGCCCCGTAGGTCTTGCCGAAACTGTTTTCGTGGTCGTACGGAGCATCGTATAATTCGCGGGTATACAACTTTCTATTGTTTCTTTTCTGCAGCTTGACCGCATCCACCCCGCACCATTTGGCCACATGGAACATCTCTTTGGCTTTTTTCAGATCTCCCTGGTGGTTGTGGCCGATTTCCGCAACCACGTAACAGCGATTGGGATCATTGATCGGCACACCGTTAACCCATATGGTTTTCATTGAATTCCTTTCTTTATTGCGCCCTGATTCAAGGGTTGTTTTGAAAAACAGAACTTCCTTATATCCCCACCGTGCGTGGCAAGGTATCAAATTAACTCCTGCAAAATCAAGTTATAGCTTGAGACAAGACCCAAAAATCAATGCACTGACGCGCAGGAATTTTCCAATAGAATCTTTATTGTTTTTCATACTGAGCGGCAACCCTTCTAATGGCAAAATTTTCAAAGATTCGTCTCCGGGCCGCCTTTCCCATGTCGGCCCGTTCAGACTGTCCTTTGAGCCAAAGATGCAACAAGCCGGATCAAACCTGACGACGGTTTGTCCGCCCCCTGCCAAGCATAAGGAATCGAACATTATTAATTCGGTCAAGGATGCCGGGAAATCCTGGGGCTCAAAGATGGCACTGAAATTGGGAGGGTTGGACAAGACAAAATAGGAATCAGTTGTCGCTCATCAGATGCCCGACGGCCTTATCCAGACCGTCGATGGTCAGTTCAAACATGGGGAAAATTTCTCGAATCATATTGATGCTTCGGGTATAGGGCCATTCCGCCGCCATTTTGGGATTGATCCACACGCTATGGGGAAAAGTGTCGGCGATAAATTGAAGCCTTTCGTAACTGGGTCGACCGGATCTTTCCTCGATATGGATGCTGCCGTCGGTGGCCATCAGTTCATAAGGGGCCATGCTGGCGTCTCCCACGATAACCACCCGGGTTTCAGGATCTCTGCGTATCAGCTCGTCGACGGGCAACGGTTTCCTGTACCGGGCGGGATCCTTCCAGATCTGATCGTAAATGGTGTTGTGGAAGAAATAGGTGTTCACTTCTTTGAACTGGGCCCGCGCATAATTGAAAAGGGTCTGGACCATTTCGATGTAGGGATCCATGGACCAGCCGCCGTTGTCGATGGCCAGAAGAACTTTCAGGCGATCCTTTAGACCCCTTTCAAAAACGATTTCTATCTCACCCGCGTTTTTCATGGTTTGATAAATGGTCTCGTCAATGTTCACCACATCCTTTGGACCACTGGGCACCATATTCCGAAGCCGTTTAAGCGCTTCGCCGATCTGGGCCTGTGTCAGGGGGCCTTCCTGGGAATAGTCTTTGTATCGCCTGTCCATTGCCACTTTAATGGCCGATTTATTCCCGGAAACACCACCTACCCGCATGCCTCCGGGATGATACCCTGAATGGCCCACCGGTGAAGTTCCCCCCGTGCCGATCCATTTGGAACCCCCGTGGTGCTCCTCTTTCTGCTCTTTGAGGCGGTCAAGGAAGTATTGGAGCAATTCTTCAGGGCTCAATTTATTGAGGGCCTCCTCATGCATGCCCAGCGCATCGGCAACCCCTTTGGGATCCTTCAACCATTCTTCCAGCATGGCCTGCGCCACCTGATCGAGTTCGAACGCCTCAGGTTCCTTTAACTCGGCACCCTCGAACCGATGTGCAAAAACCTGATCATAAAGGTCGAAATATCTTTCACTTTTCACGAGGATGGACCTGGCCGCCGTGTAAAAATCGTCAATGGAGGTGATCAAACCCATTCGTAAGGCCTTTTGAAGGCGCAAAAAGCTGGTGGGAGATACCGGGATGCCGACTTTTCTCAAAAGAAAGAAGAAGCTGGTAAACATGATTCTTAAATCCTCATTCGAGCCGAGGCGTTCTTGGCAATGGCATAATCAGGACTTTTCTTAAACAGAACGCCCAGATACGGGAGATCTCCCTTGACAAGATCTTTGGCTTTAAAATCGGGGTCTGCCTCCAAAGCGCGAATCCAGTTGATCAGTTCCCTTGTGGCCGGTTTCTTTTCAATGCCTCTGAAATCACGAACTTTGTAAAAAGCGCGGATGGAACTTTCAAGAAGGTCTTTACTGATTTCAGGAAAATGGACCTCGACGATTTTGTGCATCATATCGGCATCGGGAAAGGCAATGTGGTGAAAATTGCAGCGCCCGAGAAAGGGATCCGAAAGGTCTTTTTTGGCGTTGGAAGTAATGATGATGACCGGCCTGTTTTTGGCGGTAACGGTTTTGTCGATTTCAATAATATCAAATTCCATCTGATCCAGAACATCCAGCATGTCGTCCTGAAAGTCCGTATCAGCCTTGTCAATCTCGTCGATGAGCAACACTACTTTTTCATCGGCAATAAACGACTGACCAATCTTTCCCATTTTGATATATTCTTCGATATCGCTCACATCCCGTTTGGAATCCCCGAAACGGCTGTCGTTGAGCCGTGTAAGGGTGTCGTACTGATAAAGCGCCTCTATCAGTTTCATGCTGCTTTTGACATTTAGAACAATAAGCTTCATGTTCAGCGCTTCACTGATGGCGTGCGCCAGCATGGTTTTGCCGGTACCGGGCTCACCCTTGAGCAGAAGCGGCATTTCAAGGGCCATTGAAATATTGACAATCTGGGCTAATTCTTCATCCAGGACGTATTTGGTGGCACCGGCAAATTTTTGCTGCGTGCTGTTTTCTGGCTGCATTTTTTTGCTCCTTGATAATAGCGGAATTTTTTCATAGATTCTGTCGAACATTGATGGCCTTTAATTGCGAGGTTGATCCCCGTTAAGGGGCCCTCAAGATTACAAGTGTTAAAGCTAAGCATTTTTGGGCCTCGGTCAATACCATTTTTAAAAAAAGCAACACCCAGAAGGAGATGCACCCATGCCGTTAGCTTTTAAATCCCTCAGCCACGGCACCATTGCCTTTGGCTTTTTTAACATTGAATCCGATATGCTGCTGTTGGATCGCTTCTTCTTTTTCTCCACGGCATTTTGCGGATATATGGGTGACATTTCCGCATGCGGTCCCCATGAATCGAAGCGATCACACTGGGACGTGTACCATATACCCGATCCTGAACGGATAGGTGATCTCATGGGCGCCATTCACGGTGTCCGCTTCACCGGTTTTATTGGGGAATTGTACGGAAAATACCCTTTTCCGCGGAACGAATCGGAATTCAGGCAGAAACCCGAAGGCTTCCGAACACACGCTATTGTGGAAGCCATGATTGACAAATATGCCAAGTGCTCCAAAGTACCGTTCACCATGGGCGAAAGTCAAGATGAAGTGACCATCGGCCCGTACCGTTTCAGCAGAAGTTCATTTCAGGAACTGATCCGTTATGTGTGGCAGGGAGGATACCCCCGGTGGAAGGATGAGCGGCGGCCCGATTATGTCCTGGCCATGAAAGAGCATATCGATCAAAGCCGCTGCTCCCTGTTTCAGGGGCTGAACCTGTCATTTTGACATGCGATCCCACATGGCCCGCGCTTGCTGCTCCCCGCGGCTTTCACCGGTCTCATCCAAGTGAAGTGTGTCACCGGGAGGCGTATACACGCTGCCGCCCCGTAACCGTGCGATGCGATCTTCCAGAGGCGGATGTGTGGAAAAAAGGTTCGCCATCTTGCGACCGCTCAAGGGATTGACAATAAACATATGGGCGGTGGCAGGTTCGGCCTTCATGGGAATCTGTTTGGAATAAGCCCCCAGCTTGCCCAGGGCACTTGCCAGACCTTCGGGATTTCCCGCAATTTGCGCCCCTGTTGCATCAGCCAGATATTCCCGGGAACGACTGATGGCCATCTGAATCAACATGGCGGCGACGGGCGCCAGAATACTCATGGCAATCAAACCGATCACGCCCATGCCGTCCCCTTCATCATCCTGGGACCCGCCGCCGAAAAATGCGGACCATCGGGCCATGCTGGCCAGGATCATGATGGCGCCGGCCATGGTGGCGGCAATGGAACCGATGAGAATATCCCTGTTTTTGATGTGGCTTAATTCATGGGCCAGCACGCCGGTAGCCTCTTCGTTGTTCATGGTGCGAAGGAGTCCCTCGGTCACCGCAACCACCGCATGATCCGGATCCCTGCCCGTGGCAAAGGCATTGGGCGCATCCTCGGGAATAATGTAAACGCGCGGCATGGGAAGTCCTGCATTTTGCGCCAGCCGTCCCACCGCTTCATGGAGCGTCGGAAAATCCTCCGGTTTGACTTCCGTTGCCCGGTACATGCGAAGCACAATCTTGTCCGAATACCAGTAACTGAAAAAATTCATTGCCATGGCCAGCACAAAGGCCACAATCATGCCCTGTTTTCCGCCGAAAATCCCCCCGATAAAAACGATCAGTGCCGTCATCAGGCCCAGTAAAAGGGTTGTTTTCGCCCAGTTTCCCATTCGTTAAATACCTCCTTCCGCGGCTATCGGTTTACGGGTTTAAATACCGTGAACCGGTAACTGTAAACTGCAATACATCTTGTAAATAATAAGAAGCCGCCTTCGGGTCGTCAAGACAATCCGGTCATTTAGAGATGGGCAAGTACTCCATGTAATAGCGGTAGAAGGCCGCAATGACCAGCGCATGGTCAATCACGCCTTTCTTTATCATTTCCGGAATATGGGCAAGGGGCCGGATGACCACTTCGATATCTTCCTTGTCATCCTGATGCTGATCACCCGCGGGAAACACGTTTTTGGCGAGAAACGTGTAACAGGCGTTGTTTTGTATGGCCGGGTTCGGATAAACAAGGCCCAGGGGAAGGATATCCGAAGCCTCGTAGCCGGTCTCCTCCATCAATTCCCTTGCGGTGGCCTCTTTCGGCGAATCGCTCGCCTCCACAAGACCTCCCGGGATTTCCAGGGTGACGCTTTGCGTGCCATGGCGGTACTGGCGGACCATCACCACTTCGTTTTGAGGGGTCAGGGGAATGACATTCACCCAGGGACTGGATTCAAGAATGAAAAAATGATGTTTCTTCCCGGTGCGGGGTGAAATGGCAAGATCCGTACGCAGATTGAAAACGCGATAGCTCTTATCTTTTGTGCTGGATACCACCTGCCACGGCTTTGGATTCATTTTTCAGCTCCTTCTAAAAAGAATGGCTCTATTTTTTCTATTTCATGAATAATGGGAATCGGGGGAAGGCTCTTTAAAAACTGTCCACCATACCGACTGGTCAAAATCCTCTTGTCCAGGATAGCCATGAGTCCCCTGTCCGATGCTTTTCGAATCAATCTCCCAAGGCCCTGCTTCAGAGAAATGATGGCTGCCGGGACCTGATAATCCATAAAAGGGTTTCCGCCCCCTTCACGGATGGCCTCGATTCTGGCGGCCACCAGAGGATCCCCCGGAGACGCAAAAGGGAGTTTGTCGATGATGAGACAGCTCAATGCCTCGCCCGGCACGTCCACCCCCTGCCAGAAAGACCCCGTGGCCAGAAGTACGGACTGGATATCCCGCTTGAATTCTTCCAGCAATCTGCTTCTGGGCGCGTCCCCTTGTTTGAAAACCGTGTAGGGAAGCGCACCGGCAATGATTTCGTGAACCCTGTGAAGATTGAAATAACTGGTAAACAAAACCAATGCCCGGCCTTTGGATCTTTTTAAAATCCGTATAATTTCACGGGCCGCATCCACCGGAAACCGCGGTTCGTTGGGGGCGGGAAGGTTCCTGGGCAGATAAAGCAGGGTCTGCTTCTTAAAATCGAAATGAGAAACATGAAGGCCCTCCAGGGTCTCTTCAGGAAGACCCAGACGGCTGCGCAGATAATCGAAGCAATTGTTGGTTGAAAGCGTGGCCGATGTCAACACCACTGAATCTATTTTTTCATAGAGGAACCGGTTCATGGATTCGGATACATCAAGGGGTGAAGCGTGAAGCACCAGGCTTTTCTTCTTTCTTTCATACCAGTTAAGCCAGGCGGCATCCCTTTTGCTTGCAACCGCTTCCATTCGCTGAGCCAGGTCGCCTGCCCGTTCCACAATCAAGGCCCATCCCGGATGGTCCGCGTCTTTTTTAATGGGGAGATCTGCAAGGTCCTCCAGCCCCCGGCAAATTTCGCGAACCGGACCATTCCTCAGTAGAGAAAGGGTTTTCGGATCAATCCGCCCCCTGTTTTCGGAAGTCTCAAATGACGTTTTCAGCGTCTCCGTGGCGCCTCTTATGAGGTCCAGAGGTTTGTCAATCTCGGATCTTTCCTCGACCGAAAAGATCTTTATCTCCTTTTCCGCATCGCCCACCAGCTCAATGATCTGGCGGGTGCTGATTCGCTCTCCAAAATGGGTGGTGGCAATCTCTTCTATGACGTGCGCCTCATCGAAAACCGCCGCCTGAAATCGGGGAATGATTTCGCCGAAGCCCCCCTTCTTAATTTTCATGTCCGCAAAAAAGAGATGATGGTTGACGATGATGAGCCTTGCCCTGGCCGCCCGGCTGCGCAGCTTCGCCAGGAAGCAGTCTTCAAGAAACATGCAGTCCAAACCGATGCATTGGTCGGACGATGCGGAAAGGGCATCCCAGAGCGGATCCCCATCGGCCAGCCAGTCCAACTCTCCCCGGTCCCCGAAAGCGGTCTTTTCGACCCAGGCTTCCAGCCTTTCCCGAGCTTTTATGTAGGCAGGATCAAGAAAGGACTGCTGCTGAAACTGTTGGTGATACTTATGCAAACAGAGGTAATTTTGCCGCCCCTTCATGATCATGGCGTCTATGTGTAAACCCGAGGCCTTTTTCAGGAGCGGTAAGTCCTTTTCAAAAATCTGATCCTGAAGGTTCTTGGTGCCGGTTGAAACGACGGTCTTCTTCCCGCTCAGCAAGACCGGAACAAGGTAACCGAAGGTTTTTCCGGTACCGGTCCCCGCCTCCACAATGACGGAGACCCCCTCATCCAGTGCTCTTTCGATCTGAAGCGCCATGTCCAGTTGAGACTTCCGGACTTCAAAACCCTTGATGCGTCGGCTCAATCTGCCGCCCGGACCCAGGATATCTTCACATTTCAATAATGGTTGGCTCATGGCGCCAATATAGTGACCACAACGTGGAAGCGTCAATGTAAAAGCGTGTGAGGGATAGAATGCTTCAGAGACAAAAAAAGGCATCTTTCCTCCCTCCAGGGAAAGACGCCTTTAAGTTTTAAACCACCGACGTTAATGGATCAAAGTTTGACGACGTTCTTGGCCTTGGGGCCTCGATCGCTTTCTTCAATTTCAAAACTCACGCGATCACCTTCGCTGAGGGTTTTGAACCCGGGCATATCAATGCCGGTATGGTGTACAAACAGATCCTGTCCATCTTCCTGCGAAATAAAACCAAACCCTTTTCGGTCGCTAAACCATTTACGACA
>ADZZ01000403.1 GCA_000179315.1 delta proteobacterium NaphS2
CGCTACAGTACGCCTGCCTCTGAAACAGCTCCGGCACACATGGAAAATGAATCCACAACTTTTACACTGGATTTTTTTTAGAAGCTTAAGGGCATGACGCCTTTGATCTTGAAAAGGATCAAAAGCAGACCTATGATGGGTATGCTTTATATTGTCCGGGGAAGACGGTCTGCTTCTGTTTTTCCCAAAAAAAGAGGCCCGAAGCGGCAACTTCGGGCCTTACCTTTTTTAATAAATCAGACCCCCCATCGCTCAGTGGGTCTATATTAACTCCCCAAAATCATACCCGAAAATGGAACCAAATGCAGATTTTCCACATAACTCCACGAAAGTAAACTGAATCTCTCTTCCGCTGTCTTTTTTTCGTTCAATATTTTCGCGTGTCTTGATCCCGTTCAAAACTGTCTCCCACAACAGAAACCCATCCGTGAACCAGTTTCGCTCAAGGGATCTAAGTCTCGGCAGACCACACAACTCCAATTGAGGTTTAAGTTCAAAGCCCCAATGGTTCAGTTTTCATTAGCAAGGCTGGTTCGGTTAAGATTAGCGTTGAAGAACAGGATCGCCAAAGCCGATCTCCAACTCACTGAACTTTCTTCCCGGCTCAATCAATACAACCTCAAGACAAAGGAACAGATTGAAAAGGCAATCAAGAAGGCAACCAAAGGTACATTTGATCTTTTCCAAATTCAGCTCATCGAGGACAAACAAATTGTTCAGCGCCAGATAGGTCCTGGAAAGCCGGGACCGAACACACAATACAAAGAAGAAGAAAATATATCCTACTGCCTCGAGTGGGAATTGGATCACAAGGCCATAAACAATCTGGCTGCCCGCGATGGCATTTTCCCTCTCATTACAAACGCTGAAATGGAAGCGGCAGAAGTCCTTAAAGCCTATAAAAATCAACCGTATCTGGAAAAAAGAATGTACACGGCCAAGTCCATTTTAAAGGTCGCTCCCGTTTTTCTCAAAAAGACGGAGCGAATCGAGGCGATGACCTTTCTCTATTTCATCGCACTAATGATTGTCAGCCTTATGGAACGTAATATTCGAAAGAATATGGCTGAGCAAGGGGTTGAAAAACTGCCCATTTTACCCAACGGCATGATACCAAAAACCACATGGACATCTCACTACT
>ADZZ01000402.1 GCA_000179315.1 delta proteobacterium NaphS2
CACATTATCCCACCGGATATTGTCCACAATAAAGCACGAAGAATATTTTGTTTTTGCCTGATTGATTTATCGTTGCAAGGCGATGCGTGACGGACTGCCTATCTTCTGATCGGGGTGCTGTTTCGAGAAAACCCTTGGGGCTCTGCCCCAAACCCCGAGGTTTTTTTAGGCATGAAGGCTCCTCGGAAATATCACATAAAAAGGGGAGCCCGAAGACTCCCCTCCCGATGACGATATTTCGTCGTCGCCTATCCGGCTATCCCTTGGCGAGTTGCTCCTCAGCAGAGCTCGCCTCTGTTTCACCGAATCTGATCATGCAGGTTTAGCACTATCCCGTTTCCTCCACTGCGGTAAGAATATGTTCAGCCGATACAAGCTGGGCATTCTGCAGTGCCGCCACATTCAATGAGAGGTGTGCCAGCAGATTGATTTTGCGTGGCAGACCGTTTGTCGCCTGAAAAAGCGCTTCAAGAGCCGGCTGTTCAAAAAGATCCATCTGGGTTCCGGCCAACTCAAGCCGGTGTTTCAGATAAGGGAGCAACTCCTCTTTTGCAAGACCGGATATGTGATAACGCACCACAAGCCTTTGAGCCAAAGGCTCATGGACGGACAGTGAAAGCCGTCGCCTCAACTCGGCCTGGCCAACAAATATCATGCAGAGACGATTTTGTGAGTCCATCTCATAGTTTGTCAGCAGCCTGAGGTTTTCGAGGACCTCGTTTCTCAAGTATTGCGCTTCATCAATAATCAGCACTGGCCTGATTTTGGATTCCAGACAGAGTCGGTTGACCTCCATATGGATGGAACGATAAAGGGCTGCCAGGCTCCGTTCCGTGGTTAGCCCCATTTCCCAGGCAATGGATTTGTAGATATCCGTTACATTGCCGGTGGTCAGAGGAACGTAAAACACCCGGTACAGACCCGTATTCAGAGAAGCGGCCATCTTTCGGCAGAT
>ADZZ01000401.1 GCA_000179315.1 delta proteobacterium NaphS2
AAATCGCCCTTTACCCATGAAGAGAAGGCCTCAATGCATGTCAGTTTGTCGGAGAACATTTTCAAGGACTTCAGTAGCGGCAAAGGGGGTGGCATCATGCAGTTCTGCCGGGAGATGCTGCTCCAAAAAGGCCGGGAAATGACCATGTCCGAGGTGGCCCGGTGGATGGTTAAAGAAGGGATTGCGACGGCAAATCATCCGAAAAGTTTGGTCAAACAGAAAGAGAAAGCCGCAAACGCAGGTACAAATCCAGCCATTAAAATCGATTTGCGTCGTTATTTGCGAACCGATCATCCTGAGTTATGCAGGCGGGGCATATCGGCCACCACCTGTCGATACCTGGGGTGTGGGTTTCTCCCCCGGCGGTCATGGGCGAAGACAGGTTCACCGCTTAACTCGCGGCTGGTGTTTCAGGTCCGTGGTGTAAGAGAAAATGGCCAGGGTCTTCAACCGGTGATTCTCACCCATACGGGACGAGCACTGAGTATGGAACAAGAAGAGCTCAATGGAAAATACTGGAGTTATCCGTTTAAGAAAGCCTGGGAGATCTACAACCAGGATAACATCCTGCTGGATGAAGCGGCACTGGGTCAAACAAATATGTTCGGCTTGATCCTGACAGAAGGATTTTTCGACGTAGCAAAGCTTGTGGAGGCCGGTTGCCGCAATGCCGTGGCGCTAATGGGAAATGCCATCTCCTTGGGGCAGATCGAGCGGTTGGTGTGGATCCGTTCCCGGGTTCGGTTTCCTCGCATCCTGTTGTTTTTGGACCGTGATCCGGCGGGGAAAACTGGGGCTTTGCAGGTACGGGAAAGGCTCTTTCACCACGGTTTTCCCGTCACTGTATTTGACTGGGAACAGTTGGTGTCTTTCAATGGTGAGAAACCCAAGCCCATTCCGGAATCCATAAAGGACCCGGCGGACATGTCGGTGGAACAGATTCAAACACTACGCAGGCACGGGATATTTTGAAAACAGGATGAAGGAGGAAACATGAACATGTCACTGGCTGAAATG
>ADZZ01000400.1 GCA_000179315.1 delta proteobacterium NaphS2
ATCCAGCAGAAGCATCGACCATGTCCTTTGGTTCAAGGAGGGAATACCATTGTTCAGGCTGGAGATTGGTCGTAATAATGGTGGGCCGCCCGGCTTCATATCGCTC
The DNA here is from genome assembly GCA_000179315.1 of delta proteobacterium NaphS2. GTDB lineage: Bacteria > Desulfobacterota > DSM-4660 > Desulfatiglandales > Desulfatiglandaceae > NaphS2. The sequence continues at coordinate 107 of ADZZ01000400.1, forward strand.
TTTCATGAGTTTGAAAAAGGCGTTCATTTGCTCCTTTTTCAGGGTCAGGTATCCCAGTTCATCGAGCAACAGCAGATCATATCGGCACAGGGCATTGAGTAGTTTGGGGGTGGATCGATCGGCGAGAGAGGCATAGAGTTGATCCAGCAAATCCTGAACATTATAAAAACGCCCCCGGTACCCGGCAATAATGGCTTGACGGAGTATGCCGACGGCCAGGCCTGTTTTCCCTACGCCGGTCTTTCCGTGAAATACGATGTTTTCTCTTCGATTGATGAAATCAAGGCCGGACAAAGTCATCATCCGGCTTTTCCGGACTCCGGGCTGAAGATCAAACGGAAAGGAGTTGAGGGTCCAGTCCCATGGGAGCCGTGCAATCTGAAGCCGATAAGTCATGCTCCGCTCCTGCCGGAAACGTAATTCCTCAGCCAGGAGGTTGTATATGACCTCGTAAACGGAAAGCCCGTTCTTTTCGGCCAAAGCCAACTGCTCATCGAAGGTCTTCACCATGCCTTTAAACTTCAAGTCAATGAGTAATTGCTCAATTTTCTTTTTCATGACAGATCAAAAAAGTCACCCGCGGTATAATCGAGGATGATGTTTTCCAGACGGGACAGATCAAAAAGTCGATACTTAAGGGCCTGTCTTACGGCTTTGAGAAAAGGCTCACCGGGATAAGTCCGTTGCAGATGCAGCAGACGGCGTAACTTGACCACGCCACGACCATGGCTTCTTTCTTCAGTTCGGCACATACGCATCCAGAACGGCATCATTTCCCACCAACAGCTGTTCTTCTTTTGA
>ADZZ01000399.1 GCA_000179315.1 delta proteobacterium NaphS2
ACACCCTTAAAGAAGAAAAAGAAAAAGCCTAAAACCCGGCAAACCGCCGGTACACATACAAAGGGTCCCGGAATCAATTAGCCTGATTGCGGGACTCTTTTTTTAATTCAGTGGATTTCCAGCGCGTTAAAGAAATAATTGATTTCCATGTCAGCGTTTTCCGGTGAATCGGAACCGTGCACGACATTTTTTTCAATATCAGTTGCAAAATCCCGCCTGATGGTTCCTTCCGCCGCATCTTTGTAATTTGTTGCTCCCATGATCTCACGATATCGGGCAATCACATTTTCACCTTCCAGTATGGTGACCACACATGGTCCGGAAGACATGAAATCCGTCACACTTTCAAAAAAAGGTTTACCTTCATGTACCTTGTAAAACCCTTTTGCCTGTGTCTTGTTCATATGAATCATCTTCATGGCAACGATTTTAAGCCCCTCTTTTTCAAGACGGCCAATAACCTCTCCAATGAGATTTCGCGCAACGCCGTCGGGTTTGATGATTGATAAAGTCCTTTCCAACATCTATAAAATTCCTCCTCCTACACAATTTGATTGACCCGGCACTTTCCTTACTGGTATAGAGCGTTTGCAAAATCTTGCATCCATAATTGCGCTCCCCTCGGTATCAGTCCCGGCTTTAAGGGTTCCTCATCGTAACAGGACTATCTCTGATTAGAATCAAATGGGTGTTGTTAGTCAAGGGGTTTATCGTCGATTTTTTGGAAAAATCAATTTCTGAAAGGAAAGCTTTTGTAATGAATGAATTAAAGAAGACCGAAACCAAAGACAAATTTCTCAGAATGGATCCGGACCAGCCTTTTCAATTCAAATGCGGCCCGGAAGTGTCCTGCTTTACCGATTGTTGCAGGGACGTCACCATTGTGTTGACCCCTTATGATGTGGTGCGGCTGAAAAACGCGCTCCAGATCTCTTCAGAGGCGTTTCTGGATCAGTACACCATTATCATCCCCAGGGAAAAACGTCTTATCCCGATGGTCGTCCTCAAAATGAACGAAGATAACGAAAAGCGTTGCACATTTGTCGGAGAAAGCGGCTGCCGCGTATACGACGACCGCCCCTGGCCATGCCGTATGTATCCGTTGAATATGAATGATGACGGAACCTTCAGTCTGATCGCCGACCCTCTAAAATGCAAAGGATTGGAACAGCCCGATCATGCCAGGATATCCAGCTGGCTCATTGAGCAGGGTGTTCCCATGTATGATGAAATGAACATGTTGTTCTCCCAAGTGACGGCGCCTTTACAGGCACAGGAGCTGGATATTGACAACCCGAAAATTTATCAAATGACATTTATGGCATTGTATAACCTGGATAAATTCAAAGAATTCGTATTTGGGAGCTCTTTTCTGGATCGTTTTGTAATAGATGATGTTACGATTGAAAAACTAAAAAGAAATGATGTAGATCTTTTAAAATTTGCATTTGATTGGGTTAAGTTTGGAATTTTTGGCCAAAAAACGCTTCAAGTAAAAGAAACATCTCAGAAAACCAACAGTTAGTTTTTCCATAGATATGAGAATCAAATCATGACCCTTCTTGAAAAAACCAGTGTATTCAAACCATTCGATAATAAAAATCCCTTTCATTTTGAGTGTCACCCAGGCATTTCATGCTTCACGGAGTGTTGCGCCAAACTTCGACTCCTTTTGACGCCATACGACATTCTTCGCATGAAGAATCGGATGAACATGCCTTCAGATCAATTTCTTGAACAATACACGGAGACACTCTTTGACCATCACCCCCGTTTCCCGATGGTCAAGCTGCGCATGAAAGACGAAGAGGGGCATAGATGCCCTTTTGTCACTGAAAGCGGCTGTTCCATTTATGAAGACCGGCCGGAGGCCTGTCGACTCTATCCTGTTGGGAGGGCTTCAGCCCTGGTGGACATGGAAACAAATGCAAGAGAAAAATATTTCATTGTCAATGAAGCGCACTGCTGCGGTTTTGAGGAAAAATGGAATGGACCCTCGATAAATGGTTAACGCATGAGGGTGTAAAAGAGTATAAAGCCATGAACGGTCCTTGGCTCGGTATCATGACCTCATCAAGAGCCTG
>ADZZ01000398.1 GCA_000179315.1 delta proteobacterium NaphS2
TCCGGAAGTGGTGTGGAAATCGAGCAAGGAAACATGGTGCAGGCTGCATGAGGAAGCATTCCGGTATTTTGGCGGATGCCCGGGATATGTAGCCTTGGATAACCTTAAGGAAGGCGTGATCAAGCCTGATATTTATGATCCCGAGCTTAATACGTTATATGCCGCGATGTTGTCTCATTACGACGTTGCGGCAGACCCGGCAAGGGTGAAGGATCCGAACCGAAAAGGGACGGTGGAAAACGGGGTTAAGTACACACAGAATACCGCCCTGAAGGGCCGGAAATTCGATTGTATTGACGCTCAGAATGATTGGCTCATGCATTGGGAAAAGCGCTGGGCGGCGCCTCGCATTCATGGCCGGGCCAAAAGACAGGTTGAAGAAATGTTCCAGGAGGAAAAACCCTGCCTTCTGCCTTTGCCCTTGTCGCCGTTTGTGTATTTTCGACAGGAAATCCGGACGGTTTACGATGACGGCACCATCCAGTTGGACAATTGTTACTACGCCGCCAATCCGGCGCCCCTTTACAGTCAGGTGGTGGTAAGGGTCTATGACAAAGAGATCGAAATCCTGGACCCTCAACGGATGGAAGTGATTCGCCGCCATCCAAAGGGTCGTATGCCGGGGTCCCTTTTGATGGAACCGCGGGACCGAATTTTTAATCCCTCCCGGCAAACGGACAGGTTGCTGGCACGGGCCGAAGCCATTGGACCCCATACATTCTCATTGTGTGAAACGTGGTTTACCGAAGAAGGCCGAAGCGGCCAGCGCCGGATGTATGGCCTGATCAATCTGGTCCGGCACTACCCGGCAAGGTATGTGGAAAAGCCGCCGAACTGGCAAAGGCAAACGGATTGAAAAGCTCCAAGCATTGCGGCGTATGGTGGAGCGCATGGCAGACGATGAAAARACAGA
>ADZZ01000397.1 GCA_000179315.1 delta proteobacterium NaphS2
ACCCAAGGTGGCAATACCGCTTGCCGGAACGGGGGCCGAATCCGACAATAGGCGGCATGGATGGCAGATATTCCCGACCCATTTCACGCAATTTGATCAGCACCCTGTTTGTGCGGAATTTATTGCGGAATGATTCAAGATCCGGAGCACATTCGGTCACAAGAAGTCCGGCCAGAATTGTCAGTGCCTCCTTTACATATTGGATCCTCCGCCTCAGCCAGCGAAGCCCTGATGGAAGAGATATCTCCGGTCTCAAAACAAAAGCCGCTTCTTCCTGGCTTTTGCATGATCCGGCTGTATTGACGGCCTGCTCGATTTCGTCTAAAGTTCCCGGAAAGCGAGATGCAAGAAAATCAGGCAGCAGGCTGATGGTCTTGTGCGCACTCGGGCAGTACCATCGAGGTACCAGACAGTATTCTGGAAATTTCCTGGGATAGGTGCCATGCCTGGCCAGGTCGCATCCTCCCTCGGGATGAAAGGGACAATGATCAAGCTCCGCATGTTCCCAGGCCTTTTGCTCATTGTATTCTTCTATGGTTAAATCTATAGGGTATCGAAGCTGCATATGAAAAAAATCGGACGTAATGAGCCCTGCCCATGCGGCAGCTGGTTTCGCTAACCTAAAACTGACCCCCTAAAGGCCAAAACGACAACCTAAAATTGACCCCCCTGAGTGGACCTCTGGTAAGAAGGATTGCTAAATATCAATCCTATGCTGGAGGCAGAAAGGAGAATGCTCACGGTGGATCAATACAGCTACATACGGACGGCACATAGGGTTTATGGCAAAGCCATAAAACAAATTGCCCGGGAGACGGGACATTCCAAAAATACAGTTAAGAAGGTTCTTCGGGGAGAATACAGCGGTTATAAGCCAAGGATTGGACAAGCATACCCTGTTTTGGCCCCCTATATTAGAACCATCGACCGATGGTTGAAGGATGATAAGGATCGTCCCAAAAAGCAGCGGCATACGGCGGTGCGGGTTTTTAATCGTCTCAAACAGGAGCATGCTTTTCAAGGATCTGAGACAACTGTCCGGCGATATGTTCGCGAGGCAAAATTGAGATTGGGCGTTAGTGGTCGTGAGGTATTTATACCATCAGATCCACAGACCGGCGTCGAAGCCGAGGTGGACTGGGGAAACTGCATTGCCATTTTAGGGGGTGTCGAAACACGGCTGAAACTCTTTTGCATGCGATCCAAATTTTCCGGAAAGCATTTGGTTCGGTGTTATCCCTGCGAGCGGCAACAGGCCTTTTTTGACGGTCATATAAAAGGGTTCTCATTTTTTGGCGGTGTTTTTCCTGTCCTAATCTATGACAACCTAACAACCGCGGTCCAAAAGATACTGCGTGGGAAAAATCGTGCTGGCAGAAGCCGCGCCGCTC
>ADZZ01000396.1 GCA_000179315.1 delta proteobacterium NaphS2
CCGTGTTATCAGGCAATGGCGTTCGAACTGGCCTGTTTGTCTGGAACGGCTTTTGGATAAATTCTGCCAAAAGCAGGGATATACCAAAGGTGTCAAGGAGTTCATTCTGGTTTTGATGCTTTACAAAGGCCACTCTGCCGAAGCCATCGAATCGGCAGTTGAGACGGCGCTATCATCGGGGGCGGGCTCCAGCCAGGCCGTTAAACACATCTTAATCCATAGAGAATGTGGCAGGGATCAATCGTTTTCAGCCCTGGAAAACTGGCAGACCTTTCCGGCTCCGGACGTATCCATTTACGGACAGATCGGAGGTGGACGATGAACGCCGGTATGAAAGCACTCTTAATTGAGAATCTCAAAAAATTGAAACTGTCCACGATGCTCCGTGAGCTGGAGGGCGTGATCCGTCAAGCGAATCAGGAGAGCCTGAGTTATGAGGAATTCCTTTTAAATCTGAGTGAGGCCGAAGTTCAGACCCGACAGGAGAATGGCCGCAAAAGGCGACTGCAGGAGGCCAAATTCCCCATCTTAAAGCCAATGGAAACATTCGATTTTGATGCAGCTCCCGGACTGGACGTCCGGCTCATGAAGGAGCTTGCCAATTGCGATTACGTGAAAAAAAGCCGCAATATAATTTTTGCTGGGAAAAGCGGCGCCGGGAAAACGCACCTATCCACAGCTTTGGGCATGGAGGCTTGCAAGCAGGGAATCAGGTCCCGTTTTGTCACCGGCTGCGGCCTAGCCAATGAACTTATTGAAGCCAGAGATGAAAAACAGTTAGGCCGAGCAGTCAAACGGTATGCCTCTTACGGACTGCTCATTATTGATGAACTGGGATACATTCCTTTTTCCAAGGAAGGGGCACAGCTGATTTTCCAAATATTGGCGGAACGTCACGAAAGAAAATCCGTCATCATAACCACCAATAAGGGATTTGGAGACTGGACGGAAATATTTGGTGATCCCAGTATGACGGCAGCGCTGCTGGATCGGGTAACGCA
>ADZZ01000395.1 GCA_000179315.1 delta proteobacterium NaphS2
ATTCGCGTCCTTATGGTCAAAGCCAGGACCCTCCTTGCGGAGCTGGAATGCAACAATGTGCTTTTCAAAGCCTACGACGGTACGCTTGGATGGCAGGAGCACGCCCCATATGATGCCATCATGGTGACGGCAGGCGCTCCCAGCATCCCCGACCCGCTCCTGGAGCAACTGGCCGAAGGGGGAAGGCTGCTTATTCCCATTGGCGATAAAAGCAGCCAGGACCTCATACGGGTCACGAAAAAAAATGGAAAACACCTTCAGAAAAGCCTTGGGGGCTGCCGTTTTGTAAATCTGATCGGCGTTCACGGCTGGAAAGATTGAGCCTTGCTAACGCCATCCTGACATGATCTCCAAACAGATTTCGTTCATTTGAAACGCCTTTTCCGGCGTATCCGCTTCGTTGTAACACCGAAATTCAGGAGCATTGCCCGATGCTCTCAAATGGACCACTTCATTGTTTTGGAACGTTATTCGCAGGCCGTCGGTGGTATCGACGGAACTGACCCGACCGAAATGGAAACCGAATTCCGTTTCAATGGCCCTTCGGTCTTTTTCCGCATCACCGCTTTGAAGCTTTTTAATGGTCTGCAGACTTTTGGCCGTTGGAAAGTCCTTCAGACGATTGCTGTGGGTAAAGCGCTGCGGCAAATGCGACATCAGTTCACTGATCCTCTTTCCTTTTTGAATGGAAAGCAACACGATGGCCAAGTGCACAATCAACGCATCGCGGGTGGGAAGCGCCCGAAGCGTCTTGTCGCCGATGGAAATGTTGGAGGCCGTCAAAAAACCGCCGTTGGCCTCGTACCCCACCACCCGTTGGCGGCCCGCTGTTAGCGCCTTTTCCATTCCTTCGATCACATAAGCGATCCGATTCGCGTGCGATGAACCGAATCAAACCAGCCGCATTTTCAAGGGCCGTATTGCAGAAACAGCGTCACCACGGCGTCGCACC
>ADZZ01000394.1 GCA_000179315.1 delta proteobacterium NaphS2
TCAGCCCGTGTCAACAATGGCCTGGAGGATCTTTGCTCTGAAGACTGCGCCAGAGCTTGTGGCTGAAAAGATACCCGGAAGATTTGACCCGCCATAATGCTGTTTTTGTATTGATGCTTGCCCCCGGCATGACAACATGAATGTGGGGATGATAGTCGAGTGCTCTTGAATGGGTATGGAGTATGGTGGTAAAGCCGGCTGCTCCACCGAGTTTTTTGTCTTTTTGGGTAAATGTTTTCAGGAGATCCTGGACGCAGGCAAACATGAGGGAATAGATTGTTGCCTGATTTTTCCAGGCAAGATCCCTGAGCTGTTTGGGGAGGGTGAAGGTGATCAGATAGTATTGAGCCGGTAAGCGCTTGCTCAACTGATTCTCGATCCACTGCCGGTTTTCATGGTTCTGGCAATGGGGACAGTTCCTGTGGCCACAGGAATGTGGAATATAGACCTGTTTTCCGCAGTTGTGATCCGTACATTTCGCCAGCATGTGCGGGCCATATTCTTGTCTGCATTGTGCCATGGTCTGCAGAGCCTTTGTATGGTTTGGCAGGACGGAATTCTCGTATCGGTCCAAAAAGCGGTCCCTGAATTCATTGATAATCGAGGAGAGCAGAATCATTTGACCCCTCCCCATGTTATATCAAAGGTGTTGGCCAGCGTATTGACGGCCTGGCTGGCATTGTTTCCGGTATTGGAAGTCAGATGGGTGTATCTGGTGGTGGTCAGGACACTGACATGGCCCAGGATCTGTTGTAATTCAATGAGATCAACGCCTGCTTCCAGCATATGCGTTGCATAGCTGTGCCGCAGGGAATGGCATGAAATTTTTTTTTATGCCGAGTTGTCTGACAACGGCTTTCATGGCGGTCTGGATGCCGCCTCTGTCCAGTGGCTGCTGAACCAGGTGGGCATTATTCAGACCTCTTCYTCCGCTTG
>ADZZ01000393.1 GCA_000179315.1 delta proteobacterium NaphS2
CGGCTTCAGATGCACGGCTCCCATGGGACTGGACCCTCAACTCCTTTCCGTTGATCTCAGCCCGGAGTCCGGAAAAGCCGGATGATGACTTTGTCCGGCCTTGATTTCATCAATCGAAGAGAAAACATCGTATTTCACGGAAAGACCGGCGTAGGGAAAACAGGCCTGGCCGTCGGCATACTCCGTCAAGCCATTATTGCCGGGTACCGGGGGCGTTTTTATAATGTTCAGGATTKGGGSTGGATCAACTCTATGCCTCTCTCGCCGATCGATCCACCCCCAAACTACTCAATGCCCTGTGCCGATATGATCTGCTGTTGCTCGATGAACTGGGATACCTGACCCTGAAAAAGGAGCAAATGAACGCCTTTTTCAAACTCATGAAAGAGCGATATGAAGCCGGGCGGCCCACCATTATTACGACCAATCTCCAGCCTGAACAATGGTATTCCCTCCTTGAACCAAAGGACATGGTCGATGCTCTGCTGGATCGCCTCAACCATCGGTGCATCAATGTTCATATCGATGGGCCTTCTCTCAGAAAAACAGATGCCAGCTAATCCATTTTTCTAAGCCGATCTAAACCCTCTCAAACCTCATGATGCCACATGGCTTTCAATTATCTGTAAACCTATAAGAAAAAAACCCTTTTCAAGACCTCTTCTCAAAAAACACCGCCTCTCACATTCCAGTTTATTCTGCAGAAGCAACAGAACAACGCGCAATCACCGGTTCCGTTACGATTAGCAGAACTGGTTCTGTTTTCGTTAGCGGCCAAGATGCAGATAGCCATGACCACAAAATCGTCTACAAATCCGGAGATTGGAATCCTTGAACTCATCGACCCCGCTAAGTGCTACGAATTCTTCAGAGAAAAGAAGTGGCCATGTGGTATTTGTTGTCCAAAATGTACCTCAAACCGGGTCAAAAAGAACGGTCACAAACGTAATGCTCCGCTTTGTCGGAACTATAAATGCAATAACTGCGGTTGCCGTTTCAACGATTTTACGGGTACCATTCTGGCAAGAAAACACCATCCCATCAGAGTATGGATCGTCATGTTATACCTCATGGGACTAAACCTATCCAACAGGCAAATCGCCGCGGAGCTGGACCTTAATCCGGATGTCGCCCATAGGATGACTATTTTGCTTCGGAGCGAAATCGCTGCAAGGAAGCCGGGATGTAAAGTCAGTGGGGTAGTAGAGTGCGACGAAGTATACGTAATTGCAGGGCATAAAGGGCATCCGGAAAAAGTTCGTCAGAAAGGGCGAGCACCACGGTGCAGAGCGCTCAAGGGTGCTCCGGGCCGAGGAACTCTTGAAAAAGAAAAACCTCCTGTCCTCGGAATCATTGAACGTTCCGGGGATGTCGCCATTTTTATGCTCCAGACGTA
>ADZZ01000392.1 GCA_000179315.1 delta proteobacterium NaphS2
ACGATGCGTTTTTGCGGATATCATATCGACCAATCAAATGAACAGCTCGCCATTTTCTTGTGCCTCTTCCACTTTTCTGAACAGGAAAGGATGATCCCCTTTCTTCACACCCAGAATGTAATGAAGATTGTATTTTTCCGCCTCCCTTATGTGTGGCGCATTCGAACTTAGGGCATCTTCGGTAATGATAACGGGCAGGTGTGGATGGTCCTTTCTAAGACTGTCGAAGAAACGTTTTGCGGCATTACGCTCACAATCGTTCTTGCTTTGGCCGTCTTGTTTGATTATGAACTCCGGGGCTAACGGAATGACCTCTTTGAGATCGGGATGAACAATTGCCGCCCCCAGCATCTGTTGGTAATAGGTGATTTCGCCGGTCTTTTTGTTTACTTTTTGCAGACAATTATCAGAGAAAATTTTCTTCGAGGAAAAGTAGCCTGTTCCGTCCAAAGATAACAGATAGCATCCCTGGAAGAAAGCCAGGCGCTCCAGAGCTTTGCCTCTTTGCAATTTACTAAAAATATTCTTATACGCAGGTCGAATTTCCACAGGGTCTACTTCATCCAGAATCGTTCGCATCTGCGAGTCACAAGGTATACTTTCTACATGATAAATGCTTTCTAAATTCTCAGCGGCTTGTCTTCGTTTGTCAAAAGCAAGCAGGGACGGATCTTTGAGAGAGAAAACGGCAAAGCCAGACATCAAGGCGTCTGCCATTGATATTTCCGGATTACCCTCACGGTAGTCCGATACTCCCAAAAAATCTTTATGCAGACCCTCGAACAGTGGATCAGCACTAAGATACTTTCGAGAAGCTAACCTTCCCTTTTTCTGTTGGCTTTGATGTTTCATGACATTTATGGGAGTGAATCATGAACCATCGTTCGCCAAATGTCCAGGTTTTCCTGAAATTTATTTGCAGTTTTGACGCTTTTTTTTGAAAAAGAACTCCATAATGCGCTTTTTCAAGAACTTTCAATGCCAAGGCTTTACGAAAAGCGAATTTCAAGTTACACTGATATTGGGCCTTCAACAGCAACCGGAAT
>ADZZ01000391.1 GCA_000179315.1 delta proteobacterium NaphS2
AAAGGCAAACCTGCCTGGCTCATCTTATTCGAAAGGCCAGAGAGCTTTCCGAGAGCGTAAATCCTGATATAGCCAAATGCGGCAAGTGGGCAAAAGCCGAATTGCAGCGCCTTTGCCACATGGCGCATTCCCCGCCCACACAGGGTCAATGGAACGCTTTTTATGCGCGACTCATCCGGCTGATTTCCATCTATGAAGACCGCCAGGATGACGCGGGGAGGTTTGCCCGAAGACTCCTCCGAGAGATCGAATGCCTATGGACATTCCTCATCGAAGAAGGTGTGGCACCCACCAATAATCACGCTGAACGGATGCTTCGTTTCGCCGTACTCTGGCGCAAAAGAAGTTACGGCACACGCAGTGAAAAGGGCAACCGATGGGTGGAGCGCATTTTGTCTCTCAGGCAAACGTGCCGGCTCAGAAACAAACCGACTTACCCGGTTTTGGTTGACGCCATGCGCGCATATTTCAAAGAACAGACGCCGGATCTGGCGTGGATATCACAGTACTGAATATACCCCGTGATCGGATACTTATTATATAGGTCCCTGATGGCCACCCAAAATCCCCCACTTGTGGCCACCTCAAAATCCCCCACCCAGCCAGTCTGATTTTCCAGTAGAGATTGCTGAAAAAGGCGACAGAACGTAACTACTCCCATTTGTGAAATCCACGAATGGGGGAAGGAAGGATGAACGTTTTGAAGCCGAATTTGAAAGCAACAGTCATAACATTACTGGAAAAGGGACTCAGTCAACGCGAGATCAACCGGAAGACCGGGATCAACCGAAAAACCATCCGGAGATATGCTCAGCTGCATCATCGGGCAATTTTTGAAGAAACTGAGTCTTCAATCTACCCCACTTTAGAAGGGGTGGACACCGGGTCTTCGGTTCTTCCTGTTCAAAATCCCCCACCCCGGCCACCGGCTTTGGAGAACCCTCCGAAGAATGGTTCGGCCTGCGAACCGCATCGAAAGTGGATTGAAGAACAACTGAGGCTGGGTCGAAACGCCATGGCCATCTACCAGGACCTGGTGGAACTGTTCGCATTCACGCATCAATACAACAGCGTAAAGCGGTTCGTTCGAAGACTCAAAAAAAAGGACCCGCGTCAGTTTGACCGACTTGAATTTCTTCCCGGAGAAGAGGCCCAGGTTGACTATGGAACAGGAGCGCCGACGCTTCATGACAGCGGAAAACATCGCCGGCCTCGCTTGTTTGTCATGGTGTTGAAATATTCCGGGCGGGCCTTCCGGAAAGTGGTGTGGAAATCGAGCAAGGAAACATGGTGCAGGCTGCATGAGGAAGCATTC
>ADZZ01000390.1 GCA_000179315.1 delta proteobacterium NaphS2
TTCCTGGTGTTATAACAGACCGCAAAATCGGTTCGATGGTTTTTTGTTTAACGTCTGGAAGCATAAAAATGGCGACATCCCCGGAACGTTCAATGATTCCGAGGACAGGAGGTTTTTCTTTTTCAAGAGTTCCTCGGCCCGGAGCACCCTTGAGCGCTCTGCACCGTGGTGCTCGCCCTTTCTGACGAACTTTTTCCGGATGCCCTTTATGCCCTGCAATTACGTATACTTCGTCGCACTCTACTACCCCACTGACTTTACATCCCGGCTTCCTTGCAGCGATTTCGCTCCGAAGCAAAATAGTCATCCTATGGGCGACATCCGGATTAAGGTCCAGCTCCGCGGCGATTTGCCTGTTGGATAGGTTTAGTCCCATGAGGTATAACATGACGATCCATACTCTGATGGGATGGTGTTTTCTTGCCAGAATGGTACCCGTAAAATCGTTGAAACGGCAACCGCAGTTATTGCATTTATAGTTCCGACAAAGCGGAGCATTACGTTTGTGACCGTTCTTTTTGACCCGGTTTGAGGTACATTTTGGACAACAAATACCACATGGCCACTTCTTTTCTCTGAAGAATTCGTAGCACTTAGCGGGGTCGATGAGTTCAAGGATTCCAATCTCCGGATTTGTAGACGATTTTGTGGTCATGGCTATCTGCATATTTAAGTGGACAGAAAGCCATCTTATTTATACCAAATCTGAAGAAATTCCCAGCGAAAATGACTTTTTCAATCAAATTATTTACAGCACGGGAAATCGTCGTATGAGCCATTTTTTTTTATGCCGAGTTGTCTGACAACGGCTTTCATGGCGGTCTGGATGCCGCCTCTGTCCAGTGGCTGCTGAACCAGGTGGGCATTATTCAGACCTCTTTTCCGGCTTGGAAAAAGGAAATGGGGATGTTTGTGAACCTGCCAGAAATTTCTCAGCACGCGCAGAGTATTTTCAGGCAGCGGCACCAGCCGGTCTTTGTTGCCCTTGGCGTCGCGAATATGAACTCGCATATTGACGGAGTCGATATCACCGACAGTCAGCCTGATTCCTTCGCCAAGGCGCAGCCCCATGCTGTAGGTGGTAAAGAAAAAGACTTTGTAGCTCAACTTGTTGGTTTCGGCGAACAGCCGGTTGAGCTGCTCAATGGATAGAATATCCGGGATCCTGGATGTTCTTGGCGGTTTGATTAAGGGGATGTCTTCCCAGGTTTGTSTTCAGTACCCTGGCGTAAAAGAACTTCAGACCATACAGATCGAGTTTGACCGTACTCCAGGAATGGCATTCCAGAAGCTCATTAAAATAGTCAAGCAACTGGTCGGATGTAAGATTGACGATCCTGCA
>ADZZ01000389.1 GCA_000179315.1 delta proteobacterium NaphS2
CTCGGACGTCTGCTGAAAACCGTTTCCCATGTCCATTATCCAAAAAGCGATCCATTTAAGAAACAAACCCTGAAAGCCTGGGTGAACAAAGTCGAAAATCAGGCGGCAAAACTCAAAAAAGAGATAGAGCCATGATCAGACAATCCAAAAAAGATGCCATTTTGGAACTGAAAAATACCGGTATGAGTTTGCGCAAAATCGCCCGAACGCTCAAGGTCAGCCGAAATACCATCACGAAGATCTTAAAGGATCCGGATGAAGCAGCACCCCACAGAGAATCCCGGCATGAAGAACATGTCCCTTTAATCCGCGATCTTTTCAAGGAATGCAAAGGAAATGCCGTGCGAGTGGCGGAGGAACTGGAAAGCCGCCATCAGATCACGATTCCTTATCAAAGTCTGACCTGGATCATGAGAAAACACGAGATCCGGAAGCGAAAAAAAAGACGCGCGGGACAATACCATTTTAAACCCGGTCAGGAGATGCAGCATGATACGTCACCCCATCAGGTTACCATTGATGGGAAAAAAGTATCGGCCCAGTGCGCTTCCCTGACACTGGCCTTTTCCCGAAAGCTTTTTATTCAGTATTACCCGCGTTTCACCCGGTTTGAGTGCAAGGTTTTTCTGTCAAAAGCCTTCGATTTTATGGATGGGGTGTGTTCCCGGTGCATCGTTGACAATACCAGTGTTATTGTGGCCGGCGGCACCGGACCTGACGCATTGATTGCACCTGAGATGAAATACTTCGCTGATATGTATCAAACCGGGTTTGTGGCCCATGCCGTAGGCGATGCCAATCGAAGTGCCCGCGTGGAAAGGCCTTTTCATTTTGTGGAAAATAACTTTCTTCCTGGAAGAACCTTTGTCAGCTGGCATGATTTGAACCGGCAGGCCATCGACTGGTGCCGGAACACCAGCGACAAACGTTCAAACGGGCTTTGGGATGATACCGGATGAGGCTATATCATTGAAAACCGCATCTCATTGATTTACCCCATACCGGCCGCCGGTCTATGTGGCAAAACACCGGATCGTCGATATCGAGGGATATGTGCATTTGGACACCAACCGTTATCCGTCCCTGAGCACTGATG
>ADZZ01000388.1 GCA_000179315.1 delta proteobacterium NaphS2
TTCTTCCCGCCGGGTGAACCGTCATTTTATTATTCGGGTATTAACATATGTCCAGGCAAAGGGCCCATTTCAGAATCAAGACACAGACGCGTGGCCTCTCGAATCGGTTCAATATCCGGTCACCACGGCAATGGAATCAGTGGCGCAGCGGTCGATTTCCACAAATACAATCAGTTTTTTAATCTTTTTATGCGGATCGCCAATGCCAATCAGTCGGCATCCCAGCATTGCCATGCGAACCCCGATGATTTGCCCGGGACAAAGATGTCCATGGTGTTCTAAGGTACCTTTTCATTCACTTCCATTCTCTATTATTTTCCATTGGTTCACCATTTTGACTTTTTATTTGCTGACATTATTAATGTATAACCTATTGAAATAACAAGAATTATGTTCCAAATAAAAAAAATGCAAAATTTTCAAAATTTTGCTTGACATCCGGATCGAAGCGGACTACATATAAGCGAACGATCGCTTAGTTAAAAGATTTTGACTGAACGATCGCTTCTTGAGAAAAAAGGGGTTTTGTTGGTTTGAAAAAGCAGGTTGATACTGAAAGCAAGATTTTGGCAAAAGCCGTGGTCCTCTTTTATAGAGTCGGATTTACCAAGGCCTCCGTGCGAAATATCGCAAAAGCAGTCGGCTTAAGTAACGCGACCCTTTACCTCTATTTTAAGAAAAAAGAAGATCTGCTCTTCAGAATTATTGACGATGTGGGAGAGGAACTCCTGGAGAACCTTCGCAGGGTGGCCGGTGAGCATGATGAAACCATTGAACGCCTTCGGGCGATGATTACCGAACAGGTGGCCTTCGCAACCCATTCATGCAAGAGAATGAAGATCTACTTGGAAGAACAGTATCAGTTACCACCCACTCTTAGAAAAAAAGCCTATAAGAGGCATCGGCAAATATATGATCTTTATTACCAAATCATTTGTGACCTGGAGGCGGAGGGACTGCTTCTGGACATCAACAAGACGGTTGTAACTTTCAATATCTTTGCTTCGACGAATTGGCTGTATCGATGGTTCAAGCCAAAAGGGCCGCTTTCCACCGAAGATGTTACGCAAGAAATAATAAAGGCTTTGTTCCTGGGAATAATAAAACAAGACAGATGATCACCCACTATCCACTATTGTGTATCTGATTACAGTTACCAAGATGCGTACGAGGACATGAAAGGCTTTGTAAAAAAGGAGGACTGAAGATGCCGGATTACCATGAAATTGTTTATGAAAAGAAAGACCATGTCGGATTTCTGACCATTGACCGTCAAAGTAAACTCAATGCCCTTAATGTACGAACCGTCGAGGAAATTAAGGATGCTCTCAAGAATATCCAAAAAGACGACCAGGTGAGAGCAGTGGTCCTGACGGGAGCAGGAGAAAAAGCGTTCGTGGCTGGAGCGGAAATCGAAGAAATTTCCGGGATCGGGTTAAAAGAAGGATTTGATTTTTCCAGAAGTGGTCAGGAAATGAACAGCATCTTGGAAAACCTAGGCAAGCCGAGTATCGCGGCTGTAAATGGGTTGGCTTTGGGAGGTGGCTGTGAACTGGCGCTCGGCTGTACCTTCAGGATACTGGCGGAAAACGCGAAATTGGGCTTACCGGAAGCAGGCCTTGGCGTGATCGCCGGTTTCGGCGGTACGCAGAGACTGGCAAGGACTATCGGCAAATCCAGGGCACTATGGTCAATTCTTACCGGCGACATGATCGGCGCCAAGGATGCTTTGGACATGGGATTGGCCAATATGGTGGTTCCGCAGAACGAATTACTGGATGCATCCATGAAAGTGGCCAGGAAGGTTGTGGAGAAAGCACCCCTTGCGGTCAAGATGGCCTTGATGTCGGTCAATTACGGATCTGAGATGGATCTGGGGTCCGGCCTGTTGTTTGAGGCCGCCATGGCCAACATCCTTTTGGGGAGCAAGGACAAAGAGGAGGGGATAAACGCCTTTCTTGAGAAAAGAAAACCCGAATTTTCAGGGCGTTGAGCGGGATTGGCAGACTTTATGGAGATACTTATTGAGGAGATGGAAAGATGATCAATGATTTCATAGACGTTTACAAAAATCGCCATGATTACGCGAAGGATTGGAAGAAGAAGAATCCGGACAGCAAGGTGGTGGGATATATGTGTTCGTATTTCCCGGAAGAACTCTTTTATGCGGCCGGCATGTTACCCGTCAGAATTCTGGGCAGTCACGAACCGCAAAATGTGACGGAACCGTACATTTTCGGCATGTACTGCCCCTTTTCCAGGGACGTTTTGGCCCAGGGACTTCAGGGACATTACGACTACCTGGATGCCGTTTCAACGGCGTACCCGTGCATGCATCTTGGTCAGGCTTTTGACAGTTGGACCCTTCATGTGACGCAAAAGAAATTTTACGTGGATATGCCGAACAGGGTGCAGACACCCTACGCGGTTCCTTTCCTGACCGGAAGGCTCGAGGAAACAAAACAGGAAATAGAAGAATGGATCGGAAGGGAAATCACCGACTCCGATTTAAAGGAGGCGATTAACGTCTACAATGAAAACCGTGCCCTGTTAAGAGAAATTTACGAGATGAGAAAGGCGGATGATGTCCCTCTTACGGGAACCGAATGCATGTACATCACGACAGCCAGTCTTTTCATGGACAAGAAGGATGCGAACAAGCTCCTGAAGGAAACCATTGAAAATGAACTGAAAGGTCGAAAGGCCAAAACCGCCGACGATACACGATTGATGGTTCTCGGTAGTGAGAATGACGACATTAAATTTCTGAACATGGTGGAAGAATTCAGCGCCGTCATCGTTACGGATGACCATTGTACCGGTTCAAGATATTTCTGGAATCCGGTGGAGGAGCAGGACGACCCTATACAGGCGATCGCGCAGCGATACATTGACAGGCCGCTCTGTCCCCAGCGGGATTATCCGGAGCGGAAAAGACTTCCCTATCTCCTTGATATGGCTCGGGATTGGAACGTAGCAGGCATCATCGCACTTCAGCAAAAATTCTGTGACCCCCATGAGCTTGATAAGGTGGCCCTTTTGGACTGGTTTAAGGAGAACGATATTCCAACCATATACCTGGAATTGGATGTTACGGTTCCGATAGGGCAGTTCAAAATTAGAGTTGAAGCCCTTTTGGAGAGACTTCGTGAAGACGAGCTCTGGTAGCAAACGCTGTCCTGGGGCTGAATGGATGCGCGTTCAGGGGGAAGATTTTGGATATTTTGAGGAGATCTTGAGAGGGAGGACCTTATGGTGGAAAAAAAATATAAAACCGCCCCGCTGAAAAGCTGGGACAAGGCAAAAGAGATACGGCTTAATATTTATAAAGAGATCGCGGAAGCAAAATCCAAGGGCAAAGTGCTGCTCGGTGGCGGCGCCGAAAGTCTGATCGCGCTTCCCACGGGTTTTGACTACGCCATGCTGGTGGGCGAACCTTACGGCGCTGCTATCTCCTATCTGGCAAAGTCGGATCCCGACGAATACATGAAGTATGTAGAGGCTTCGGAACATGCGGGATATCCGCGCGATCTGTGCGCCTACATGCGTAATTATATCGGATCCATCCTTCGGGACAAGTACGTTTTCGGTGGGCCTTTTCCAAAGATTGATTTCTACCTTCAGGCAGGATTTTGCGACACTCACTCCAAATGGTATCAGGCCGTGAGCGACATTACCGGGAGGCCATACTTCTCCCTGGATCTGGTGCCCTTTGACTGGGAGATTGAAGGGGAAAGCGAAAAGACAAAGGACCTTAAACGAAAGTATATCGTGGATCAGATTCATGAAGCCATCGCCTGGATGGAAAAACAGACCGGTAGGGAATTCAATGATGAGACCTTCATTCAGGGGGTCCTCAACGAATGTGAGTCGACGTCCCTTTGGGCAAAGGTGTGTATCGCAAACAGAGCGATCCCGGCGCCGTTGGATGAAAAAACCATGCTGTCCCTTTACGTTCTGGCGGTTATCGGGCGCCCCAGAAACGACGTGGTGGAATTCTACAGGGAGCTTCTCGATGAAGTGGAAGATCGGGTGGCAAACCAGATCGCGGCAAATCCTTATGAAACAGCACGCATCATTACCGACAGCCAGCCGCCATGGTTTGCCCTGGATCTTTTCAGGCTGCTTGAGACTTATGGCGTGGTTTCCGTTGGGGCCCATTATACATTCGGTCTTTCAGGGGGCTGGGAATACGATGAGGAAAACAAAACCTGGGAGGCGGGAAAAACGCCACAGGAAAAAGGAGTCGAAGTCAAAACCCGTGATGAAGCAGCCAATGTACTTGCGGATTGGTGGCTGCGGACCGGCACAGTCTGCCGTGGGGTTCGACATTCCGGGGCCGGAAAGATCCAACGGATAATGGACATGGTGGACCGGTGGAAGGTTGACGGGGCCATTGTACATCTGAACAGAGGTTGCGAGGGAACATCGCTGGGCCAGATGGACATTGTCAGTTCACTGTTGGAACGTGGGCTTCCGACAATGACTTACGAAGGAAACCATGCGGACCCCAGAGAGTATGATGAAAATAGGACTTTTGCCAGAATTGAGTCATTTATGGAAACAATGGGTTTAAAGCAGCTTTATGAGTTCAAAAAAGGAGAATGAGGGGAGGTTGCAAGCCATGATAACAGCAGGAATCGATTTGGGCGCCACCTATTCAAAAGTTGTCATTTTAGATGATGGGAAGGTCGTGGGTAAGGGGATTTCCAAAACAACGCTCGAGCCTGAGGAAAGCGTTGAAAAAGCATTAAACGCAGCGCTGCAGGAGGCCAAGATAGACAAAGGCCAGGTCGAGCGAACAGGTGTTACCGGGTCCGGAAGGAGAGCTATCAAGGATGCTGATGTGGTTGCAACGGATGTGACGGCCGATGCGCGAGGGGCTTACCATTTGGATAAGGAAGTCAAAACGGTCATTGATGTGGGCGGCGAAGACGCGAGGGCTGTAAAGGTGGGCGAGAACGGAAAGGTCATCAACTCCGCGGTTAACGACAAGTGCGCCGCCGGTGCGGGCGCATTTGTGGAGGCCATGTCCAGGGCGATGCAGCTTTCTTTGGAGGAATTTGCTGAAGCCTCCTTAAAATCAACTCAGGAAATCCCTATTAATGCGCAATGTGCCATTTTTGCGGAATCGGAAGTTGTGTCATTGATCAGCGATGAAACGCCAAGGGAAGATATCTGTCGCGCGGTGCACGACGGTATTGCCGACCGGATCACCTCCATGGCCAAACGGGTCTTGGTGGAGGAGAAGGTCGGGCTTATGGGCGGTGCGGTCATGAATAAAGGGCTGGTTGAATCCATCAGAGAGGGTCTTGGTTTGGATCCCATCATCTTGCCGGATCCGCTTTTTGTCTCCGCGCTGGGCATCGCACTTATGGCGGCCGATCAGGAGGATTAGTTCCTGAGCTGCCGGATCAGAAGCTTTACTATCTGTATAAGGAGATTCGAACAATGGCTGAAATGGAAGAACAAACGATCGAATATTGGAGATGGGATGAGGGGAATTGGAAAAACCCCGATATGGATTTCAAGGATGCCGAGATCCTGACGGCCGGGATCGATGTGGGGTCTGTGAGTTCACAGGCGGTCATCATGGCGGACGGTGAGCTGTTTGCCTACGGCAATACCAGATCCGGGTATAACAGCCGTGACAGTGCGAGCAACGTCATGAACATGGCCCTTGAGGCCGTTCCCGGGCTTAAACTGGAAGATATCCACTATGTGGTGGGAACGGGGTATGGTCGCGTTAGGGTCCCTTTTGCCAACAAAGCAATCACGGAGATCGCTTGTCACGCGCGCGGGGCCAACTATATGTACGGACCTAAAGTTCGGACCATTATGGATATGGGGGGCCAGGATTTAAAAGCCATCAGTTGTGACGAAAGAGGGAAGGTCTTGAATTTCGTCATGAACGAAAAATGCGCGGCCGGAACCGGGCGTGGCATGGAGGTAATGGCCGATTTGCTTAAAGTGCCGATACAAAAGGTGGGAGAGATGTCTTTCCAGGTGGAAAAAGAGCCGCCTCCCGTGAGCACCACGTGTGTTTTATTTGCAAAGACCGAGGCCCTCGGGCTGTTAAAGAACGGCTGGTCCGTTCCCAAGGTGCTGGCGGCCTATTGCTCGGCCATGGCCCATCGAATCTACGGCGTGGTCAAGACGGTGGATGTTAAAAAGGAATTCGTTATCACGGGCGGCTGTGCAAAAAACAGCGGTATCATAAATCGGCTGGAAAAGGAGCTGGGATTCGAAATTTACAAAGACACCAAAGTCGATACTCAGCTTGCCGGGGCCATTGGTGCCGCCCTTTTTGGAAAAGCGCTATACGAAAAGTCTAAGAAAAAATGATTGAAATTACAATAGACCAGAAAAAAGTAAAGGCAGAAGAAGGGCAGACGGTTTTGCAGGCTGCCCTGAATGCGGGAATATATATCCCGTACCTCTGTCACCATCCGGAATTCGTTGAGGTAAAGGGTCTCAGTTCCATCGAGAGGGTCTACCAGGGTGGAGAGGCAAAGGATGGTGAGGGTGGCGTGCCCTTCGAAGGATGCATGCTTTGCCTGGTTGAAATAGAGGGGCAGAGCGGGCTTCTAAAATCCTGCGAAATCAAAGCCGAAGAAGGAATGCAGGTGCGCACCGATACGGAAAAGGTAAGAGAGACAAGACAGGAGAACATCGCAAAAATTCTTGAACAGCATCCCCACGCCTGTCTCGTCTGCGCACAGGCCGATGGGTGTGACCAGAAGATCTGCTCCTTGGGAATCCCTGAGAATGAGCGCTGTTGTTCAAAATACGGGATTTGCGAGCTTCAAAAAGTCGCCGAGTTTATCGGTATTGAAAAGGGTTTGCCGCCCTATGTGCCTTCTTCCGATCCGATTGTCGATGAAGATTCTCTTTTCAAAAGGGCCTACGATCTATGTATCGGTTGTTTGCGGTGCGTCCGGGTCTGCCGGGAAATACGAGGTGCGGACGCCTTGGCGTTTACCGTGCGGGACGGCAGGGTGGTGGTGGGAAGTAATCAGCCTTCGTTGAAGGAGTCCGGTTGTAAGTATTGCGGCGTCTGCGTGGAAGTCTGCCCCACCGGGGCTTTGCTTGATGGTGATGTTCGATCCGGTAAGCGTAAAAAATCCTCTTTGAGGCTTAAAATTAAACCGCCCATTTTGCCGCCCGAGCAGCACTTGGCGTTAACCGAAGGAAATTTAGAAAATGTTCCTGAAGGCGAAGGCATCTACATCCTTTTTGACGAAGCGAAGGAGATCTACAAAATTTCCGGTGTGGAGAATATCCGAGAGGCGCTCTTGGAGGAAATGGATGCAGGAAGTCCGGCCGCGTTTTTTAATTACGAGGAAGATCCGATGTTTACCGGTAAAGAAAGGCAGCTCACACAGCAGTATATGAAAAAGCATGGTGAAATGCCTCCGGGCAATTCAGAACTGGACGATCTTTTTTAGGCAGGCAAGGCGGATCTATTGGGAATGGCGGTGATGAGGATATTTGTGCTGAAACTCATCCGATATTGAAACAAACCATCATAAAGCGTTGGGAGATCGGGAAAAATGGGAGAAAGCGGCAGAAAAGAATGGGTCTACGCTGATATTGTAAAGGGGGAACGGCTTCCGGATATAACCTATACCGTTACCAGTGAAATCCTGGAGAACTATCTGGAAGGCATCGACGATCTCAATCCGTTGTATCTGGATGAAGAATATGCAAAGAAGTCGCCCTTCAAGGGGCGGATTGTTCCCCCTATTTCCATGGCAATCTACACAACCGTCAGCAGTCTCATCAGACCCATGGGACTTAAAATACCCCCCGGACTTGTTCAGGCTTCGCAAAAATACGAGTTTACGGGCGCGGCACGGCCTGATGAGGAACTGCTGATCAAAAGTATCGTGGAGGACAAATTTGAAAAGAAGGGCAGGAAGTTTGTTCGGTTGCGCTCTGACGTGTTCAATCAGAAAGGTGAGAAAGTGGGAACCAGTTGGCTGACGCCCATATGGTCAAAATAGAAAAGAAACGGAACGTGACGAGGATCCGCAATGCACTCAATTAGAAAATTCGAAGAGCTGAATGTGGGGGACGAACTTCAGCCGATCATCAAAAAGATGACGCAGGAGAAAATCAACAAGTATGTGAGTACCGCTGAAGATTACAATCCCATTCATGTGGATGAGGAATTTGCCAAGAAAACGCCGTTCAAAGGAACCATCGCTCCCGGATATCAAAGCATGGCGTATATCTCGGAGTTGATGGCCCGTGAGTTTGGTGAGGGATGGTATTTTGGCGGAAGCCTTGATGTCCGGTTGACCCGTCCTGTAAAGCCCGGGGACACGCTGGTGACGCGTGCCAGGGTCGTTGAAATGAAAGTGGATGATGACGTCAAACGGTTGATTTGTGAAGTTCAAATAACAAACCAAAACAATGAGACGGTAATGGCCGGTACGGCCGGCGCTCGGTGCGAATAAGCCGATCACACTGTTAAACGTGCGGTTCCAATTCATAAGAGCCGGTGATGCAATGAAGCGGTTTTATATGACATAGTATGATAACCAGAATCAGTTAAGGAGACTTTTAAGTTATGAGTAATGCACTTTCCTATGAAGATGTGGTGGTTACGGACGCGGTTCGCATTCCAATCGGAAAATTTGGCGGAACGTTGAAGGATTTCGAGTGTTATCAATTGGGGGCCATGTCCATCAAAGCGTTACTGGAGCGATCCAAAATCGATCCTGAAATTATTGATGAGGTGTTGATGTCCCACACGCGGCAAGATGGCACCGGCACCAATCCCGCCAGAAACATGGCACTGTTCGGCGGGGTTCCCATCAAGGTCCCGGCCCAGACGGTCAATATGGTTTGCCCGGCCGGACTCAAAGCCCAACATTTGGGCGCCTTGGGTATTCGTACCGGGGAGTCAGAGTTGAGTCTTGTCGGTGGTGCGGAAAGCATGAGCAATATTCCCCATCTGCTGAGGGGCGCAAGGTGGCAGGGGTTCAGGCTCCAGAATATCACCGTTGATGACGGATTTCTCTACTTGACGGACAAATGGTCCAACCTGGGTCCCGGAAATACTGCCGAGTATACCAACGAGAAGTTCGGATTTACCCGGGAAGAAAACGAACAGATCGGTGTTGAGAGCCATCAGAAGGCTGCAAAAGGATGGGCGGACGGCGTTTTTGATGCTGAAGTGGCTCCCATTGAAATTCCACCCAAAAAGGGGAAGGGGGGTCATTCCGGATTCACATTTTCCAAGGATGAATGCTACCGGGAGAACGCTTCTTTGGAAGCAATGATGAAGCTTCCCACCCCCTTTAAAAAAGACGGGACGGTTTCCGCCGGCAGTTCCTCGGGCATTACCGACGGTTCCGGCGCCTTGCTGATGATGTCCCGGAAAAAAGCCGAAGCATTGGGCAAAAAACCGTTGCTCCATTATGTGGATTTTTTGTTTTCCGGCGTGGAACCCAAGGATTTTCTGGAAGGCCCCTACGCGGTTATTCCGAAAATTTTGGAGCGAAACAACCTTACCATGGACGATATGAGGTATGTGGAAATAAACGAGGCCTTTGCTCCGGTAATCCTGACCACGGAAAAAATGATGAATTGGAAGGACAGGGAAAAACTCAATCCCCACGGGGGGTGCATCGCTTTGGGCCATCCCACCGGGTACAGCGGGATCAGACTGATCGTTCATCTCGCCCATGTACTGAAAAAGGGTGAATACGGGATGGCCTGTCTTTGCGGCGGCGGCGGCATGGCCGGCGTTGCTATCGTTCAATCCGAAAGAGAGGCATAGCAGAAAAAAACACATTTTTTAAAATATGTTAATTAAGGAGGGATAAGACGTGGAAATCAAAAAAGTGGTCGTTATAGGCATGGGATTGATGGGATCCGGAATCGCGCAAGCTTATGCAGAGGGCGGATGTGAAGTGTATGTGACGGATATTTCAGAGGACATGGTCAAAAAAGGGATGGCAAGCATTGACAAGTTTCTGTCCAAGGCCGTTTCAAAGGGAAAACTTGAACAGTCAAAAAAGGATGAAATATTCGGAAGGATAACGCCGGTCAAAAGCATTGAAGACGCCACGGATGTGGATCTGGCCCAGGAAGCCGCTCCTGAGAACATGGACATCAAAAAGCAGATACATGCCCAAATAGACGCGGTGATGCCCGAGCACGTCATTCAGGCGGTTTGCACGTCGGCGCTTTGCATCAGCGAAATCGCCTCGGCGACAAAGCGACCTGGAAAGATCATAGGGACCCATTTCCACAGTCCGGCCCAGGTCATGAAACTTGTTGAGGTGATACGCGGTTTGAACACCTCTGACGAGACTGCCGACAGCATGGAAGATATTTTGAAAAAATGCCGCAAACTTCCCATTGTCGTCAGTGATTCCCCCGGCTTTATTACCAGTCGGGTATGGTGCCCATTCGGGATGGCGGCCATTCAGACCCTGGTTGAAGGGGTCGGTACCGCCGAATCCATCGATGCCGCTATCAAGTCGGGATTCAATCATCCCATGGGGCCGTTGGAGCTTATGGATATCATCGGTTTGGATATCATGCTGCACGCCGCTGAGGATCTTTCGGAGAATTTCGGTCCGGCGTATGCGCCACCGCCCCGGCTGAAAACTATGGTAGCGGCAGGGCAACTCGGCGTCAAAACCGGTCAGGGTTTCTATAAGTACCCCAGAAAATAGATGGGCAGCAAATAAATTAGATGTCTGAAGACAGGGTGGTAAACCGATACGTTTGAAAGCGATCGGTTTACCGGAAGGCCCGCTGGAGGTTTGTTGCGAAATAAAGTTCATTAGGGGTTCTATGGAAGATGAAAGGCGGATGATGGATTTTGAAGATGAAAGGCGGATGATGGATTTTAAGGATATCCTTTACAACAGTGAAGACGGCATCGCAAGAGTGACGTTGAATAACCCGGAGAAGATGAATCGCCTCAGCATCGAAACCATGCAAGAGGTGGTGGCGGCCGTGAATGAGGCCAAGGAAGATGAATCCGTGAGGGTCGTTGTCATTCAGGCCGCTGGCGACAAGGCCTTTTGCGCGGGCGCCAACCTGGCTGATTTCAGCGGGCTTTCCCCCGTGGAAAGCCGCGATGTTTTCAGGGCCTTTGCCGACCTTTCAAAGGTCTTCGTTGATCTGGGAAAACCTTCCATTGCGGCGGTTAACGGGCTGGCACTTGCCGGCGGATTCGGACTGGCCATTTATCCGGATATCACCATTGCCTCGGACCGTGCCAAATTCGGTCTGCCCGAGATCAACGTCGGGATCTGGTCCTGCATGGTTTCGGCGTCACTGCCTCGTATTGTGGGGCGAAAGAAGGCCCTGGAACTGCTTGCCACAGGGGAGATGATTGATGCCCGGGAGGCGGAAAGAATCGGTCTGGTCAACAAAGTGGTTCCCCATGAGGAACTGGAAGATACAGTCAGAAATCTTGCCTTGACGCTCAGCAATAAGAGCCCGGCGGTCATGCGCTTGGGGCGGGATTCCTACTATACCATGCTGGATATGAATTTCGACCAGGCCGTGGAATACATGCTGGATGTGCTTGCCCTGGTCATGAGCACTGAAGACCACAAAGAGGGACTGTCAGCCTTTTCGGAAAAACGAAAACCGGTCTGGCGAAACAAGTAGGAGGGAGATGTGTCGAAAACTACGTCCCAAGGAGAGCCTGTCGTGCTCTATGAAAAAATAGGGCATGTGGCGGTCTTAACACTGAATCGGCCGGAGGCCATGAACAGTCTTAATAAAGAGATGTGTTTGAGACTGCGCGAAATGGTCGAGGAAACTGAGCGCGACCACGAGGTGAGAGCGGTTATCATAACGGGAAAAGGAAAGAAGGCCTTCTGCGCGGGAATTGATCTGCGGGAACGCAAATCAATGACCGGGGAGGAGGTTGAGGCCCTGCGCGATTCAGTCATCTTTCCGGTTTTTTGCAGTTTACAGGAAATGAGAAAGCCCCTGATCGGCGCCATAAACGGTATGGCGCTTGGGGGGGGCGCTGAAATTGCGGTGATTTGCGATATCAGGGTCGCGTCTCAAAACGCGAGGTTCGGGCAGACGGAAGTCAAATGGGCCATCATGCCCGCAGCAGGCGCCTGCCAAAGATTGCCGGCCATCGTGGGTGTGGGCAGGGCCAAGGAATGGCTTCTGACCGGAAACATCATTGATGCGGAGGAAGGCAGGACATCGGGGCTTTTTAACCGCGTCACAAGTGATGAAGACTTGATGTCGCGTTCCATGGAAATTGCGGAAGCGATTTCGGAAAATGGTCCCGTCGCCGTGCGGCAGATCAAAAGGGCCGTCAATGTGGGGACTGAAAATCAAACGGCTCTAGCATTCGATCGAGAGGCCTCGGAGGCCTGTTACCATACGGAAGATCGTCTGGAAGGGGTTGCTGCGTTTTCGGAAAAAAGACGCCCGAAATTTTTGGGGCGATGATGATTTGGGTCTTAATTTAAACATCTTTTGGAGAAGAGGTAATAAGCCATGGAAGATATAAAAGCAATCGATATTATGAATTATCCGAATCAAGTTAAAGATGTACCATATGATTTCAATGAATGGGAAGAATGGCGCAAGGTTTGTACAACGACCTTCAAGCCCTTTTTTCCGCTGGGGCGGTTTCCCACAACTCCCGAAGAACTGGAACAACACAAGCACATTTACGGAACAGCCTTTTATCCTTATGAATCTCTTGAAGAATTCATAAAGGTCATGGACAAGGAAGGATATGACAAGGTCTGCATAGCCGCGGTCAAAATGTGGTCCTACAGAAGAAGTTTTAAATTGATATTTGATTTTACCATTGATCAGGTAAACGATCTGGTCAAGAGAGGGAACGGCCGAATCATCGGTGCGGCCGGTTACAATCCCTTCAGGATCAAAGAGAGTCTGGATGATATTGAGAAGTCGGTCAAGGAATACGGTTTTAAGTTCGTATACCTGCATAACATCAGTTTCGGCATTCCTTTTAACGACCGGAAGCTGTACCCCCTTTACGGATTGTGCAGCACGCTGAATATCCCCGTGTCCGTTCAGGCAGGACACTCCGCGGAAGCCCTTCCCAGCTGGGTCGGAAATCCCATGTCCATGGATGAAGTGGTCATGGATTTTCCCGACCTGAAAATAAATCTTTCCCATACCGGGTACCCGTGGATCGAAGAATGGATCGATCTCGTCTGGAAACACGAAAACGTTTACGGCGACATTTCCGCCTATATGCCCAATAACCTGGATCCCCGACTGATCGAGTTCATGACCAGCGGAAAAGGGAATCGAAAGGTCATGTGGGGATCAAACGGGATTGCCCTCGTACACGGGAAACACCAACTCATGAAAATGGAAATGAAGGATAAGTACCGGGAAAACATCCTCCGCAACAACGCCCTGAGATTTCTGGGGATGGAGGGTTAAAGAATATGGACTTTGATCTACAGACCGAACACATACAGATCAGGGACACGGTCAGGAAATTTTGCGTAAACGAGGTGATCCCCCATGCCGAGCAATGGGAAAAGGATGAGACTTTTCCCAGGGATATCATCAAAAAGATGGGCGGACTCGGATTTTTCGCCTCCCCTTTCCCTGAAAAATACGGCGGGACGGAGTTGGGCTTTCTGGCCAATATTATCGTGGCTGAAGAACTGGCCAGGGCTTCTTTGGGTCTGGCCTGTTGCCTGAACATGCAAAGCGGTACCTGCCCCATGACCCTGCTGCTCAATGGAAGTGAAGAACAGAAGGAAAAATATCTTCCAGGGATCATCAGCGGTGAAAAGCTGGGTTGTTTTGCCGTCACAGAGCCCAATGCTGCAACGGATGTGGCGGGAATAGAGACCAAGGCGATTCTTGACGGCGAAAACTATGTTCTGAACGGCTCCAAGATGTGGATTACCCACGCTTCCGTATTTGATGCCGGGGTGTGTTTTGCAAAGACCGACCCCAGCCAGCGGCACAAAGGACTTTCCGCTTTCATCATTGAAGGTGACATGCCCGGATTAACCGGCATCGCTGAAAAGGATAAGCTCGGGTGTCGCAGTTCCGATACGGGTCAGATTGTCTTTGAAGACTGCAAAGTACCCAAGGAAAATCTAATCGGAGAGGAAGGACAGGGATTCAAGATTGCGGAGAGTTCGCTGACATACGGAAGGGCAAATATCGCGGCGCGTTCCCTTGGGATCGGACAGGCGGCGGTGGACGCGAGCATCAGATATGCAAACGAGAGGGAACAGTTCGGCCAGAAGATCGGTGCGTTCCAGATGAACAAGCAGATCATCGCGGATATGGTGGCTGAAATCGATGCATCCCGTTTGTTGGTCTATCGTGCGGCCTGGCTGCAGGATCAAAAAAGGCCCAGTTCCAACGAGAGCACCATCGCCAAATTTTATGCGTCTGAAGCGGCTGTAAGGGCCGTCATCGGTGCGGCCAAGATACACGGTGCCTATACCTATTCCTCGGAATATTCCATAGGTCGACTGTACCGGGACGTGATGCTGATGACGGCCGGAGAGGGAACTTCAAATATACAACGGATCATCATTGCCAATAATGCCCTGGGTTGGAAGAAATAGTGAAATTGGGGTGTTGGCGGTCGTACCCAAATGGTCGGAAGGTTCCGGATTTTGACAGGGTCAAAGAGAATCTGATGGCCCTTTGATGGAAAGCAGAGGGAGGCAACAGGATGATATTGGAATCTAAATCCGCAATCGTTACGGGCGCGGGAAGAGGTGTGGGAAAAGGAATCGCCCTGGATTTTGCGAAGCAGGGCGCCGATGTTTTGGTGAACTACAGCAGCAGTGAGGGACCGGCCAGGGAAGTTGTTGATGAGATTGAGAAAATGGGCCGTAAAGCCATTGCCTACAAGGCAGATGTTTCCAAAGAAGAAGAGGTGGTCGGAATGGTCGAAGCTGCCATCAGCGCCTTCGGCAAGCTGGACATCCTGGTGAACAACAGCGGGAATTCAGCGCCGGCCATGCTGCACAAGATGACGCTGGATCAATGGAACAGCGTGATCGGCGTTCATCTCACCGGGGCGTTCTTGTGCATGAGAGAAGCGGCCAAACACATGAAGCAACGAAAAGAGGGGAAGATTATCAATGTAATCTCGGTTGCGGGCATTCAGGGGTCAGTGGGCCAGCCGAACTATGCAGCGGCCAAAGGCGGGATCATCGGTCTGACCAAGAGCGGTGCCAAAGAACTGTCAAGGTATAATATACGTGTGAATGCCGTGAGTTTGGGCGTGGTCACCACGGATATGACGGCCAAGATCATGAATGATGACAAGTTCAGGGAGCTGACCCTCAACAGGGTGCTGCTGCACAAGGCGTTTTCACCGGAAGAGATCGGTCCAGTCTTTTCCTTTTTGGCCTCTGAGGGTGCGGAGAGTATCCAGGGACAGGTCATTCCGGTGGACGGCGGCATCGCGGGACTGGGATAGCAATCAATATCTCCCGTTTCTTTAGGAGAACATGTTTTATGGGATTGGGAAGCAAACCGAGAAAAGGTAAAGTCAGCGCGGATGACGCTATCGCGATGATCCACAGCGGGCAACGGCTGGCCCTGAGCCCTGTCTGCGCTGAGCCGCAAAGCCTTGTAAGGTCACTGATCAATGCAAAAAATCGACTGAATGACGTTCTCATTTATACGATGCTGCCCATGGGAGAATGTGCCTATGCGCGACCGGAAATGGAGCGGCATTTCAAGATCAAGACCTTTTCCGTGGGTCCGGGGTTGATGGAAGCCGTGAACAACGGCCGCGCGGAGTACGTCCCCTGCCACCTGTCACAGATTCCGGGGTTCTTTTCCAGCGGGCTTTTTGAAGTGGACGTGGCTTTGGTTCAGCTGTCGTCCCCGGACCGTCACGGATATTGCAGCCTTGGCGTCAGCGTCAGTTACATCAGGGCCGTTCTGGAAAACGCAAAGATCGTTATTGCGCAGATCAACGAGCAGATGCCAAGGACATTGGGCGATTCCCTGGTACATCTTTCCCAGGTAGACTATGTTGTGGAATCTTCCGATCCGCTTCCCGCCATACCCCGTCCGAAGATCGGGGACGCGGAAAGAAAAATCGGAGCATTCACTTCAGAGCTGATCCCTGACGGTTCCGTGATTCAGGTGGGTCTCGGCAACATGGCCGCTGCAATTCTTGAGCAGCTGAAAAACAAAAGAAACCTGTCCATTCATACCGGAACCTTTTCAGACGGTGTCATGGATTTGGTTGAATCCGGTGCCATTGATGCGGCAAAGGGAAGGGGCGGGATTGAAGGAATGGTTGCCACCGAACTGATCGGGAGTGCCGAGTTTTATGAATTTTGCCACGAAAACCATCTGGTGTCATTACGTCCCATAACGCATACGCATAACATAAAGGTTCTCGGGAAAATCGATAACTTTATCAGCGTCACCGCTGCCATCGAGATTGACCTGACTGGCCAGATCAATGCGGAGATGCGGGGGGAGACGCTGATGAACGGTTTGGGGGGGCAGCTGGATTTTCTCAGGGGTGCGGCTGCGTCTTCCGGAGGAAAGGCGGTGGTCGCGTTTCCTTCCACCGCAAAAAGAGGGACAATTTCCCGGATCGTATCCAAGTTGAACCGGGGAACTTCAGTGACCGTTGGAAGGGCTGATGTTGACTACGTAATCACTGAATACGGGGTGGCAAAGCTCTGTGGCAAATCTTTACGGGAGCGGGCAAAGGCGTTGATCGGTGTTGCCCATCCCGATTTCAGGGAAGATCTTAAAAACAATTTAAAGAAATCGAATATATAGGAGTCAAAAAGATGAAAAAGGTAGTGATCGGTTCCGGGTCGGCCTTTTGGGGGGACATGCTGGAGCCGGCCGTCGAGATGGCCGAAAGAAGCGATGTTCAGTATATAGGGTTCGATCATCTGGCCGAATTGACAATGGCCTTATTGAATCGGATGAAATTAAGGAATCCGGAGATGGGTTATGTACCGGATATTATCCCGTGGATGAAGAAGCTCCTGCCCGTCACCGTTCCCAAAGGGATCAAAATGATGACAAATGCCGGAGGGGCCAATCCACTTCAGGCGGCCACCGAGGTGGTCAAGGTGATAAAGGATTTGAATTTAGGTCCCATGAAAATCGGTGTCGTCTCCGGTGATGACGTGTTGCCCTATCTTGATGACATCCGAAAACAGGGCTGGAAGTTCAAGAACATGGATACCGGTGAGGAGGATATCGACAGGATTCGAGACCGGATTGTCGCTGCAAATGCGTACACCGGCGCTGACGAGATTATTACGGAGTTGAAAAACGGCGCCGACATGGTGATTACCGGACGGGTTTCGGACAATGCCCTTTACGTGGGGCCTTTGATGTACGAATTCGGTTGGGAATACACCGACGAATATGTCAATCAAATCGCAGCGGCCGTCACCATCGGGCATATCATAGAATGCTCTGCATGCGTAACCGGCGGGATGTCCAACATGTGGAAGGTTTCGGAACGCCCCTGGGACATGGGGTTCCCGATTCTTGAAGTATTCGAAAACGGAGATGCCATTGTAACAAAGACGCCCGGCTCCGGCGGTATTGTGAATCCGTGGACCGTCAAGGAACATCTCATCTATGAGGTCATTGATCCCAGGAATTACCTGATGCCCGACGGCATCGGTGATTTTTCGACCATCAAGATCGAAGAGGTGGGCCGCAACCGGGTGAAGGTCAGCAATTTGAGCGGCAAGAAACGTCCGGATACCTTGAAACTCTGCATCGGTTTTCAAGACGGCTATATCGGAGAGGGGCAGGCCCTGTTTCCTTCTCCCGACGCACTGGAAAAAGCCCGGTTTTCAGAAAAATGGCTCCGGGAGCGCTTCAAAAAACTGGGGGTCGAGTTTGATGAACTCCGGATTGACTATATCGGCGTCAATACGCTTCATGGCGATGCGGCCGAGATCGAGGACAAGGACTACAACGAAGTCGGGCTTCGAATCGCTGGCAAGGCGAAGACCAAAAAAGCGGCGGAGGCGGTTAGAAGAGAAGCCACCCACCTTTGGACCCAGGGACCCGTTGGAAGCAGTTTCGGGACGCCCATGAACGTACGGCCCGTCATCGCCCTCTGGCCCACACTGGTTCCAAGAGACATGGTTAGAACGGAAAGCCAATTGATGGAGGTGAAGTAGACATGAAAAAGGTACAACTCAAAGAATTGGCATATGCTCGATCCGGTGACAAGGGAGACGTGTGTAATGTAGGAATCATGGCCAAAACAAAAAATGTGTATAATTTCCTGGAAAAAGCCATTACGCCTGAAAAAGTGAAAGCCCATTTTAAGGGGATGGTGAAAGGCGACGTGGACATATACCCCCTGCCCAATATTGATTGCATGAACCTTGCGCTGAGACGCTCTTTGGGGGGTGGCGCCACCTGCACACTGCGTTTTGACCAGACGGGAAAATCCATGGGACCGGTACTGCTGGGAATGGAGCTTGAGGCTGATGAAGCATTGATCGAGGAGGCGCAGCAGGCGGAGAAAGAGGTCATTCAGAAGTATCGCGTTTCCTGAGATGCTCCAAGAAGGTGTGTTATGGATCCTTTGCAATTGTTCAACCTTGAAGGGAAAACGGCTCTGGTTACAGGGAGTTCGCAAGGTTTAGGAAAAGAAATTGCCATAAGTCTTGCGCATAGGGGGGCTTCCTTGGTGCTGGCGGACATTGCGTATTCCGAGGAAACCGCCGAGGAGATCAAGCGCATCGGATCCCGCTCAATCTCCATGCAGGTGGATGTCGCTGATGAAGTTGAGGTAAGGGATTTGTTAAATCAGTCCATATCCGAGTTCCAACGGGTGGATATACTAATCAATAACGCCGGCGTTGCGCCGACTACTGAATACGCCTTCCGAAGACCTGCCGATCGAAAACTGGGAAAGACTCATTGGCATCAACCTCACAGGGACCTTTATTTGCTGCAAGCACGTCGGCAAACATATGATTCAATCTGGTGGCGGAAATATCGTAAATATTGCAGCTAGTTATGGAATTGCTGGGGCTTCTCACGCAGCCGGCTATTCCGCTTCAAAGGGAGGTGTTATTCTACTAACAAAGTCCCTTGCCGTAGAGTGGGCCAGGTATAACGTTCGCGTCAATGCGGTGGCGCCTCACATCTTGGAAACGGAATTCATAACCGCATTCAAGAACAGTGATAAGTTCTACAATCGTCTGATTAAACAAATTCCATTGAAAAGATCCGGAAAGACCTCGGAGGTCATCGGAACCGTATTACTTTTATGCTCAGATGCGTCGAGTTACACGAGTGGAACGGTACACTTGATTGACGGTGGTTTTCTGGCACAATAGCAATCACCTGCAGGTCGCTTAGGGAATTGATTTTTACCAAACAATATGGTGTGGCGGTTGAGGGTCATGCCAGAGATGGCAGAGAGGAGAGCGTGGTGTATGGAAAAAGTGTTTATTGTTGGTGCGGGATTGATGGGTAGCGGGATCGCCCAGGCTTGTGCGCAATCCGGAATTGAAGCGATTTTGAGCGATGTGAGTCAGGAAGTGATTGATCGGGGATTGGAACGTATTGCGTGGTCGGTGGGCAAATTCGTGGACAAGGGGAAGCTCAATGAGCCAAAGGAGACGATTCTGAGCCGTATTAAATCATGCCCCGGTTTTTCCATGGCGGTTGAAGCCGATCTTGCCATTGAAGCTGTGTTTGAAAACCTGGACGTGAAACTGGACGTATTCAGGAAACTGGATGAGGCCTGCGGGAGTGACGCGTTGTTGGCCAGTAACACCTCTGCAATTCCCATAACCGAACTGGGAGGCGTTACCCGAAGGCCCGAAAAAGTCATCGGTCTTCATTTTTTCAGCCCTGTCCCCATGATGCAGGCGGTGGAAGTTGTCAGAGGCGTCGGAACCTCGGAAGAATCCATGCTGAAGGGTGTGGCGTTTGTTCGCAAATTGGGTAAGGAACCGGTCCGTGTGGAGAGCGATATGGCCGGATTTCTCCTGAACCGGATCAATCTGGTGAGTTATGTGGAGGCCATCGGATTGGTGGCGCAAGGCATGGGAACCATGGAAGATATCGATAAAGGGGTGCGGTTGGCCTTTGGACGGAAAATGGGCCCTTTTGAAACCGGGGACATGGTGGGACTGGACGTATCGTTGGGGGCGCTGACGGCCATTTATGAAGACAGCAAGGATATGCGCTTCTATCCTCCCGTCCTTCTCAGACGAAAGGTCAAGGCCGGGCAACTGGGTCGGAAGACCGGCAGGGGATGGTACGAATACAACGATGACGGGACGAAAAAGGGGGCCTAGATGAGCCGGGAACTTGCGGACTTGGAAATCAAGGAAAAAATTGCCGTGGTGACCATCAATCATCCGCCCATGAATGCCCTTGACGTGCCTACAAAACTGGCGATTGCCGATGCGTTCGGGACGCTTGACGATCGAAGGGATGAGATCAGATGCGTGATTCTCAGGGGCGGCGGAGACAAAGCCTTTGCAGCGGGAGCTGATATAAAGCCGTTCTTGGATCTCACACCGGATACCGCAAAACGTCGGTTGATGAGGAGCCATCAAATCTATTCGGTCGTGGAGAATTGTGAATGGCCGGTCATTGCTGCGATTCACGGCTATTGTTTCGGGGGTGGGCTGGAAATGGCACTGTGCTGCGACATCCGTTGTGCCGAAGAAACGGCTAAATTCGGGTTCCCCGAAGTCAATCTGTCCATTTTTCCGGGAAATGGCGGGACCCGGCGCGCCCTTTACCATATATCTCTGGGAAAACTGAAAGAGCTGGTATTTACTGGGGAAACCATTGAGGCACAGGAGGCCTTGAGGATCGGTCTAGTCCAGAGGGTGGTCCCGGAAGGCAAGGTTATGGAATCGGCGATGCAATTGGCCAAAAAAATTGTCAAAAAAGGTCCTCTGGGGGTGAATGCGGCAAAAAAAGTACTGAATCGAACCGCGGACCTTTCCCTTGAACAAGGGCTGGAATTGGAATCCGATAAGTGGGCCGGCCTCGCAGCGACCGAGGACATGAAGGAGGGCGCCCGGGCCTTTCTTGAGAAAAGAAAACCCGTATATCAGTGCCGGTAAGGGGACTTGCAACGGGTTCAACCGGTTACGGCGTTATGATCGGAGCTGCGGTTTTTTTGCCGACAGAGGAAAAAGGGAGAAAAATGAAATAATGGGGCATTTTAAGATCGATGAAAGGGACTTGTTTTTCATCCTGAAGGACCAGCTGAACTATGGCAGGCTCTGTCAAATGGAAAGGTACCGAGAGCTGGACGAGGACACACTCGATATGCTGGTGAATGAGGCGGTGAAATTTGCAAAGGGGCGGATCGATCCGCTACAGGAAATCGGTGAAAACTGGGGAGTAAAATTTGAAGATGGCCGGGTGCTTTGCGCGCCCGAATTTAAAGCGGCATTCAAGGATTACGGCGAAAACGGATGGACTGCCGCCATCCATGATCCTGAATACGGGGGCCAGGGATTCCCCCATATGATGAGGATTGTCATCAATGATCTCATGTATGGGGCGGCACAGTCTTTTAATATGGCGCCCAGCTTGACGCGGGGTGCGGCGCACCTGATAGAAGCGTTTGGATCTGAAGAGTTGAAAGAACGTTACGTTCCCAAGATGTACGGCGGCCAATGGGCCGGCACCATGGCGCTCACCGAATCCAATGCCGGCTCCAATCTTGCCGCGCTAAGGTCCACGGCCTACCGGGAAGGGGACCATTTCAAGATCAAGGGAAGCAAAATATTCATTTCCTGGGGAGAGCATGACCTCACTGAAAATATCATACACCTCGTTCTGGCACGCATTGAAGGCGCGCCGGAGGGAATCAAAGGCATATCTCTTTTTGTGGTGCCCAAAATAAGGGTGAATGCGGACGGCTCCCCGGGAGAGTTCAATGATGTGGTTTGTACCGGGGTGGAAAAGAAGATGGGGCTGCATGCATCGCCCACCTGTGCCCTTAACTTTGGAGATAATGACGGCTGTATCGGCTATCTGTGCGGCAGGGAAAATATGGGGTTGGCCCACATGTTCGTGATGATGAACGAGGCCCGTATCAACAGCGGCGTGAGTGGCATGACCCTGGGAAGCACGGCGTATCAAAATGCGTTGGCATACACGAAAGAGAGGGTGCAGGGGTCTGATCTTTGCGGAAGAAAAAAAGGATATGTTCCCATTATTGATCATCCGGATGTGCGTCGGATGCTTCTTTGGATGAAGGCCACTGTCGATGGCATGCGTTCCATGATTTATGCCGGTGCTTATTGGGACGATCTTTCCCATGCCCTGGAAGACGGTGACGAAAAGACACATTATAAGAACCTGACTGAATTCATGACGCCCATTATAAAGGCATACTGTTCCGATCTGGGATTCAAGGTGTGTGAAACCGCCGTCCAGTGTCTGGGCGGGTATGGATATTGCCGGGAATATCCCTTGGAGCAATACCTGAGAGATTCAAAGATCGTTTCCTTATATGAGGGAACGAACGGGATCCAGTCCATGGATCTTATGGGCCGAAAAATGAGAATGAACGACGGTGCTTCCTTCAAGGCCTACATGAAGGAGATAGAGGGATTTTGCTCGGAACATGCGAATCACCCGGTCCTTGGAGAGGAGATCCGGGAACTGGCAAATACCGTCGAGAAACTGGGCCAGGTCTCCGCCGTGATGGCCGACCGGTCCAAGAGTGATCCCCTCCACTGGAGTTCGTGCACCTATCCGGCGCTTCTGTGTTTCGGTGAAGTGACGGTTGCATGGCGCTTGTTGGACATGGCCGTGATCGCTCAAAAGGCCATGGATGAGGGAAAGAAAACGGATTTTCTTTCGGGAAAAATTTGGCAGGCCACCTATTTTGCGGGCGTCACCCTGCCGTTGACCGTTGCGCGTCTTGAAACCTGCATGCGTAGCGGCCGTGAAGTGGTAGAAATGGCTGAAGAGGCCTTTTAAATACAGGGAGTTTGAAAATGGGACAAAAACTTGAAGAAGTGGTGGTGGTGGACGTTGTGAGAACTGCCTTCGGCAGAGCCGGCGAGAAGGGTCTTTTCTGGAAGACGCGCGCGGATGATCTGGTGATCCCTTTGCTGAAGGCGCTGCTTGAGCGAAATCCAAAGGTCACCGTGGACATGATTGAGGACAATATTTGGGGAGCGACCAACCAGATAGGCGAGCAGGGCGGTACCTTGGGGCGGATGGTTTCCATGCTTGCCGATTGGGGCCACGAAGTGCCGGGCTGTTCCGTAGACAGGATGTGCGCCGGCGGCCTTACGGCCGTTTCTTTTGGCGTGACCCATATTGCAGCGGGCATGGCGGATTGTCTCATTGCCGGAGGGGTTGAGCATATGGGCCACCTTCCCATGGGGTATATGCGCAATCCGCACCCCAGGGCCATCGAGGCGATGGGAGGAGAATCGGCCCTCAATATGGGCATGACCGCCGAAAATATTCACCTTCGGTTTCCCGAATTTACAAAGGAAATGGCGGATCAATACGCCGTGCAATGCCAGCAGAAGGCCGATAAAGCCATTAACGCGGGAAAGATGAAAGACATGATCATTCCCGTTGAGGTGGAGTTGGAAGACGGCACCCGCATGGTTGCGGACAAGGATCAACCCCCGAGGCCTTCAACCAACATGGAAGGCCTTGCAACCCTTAAGACGCCGTTTCGGGAAAACGGCAATGTCACCGCCGGCAACGCGTCAGGACTGAATGACGGGGCCTGTGCCGTTCTGCTGATGAACGAAAGCAGGGCCAGGGAATTGGATTTGAAACCCAAGATGCGCTGGGTTGCCTCGGCCGTTGCAGCCGTCGACCCGACCATTATGGGAATTGCACCTGTTCCGGCAACGGAAAAGGTCCTGAAGAAGGCGGGGCTGTCCATGGATGATATGGACATTATTGAGATGAACGAAGCGTTTGCGGTCCAAGCTTTGTATTGCCTGGATCGTCTGGGTTTGAAATGGGACGACCCAAGAGTCAACCGGTGGGGAGGCGCCATCGCCTACGGACACCCTCTGGCGTCGTCAGGTCCCAGGCTCGTCGCTTTTCTGGCGGGACTGTTCAAGGAGAAGCCCGAGGCCAGATACGGGCTAACGACCATGTGCGTGGGTCGCGGTCAGGGCTATTCCGTCATCTGGGAGAATTTACAGCATTAATATAGAGAGCAATGGCAATTGGATGGCGGCGCCTTTCAGGTAGAAAAGGTATTCCCTTATCTGGTACGGATTGAGATTCCATATTTCTCTTTGGGCGGAAGGACCGCCGTTGTCAATATCTTTTTGATCATTGACAGGGAGTTGGTCCTGATCGACACCGGACCCTGGCGTGAAGATTATGCGAAAGAATTGTCGTCATGTCTTTTCCGATTGGGATTCTCCATAAAGGATATTTCGAAAATCATTTACACACACGCGCATCCGGACCATATGGGGGCCGCCGTACAGCTCACAAGCGAAACTGAAATCCTGCAGTCGGTTTATTGGAAGGCGGAAAAGCACGTGGCGCAATATGGCGAATATATCGCCTTTATGAAATCCCTTTTTAAAAATACCTTTCACGAGTATTTGCGGCAAAATTCCCAAAGGGGCGAATGGTACAGGGCGGTCATTGATAACTTCTGGTATCCCACTTTTGGAGAGGCAAGAATTGATCATGGCCTGCATGACAGTGAAATCATAGAGACCGAAAAGCTGAGGTTTCAGGTCATTTTCAATCCCGGGCACAGTCCCTGGGACTTGAGTTTGTGGGAAGAGGAGAAGGGTCTTCTTTTTTCCGGTGATGCACTTATGGAAAAGATGACCACTTTAACCGGCGGCTTGAACGGATTCGGTTCTGATTTGAATGAATATGAGTCTTCCTTGAAGAAGCTGGGAAAATATGTTGAGAAGTCCGGATACGTATTTCCCTCCCACGGTCTTCCCATGACGGACGGGTTGAGATCGATAGGAGATATTGCAAAGGGTATTAGATGGAGAGAAGACAAGATCCTTGAAAGACTGTCTTTAGACAAGTGCAGGCTGCTGGATCTGGAAGACACTTTCAGCCCGAATGATGATCCGGTTGTTTTTGTCCGTCGCGTAGGCGTTCTTTTGACTCATCTGGAACGGCTTGAAAAGCGTGGCAGCGTTCTTCGATGCCAGGAAGATAATGGGGAAATCTTTTTTATGTTGAAACAATAGCCTGTTGACGGCTTTTTTTTACTTTTTAGCGCATGAGATGCGCAATCGGGAGGTGACAAGATGTTGGCAAATTATGGGTATAAGGATGGTTCCGGCGACTTTTTCATTACGATCGACACGGATAAATGCAATGGTTGCGGCGACTGTGTGTCGGCATGTCCCGCCGGCATATTCCTGGTGGCGGATGAGGATCCGAATGACCCCTTGAGGGACGAGCCCGTGGCCGTTGTGAGTGCGGACAAAAAGAAAAAACTCAAATATGAATGCAATCCGTGCAAACCCGCTTCCGCCAGTCCGCCGCCCCTTCCGTGCGTGGAGGCGTGCAAGGCCGGGGCAATTTCCCATTCCTGGTAGGAGGACGCACTGATTCCATAGTGTGGAAAGGGGCCGCATTGAAAATTGGAGGGAAGGGA
The DNA here is from genome assembly GCA_000179315.1 of delta proteobacterium NaphS2. Taxonomy (GTDB): domain Bacteria; phylum Desulfobacterota; class DSM-4660; order Desulfatiglandales; family Desulfatiglandaceae; genus NaphS2. The sequence continues at coordinate 25,595 of ADZZ01000388.1, forward strand.
AGAATCCGAGAACGGTTTTACGTACTGGGTCACCCCCATTTTCCCGTGTATTTCCTGGATGGCGAAACGCCCGTGTTGTTTGACGCGGGGATCACCGCTCTGGGAAGGCGTTATGAAGCGGACCTGAAACCGCTTTTGGGCGGTAGAACGCCTGAATATCTTTTTTTGACCCATTCGCACTTCGATCATGTGGGAGCCGCGGCCCACTTTAAACGTATCTGGCCGAAGATGAAGATTGCCTGTTCCGCCCGGGCGGTGGAAATTCTGGCGCGTCCCGGTGTTATTCGACGCATAAGGGATTTGAATTCAATCGAGATTCAGAAGACGCAATCTTTAAACGGCACAACCGGCCATGAAGACCGCTACGAGCCCTTTGAGGTGGACTTGGTACTTTCTCCGGGTCATAAGCTTCAGTTGGAGCAAGGCCTCAGCGTGAAGGCCCTGTACACCCCCGGGCATACCTGGGACTTCATGAGCTACTGGGTCGCTCAAAAAAGACTGCTGGTGGGATCCGAGGCCGTTGGTACCGATCACGGGAATGGCTTCATCATGAGCGATTTCCCGGCGGACTATGACGCCTTTTGCCGTTCTCTGGAATACTTGAGCCATCTTGATGTCGAGATTCTCTGTCAGGGCCACGTGTTGGTGCTAACCGACGAGGACGCCAGGACGCATCTACAACGTTCGTTGCGACAGGCGGTCAAGGTGGGTTCAATGATAGAAGAATTTCTGCGTGCTGAGAGGGGAAATATTGAAAGAACGGTAAGCCGGCTCAAGGCCGTTGAATTTGATGTCCGTTTTTTCCCCAATCCGAGCAGGCCTATCTAGACAACGCCCGGGCAAGGGTCAGAAGGATCTGGGAACGGATGCAGCGGCGGTAGATACTTGATCAGGCGGGTTTGATAACAAGGTGATCCCTCAATAGATATTGAGCTGGTTGCGGAAGAGAAAATTGGCATTCAGAGAGGCTAATGGAAATGAATTAGGCTAACCTGTTCACACCTATCAAGATCCGAGGAATGGTGCTAAAAAATAGGATGGTAATGACCCCCGTGCAAACTCTATTCTCGGATGGAGTGGTCACTGAAAGGCATAAGAGGTTTTATGAGGTTCGCAGCCGAAGTGGTGTGGCACTGATCATGTTGGAACCCTGCTCGGTTGATATATCCGCCAGAGGCGTGAGTTTAAGCCTTTATGAAGACAGATTCATTGATGGATTAAGAGAACTGGTTGATCTTGTGCATGCCAATGACACGATGATTGGTATTCAGTTGTGGCACGGAGGCGCACAAGGCGTAGGGTCGCCCTGCTGGCGCCTTCCCCTTTGCCATGCCGTCCGACTGCCGAAGCGCCGAGAGAATTGTCGCTAACCGAAATCGGAAGGTTAATAGAAAAGTTTTCCGAGGCGGCTGGAAGGGCCCAAAAGGCTGGTTTTGATATTGTGGAAATTCATGCCGCCCTTGGATGTTCTCAGCAGGTATGCACTGGTCGGAGACCGTGTACTTGTCGTGGGTGGCGGAGGCATAGGGCTTGATGTCTCTTTTGGGGAATGGGAGAAAATCCCTCGCCTTCAGGCGACTACTTTAGTAGGCTTGCGGTGTTATGAAAAACTACCGCAAGACATCACATTCTGTTTACGATCTGAAATATCATTTTGTATGGGTAACCAAGTACCGCAAGCCGGTTCTTTTTGGAAACGTGGGAACACGGCTTCGTGATCTGATACGCGAAATCTGTAAATCGATGGATATTGAGATTATCAAAGGCCACGTTTCCAAAGACCATGTGCACCTCTTTGTGTCGATTCCACCATATCATTCTGTAAGTCAGGTGATTGGTCGAATCAAAGGGAAAACCTCAAGAAAGCTGCTCAGCGAAAATCGGCAATTGGCGAAAAAGTTCTGGGGTCGTCATCTGTGGGCACGCGGGTATTTTGTTGCTTCCTCTGGAAATGTTACCGATGAAGTAATTGCCCAATATTATATCGAACTCCAAAATGTTGCTGAGCGTGCCCGTGATGACGACTTCACGGTAGAGTCTTATTAGCCGCGTTTAGGCGGCCCTTGGTTCCAAGCCACCGCCTTTAGGCGGTTGTAATTGACGTGCGCCTGGCATGACGTAGACGCCGTTCTTCTGGCACGGGTTGCCGGAAGTAAAACTGCCCGCCGTTACCGGACGGAAGGGCTACGCCAACAGGGCAAGGGCAGTACCAGAAATGGGCTGTCCGGAGGAAGCATGAGGCAGAACCCATGTACGTAGCGAACAGCGAACCAACTATATGGCAGCGGGGAGGAGGTCGAGCAGGCGTGAAAGAGCGAGACCTGATATCCGGTGGACCGAACCGAAGTGAAGTTGGACGGGATATGGGGAGGTGCTGCGTCTTACCCAGGGAAGCCCTACTGACCTGACCTCGAAGGCTGCGCAAGAGGTTAGAAAACCGAACCGGATAAGGAGTCCCTGAAACGGTGAAGGGGTTGGAGGGTGGCAGATCCACGGATAGTACTGATAACTCGGGACCGATGAAGCCCGGTAACGGAGTGGAGGAGAAAATCCCGACGACCAGGAAAAGAAGCCTGGATGTCTCATAATCGTCGTTGAGGCATGGAAAGCCGTGGACGAGAAGTGATGGTGACAGCGCTGATGAGCCGACATAGAGTTGCAGCGGAAAAGAAGGAACCAGAAAACCGAAGGGGGACACCCGAATTCCATGAGGAATGCCTGAAAGACGGAGAGTCTTGGAGGCCATAAGGGGTCCGGTTCCGGTCACAGGACCATCTGCAACCCGGCAATCTTAAGCGTTAAGACGGGTCACGGAGGCTATTAGTGAAGCAAGAGAAGATTTTAGAAAGGGTCTACAGCCCGGGACGACTGCGGACGGCGTGGCAGCAGGTCAGGAAGAACGCCGGTGCAGCGGGGATAGATCAAATGACGGTAGATGCCTTTGATAAAAGGGCAGAAGAGCTTTTGAACCTCATTCATGAGAAGCTTAAAGCAGGAACCTACCGTTTCAAACCTGCCAGAAGGGTGCTGATTCGAAAAGAAGGGAGCGACAAGAAGCGGAAATTAGGAATCCCCGTGGTAATGGATCGAATCGTATCCCAAAGTGTAAATTTGGTTTTTGAGGGGATATTTGATCCGACCTTTACGGCATCCAATTTTTGGTTCCGCAGGGGAAAGAGCCAGCATGTAGCCATCAAGCATGTACAGGCGATTGTGCTGGAAGGGTACGAATGGTGTGCATCCGTTGATTTGAAAAGTTTCTTTGACGAAATCCCACATGGTCTTATTTTGAAACTCATCCGCAGGAAGATTGCAGATGAGGCGCTTGTAACGCTGATCGCGAGAGCGTTAAAAGCGGGAGTGATGGTAGATGGGAAATTGGAAAAGACAACCAAGGGGTGCCCCCAGGGTTCACCCGTATCGCCGTTGCTATCAAACATCGTGTTACCTAAAAAATGCATGCTATTTTGATAAAAAGCTAGTCATATAACTGGTTTTATGTTATATACGCATCATAATACATCGAAATTTGGGACACCGTTATGATGCGCAAATATTATGTTACTTTTAGCGAAAAAAACCTCACCGGCAATGCCGGGCTTGTTCACTTGGGCCGCTTCGCCGAAAAAATCGGGCTTGCAAAAATTATCGAGCGGACAGTTGCCATAGAGCGCGCACCCAATGCCGAATACCAGGTTACCGATGCTGTCCAGATGCTGATGATGGGCGTATTGGCCGGCATCAAACATATGGCTCATACCATTATTCTGAAAAATGATGACGTTCTTCGAGCACTTTTCCGCTGGGAGAAATYCCCTGATGCGACGACTTTTGGTCGAATCTTCCGTCTCTTTTCGGCGCGCCACTGCAAAGAGCTGGCGGATGTTGAGGATACCGCACGAAGGAAGGTCTGGACCAAGAAATGGTTTGGCAAAGTTACCTTGGACATGGATTCAACGGTCCGTGGTGTTTACGGTTCCCAAGAGGGTGCCGAAAAGGGGTATAACCCCAAGAAGAAGGGACAGAAAAGTTACCATCCGCTTCTGTGTTTTGTTGCTGAAAACCGCGAGTGTCTGCATAACTGGTTCCGTGCGGGTGGGGCCTATTCTGCAAACGGCTGTGTGGAATTCATGAATGAGTGCTTTGCCCGACTTCCCAAACGGGTATGGTCGGTAGCAGTCCGAGCCGATAGCGCCTTTTTCCACGGGGGTTTGCTCGATCTTTTGGAGGAAAAGGCCACGCAGTACCTGATAAAGGTCAAACTGAAAGGCCTTGAAAAGCTGCTTTCAAGCAAGAAATGGCGAAAAATCCGAAATCGTCCCGGTCTTGAAAGCACTGAATTCGAGTTCAAATGCCGGGGATGGAAAAAGGCCCGTCGGTTTGTCGCAGTGCGTGAAGCCATTACCAGCGAAGTTGAAGGGGATCTCCTATTTGATCTGACCAAAGTGCAGTACAACTATTTCTGCTATGTGAGCAACATGGGACTCTCCCCCATGGCTTCCCACAAATACTACGGGCAACGAGCGACCAGCGAGAATTGGATTGAGTGGTGCAAAAACCACATGGCTTCGGGCAGTATTCTGACGCAGGACTTCTGGGCGAACTCAGCTATTTTCCAAACCTGCATGATGGCTTACAATCTGATGGTATGGATGATGTGGCTGAACGACGAAGCTGGATTCAAAGAAGAACCCAACACCATCAGGATGTGGCTGATCACTGTTCCGGCGCGTTTGGTCACCCGCAGCCGCCGTTGGCATCTAAAATTGTCAAAGAGCTATCCGTTCAAAAAACGGTGGATATATCTGGAGGATTCGATTCAAAACCTGTCGTTCGCTTAACGGCGAGCCGGCAGGATCAAAAAAGGGGAACGGTCGTATAAACAGCGGGACCAGTTTGCCCGGCTGCAGCGGATTTTGAGCATTTGCTCACAATCCGCCGCGCCTACTGGCCCAGCACTATTGTTTTCAAGGCCAAGCGCCAAGAAAATGTTTTCCGGACCCATCGGATTCGGGGATAGAGCTACGGCTGCAACGGCCCATAATATAGATTGCAGGTTTTAGGTGATAAATGAACTGGATCAGGAACTGGAAAGAAGAGGCCACCGGTATTGCCGATGGGCAGATGATTTTCTCATTTTGGTAAAATCGGAAAGAGCGGCCAAGCGGGTAATGGACGGGATAGTGAAATACCTGGAAGAAGAATTGCAGCTACCGGTGAA
>ADZZ01000387.1 GCA_000179315.1 delta proteobacterium NaphS2
GCCGGAATTGAACTTCTGGAAGTGGATATTTCCACTTCTATCCTGCAAATGAAGACCGGATTTCTCATTTTCGTCTGTTCACCGACAATGTGCGGCTCAGTTTGTTGAATGCGCGACTGACGCTGAGAGCCATGTTTCCCTGGTCCCACCGAAAACTGACCTGAGAGGTATCGTTGTTCAGGGAAATCCGGGGGATTTTCCGGATGAATGATATGGGTTTATGATGCGAATCGTACTGGTTCATCCCACGGGATCCAACTGGGTTCCCGGGAAAAAAGACATAACCGCCGTCGCCAACCGCATGGCCCCCCTGGGGCTGCTTTCCATGGCGGCTTATCTGGAGCGGGAAGGCCATGAGGTCTTCGTACTGGACTGCCTTGGACCCGGGGGCTCCCTGAGCAATGATGCCCACGTTCAAAGCATTCTGGACAAAAATCCGCACATGGTCGGCTTTTCAGCCACAACCTCGGGATTTCTGGACGGTTATGACCTTGCGGTTCGAGTCAAAGCACAGCGTCCTCACATAAAGACGGTTTTCGGCGGGGTTCACATATCAGCCCTGGGGTCGGCACTGTTGGATAAATTCACGGCCATTGATTTTCTCTGCCTGGGAGAAGGGGAGGTAACCCTGGCCGAACTGGCCTCCGGAACATCGCCTGAAGACATAAAGGGAATCGCCTACCGGGATGGAGACCGGCCGGTCCAGAATGAACCCCGACCGCATATTCCCGATCTGGATGATCTTCCATTTCCGGCTTATGAAAAGCTGCAAGGATTCCCCAAAGGATACAACCTGCCGCTTTTCAGCTACATTCACACCCCCGGTGCGACCATGGTCACCAGCCGGGGATGTCCCTACCAGTGTTCCTTCTGTGACCGATCCGTTTTCAGCCGGGGGTACCGTTACAACAAAGCTGCCTATATCTACGCCCATGCCGCCTATTTGCGAAAGCGTTTCGGGGTTCGCCACGTGAATATTTATGACGATCTCTTTACCACCCACCGCAACCGCATTGCTGAATTCTGCACCCTTCTCATATCAAAACCGCTGGGAATGCAGTTCAACTGCGCCGTGCGCGTCGGTCATTGCGACGATGAATTGCTGGAGATGCTGAAAGCAGCAGGTTTTCTGCAGCTCTCCCTGGGTATTGAAACCGGGGATGAAACTCAAATGGCCATCCACAAACCGGGTGTCCATCTTGAAGCGGTTCGCGATACGGTCAGGCGCATTCAAGCAAAAGGACTCAGGGCCAAAGGATTGTTCATGATGGGCCTTCCCGGTGAAACCCGTGCCTCAATCCGCAAGACCACCCGGTTTGCCCTTTCCCTGGGTCTTGATGACATGAACATGAGCAAATTCACACCGTTTCACGGGGCACCCCTTTGGGATTCCATTGGGGATGAAGGCATGCTCCATGAAGACTGGCGTCAAATGAATTGCCTCAATTTTGTTTTTGTGCCCAGAAGTATCGATTCCAAAGAGGTTCTTGAAGAACTCTATAACCGGCATGTGAAGCAGTTTTACACGGATCCCGCATGGCGCAGGCGGTTTCGGCGTCGTCTGTGGGAACATCGACGAAGCCTGTACTATTTCCTTCGCCATCTGCCAAGTTTTCTGGCCGCCAAACGAAATTTTGAGCCCGGAAAACATTAACTCCAATCCCTGTCGGACCGGCCTATTTTTTTTCGAAGCGTTTTGATTCTGCCTCTCTGTATTTTGTGTTGCAGCCGTTTTTCACGGGCCTTTCGGGTCGGGGCCGTGGGTTTACGCCTTTTGGGCGTGGCGACGACACTTCGAACCAGGTCTCGCAGTCGAAACAGCGCCTCTGCTCTGTTTTTGCCCTGCGTGCGATACTGCTGTGCCTTGAGGACAATGACACCTTCCTTCGTGATCCGCTGATCGGTTAATTTGAGAAGACGCTCCTTGATGAAATCGGGAAGAGATGAGGCATTGATGTCGAAACGCAGGTGCACGGCAGTGGCAACTTTGTTGACGTTCTGTCCCCCCGCCCCCTGAGACCGTATGGCGTGAAGGTCGATTTCATTTAAGGGTATGGAAATTCGGTCGGAAATTTGAAGCATCGTAATATTCCTGTCCTGATGTAGGGTTGTTGCCGGTTTCCAGTTAGCGGTTGCAGGCTTAATCGGACGTGAACGGGAAATGTGATGATTTTCGCAGATCTTGAGGCGCCTGTCCAATTTTTCTGAACAATAGGCGTTGCAGACGCTCATTCTTTCCATATCCACGATTCAATTCCATTGCAGTATTCTTTTTCCTTTGCAAATTTCGTTATTAGTGTGATCCATGTGCGCTATTGTGATGGCTTGTCGACCGCAAAATTTATATATTATTTCAAATATTTAAATGCTTTTTTAAAATTTGTAGATTTTTTCCCTTGACATGCACACCCAATAGAACATATATTGTTCATACTATGAATAAAAATCATGGAAAGACCAAGAACGAATTGCTCGATTATCAGACGGAGCGGATAAAGCTTTTGATCGCCGAAATGGTCGAATGTTGCGAAGATCGGAAGTTTTATGAGTCCCGGAAATTTGATCTCCCCTATGCGGAGATCAAGTGCCTGATGCTTTTTAACGGAGAGCACTATTTGACGGTCAAGGATATGGCCCAGAAGCTGGATGTGGCAAAGAGTCGGGTCACCAAGCTTGTCAAAAATCTAATGAATAAGGAACTTCTTCAACAAATCAACGACCCTATGGACGCTCGCGTAAGGCTCATCAGTTTAACTTCCAATGGATCGGAGCTTGCCCGTGAGATTGACACATTTCAAACCGATATTCATCAACAGCTCCTTCTCAAAATGGAGCCTACGGAAAGAAAGAACGCCCTTGTTTATCTGGAAACCCTCCGCAGTGCAATGGAGGAGGTCAAAGAAAAACTTGTTTAGATAAGATGCCTAATCGGGCGCCATAAAGCTGGTATTAATTTGGCCTAAAAGTTAACACTGTTAACAAAATTGAAAGGAGGACGACATGTTAGAAAACGCTGTTAAAAAGGAAGAGACTGAAACTGAGAAAAAGGCGCTAAGTCTTGAGCAGTTGAGTGAGCAGATCGAAGAAATTAAGGGGCAATTGCAGCCCCTTGCAAACGGCGCCCCTGAGGAAAAATTGTCGATGATCGTCTTCAGCGGAGACCTGGATAAGGTCCTTGCATCCTTTATCATTGCCACGGGGGCCGCGGCAATGGAAATGGATGTGGTGATGTTTTTCACTTTCTGGGGCACACCCGTGTTGAGAGATAAGAGTAAGAATGTCGGAAATAAAGACTTCATGGGCAAAATGTTCGGAACCATGCTCCCCAAAGGCGCGGACGGCGTAAAGCTTTCCAAAATGAACATGGGAGGGATGGGAACCAGCATGATGCGGTCTCTCATGAAAAAGAAGAATGTGGCCTCCCTGGACCAGTTGATGGAAGTGGCCGCGGAAATGGGCGTCAAGATTTTCGTGTGCGAGATGTCCATGGACCTGATGGGTTTCAAACACGAAGAAATGGTGGATTATCCCGGCCTGACCTATTGCGGTGTGGCCACATTTCTGGATGAAGCCGCGAGCAGCAAGGTTCAGCTTTTCATTTAGTCGGAAAAACTGAAAGAGCGAGCGAATCTCTCATCCTATTCATAACTTGTCCGGTTCAGGCCGGCGTTGCCTGAGGGTGTTGTGGGTCGGGCAATGACGTTTTTGAGGGTTAGGTGCCTGCCGTGAACGTCGGAGCCCATATGACGGTACTGTTGGACATCTGAGGAGGGATGGAGGCCCACCGACGTCTCCGAATCGTCCGTATGGTTGATCTTCTCGCCGGCGTCCACCGGAATGGTTTGGCCCCCATGGTGGTGCCGGTGGGATCGGACCGGATATTGTTGTAGAAGAAAATATTGTCATTGGGCGAGCCATGATATAATGCATTCAGGGATTTGATACCTTGCCGCTTACAAAAGGTCAAGAGGCCGTGGAATCATGAATACTTTTCCGTTAAAGATTTGTGACCATACGACGGATAATCAATGTGAGGGACCTTCGAAGCGGATCTTGATGAAAGGTCGTCAAAACGTCCCGGACTTTCTTTGGAAAGAGGATTTCATGGATGGAAATCATAACAACCCATAAAAATTCCGATTTTGATGCAGTGGCTTCCGTCTTTGCCGCGACCCGAATCTACGAGGGGGCATCGGCAGTACTGCCCAAGAGCTTGAATCCCAATGTGAAAGCCTTCATTTCGCTCCATAAGGACCTTTTCGCCTTCAAAACGCCTGGAGAGGTGGGTTTAGCTGCCGTGTCCAGGTTGGTTGCGGTGGATGCGCCCCGATGGTCCCGCCTGGAAGGGCTGAAGGATCTCAAAGCCAAAAAGGATCTGGATATTCATATTTGGGATCATCATGAAGGCGCCGGCGAATCCTGCGCATCAGCGGCTTTCATCGAAAAAGTGGGGGCCACGGTCACGCTTCTGGTCCGCCGACTGAAAAGGGATAAAATCCCCATTACCCCCATTGAGGCCACACTGTTTCTGGCAGGCATCTATGAAGACACCGGAAGCATGAGCTTTCCCTCCACCACCGCCAAAAACGCAAAGGCCGTCGCCTTCCTGCTGGCGCAGGGGGGAGACCTGGCCATAATCCAGAATTTTCTCCGCCCCGCCTATGGTCCGAAACAGAAGGATCTGCTCTATAAAATGCTGAAAACCGCCCAAAGAGAAAAGCTGGATGATTATACGGTCAGCATCGGCATATTGGAGATCAAGGGGCACGTGCCGGGGCTTTCTCTTGTCGTCGACATGTACCGGGACATCTTAAACGTTGATGTGGCGGTGGGCGTCTTTTTCGAAAAAACCAGGGATCGTTGTCTGGTAATCGGCAGAAGTGCTCCAGAAACGGTGGATCTTGGGCCGTTATGCAGGTATTGGGCGGCGGCGGCCACCCCAACGCCGGCAGCGCGTTGCTGCGTCATGTGAGCCTCGAGGACGCGGTGGCATGGGTCCATGATTTGTTGCAGAGAAACCAACGCGCCGCCGTAAAAATCAGCGATCTCATGAGCTATCCCGTCTTTTCCGTATCACCGCACACCACCATGGAGGAGGTGGCGCTTCTTCTGCGCAAGAAGGGGTGTACGGGTTTTCCCGTCACCGAAGGGCGAAAAGTGGTAGGCATCATTTCCAGAAGGGATTTTCGCAAAGTCAGAAAAGATTCCCAGATGAAAGCTCCGGTAAAGGCCTATATGTCCACCAAGGTCCGGCAGATCGATCTGGACAGCGGCGTCATCAGCGCCGTCAGGCTTATGGTTCGAGAGGATATCGGAAGGCTGCCTGTTGTTAACGAGGGGAATCTGATCGGCATCATCACCCGGAGCGACACCATGCGATACTACTACAACCTCCTGCCTGATTAAGAAATCATTATCTCCGGACGTTACCAGCCAAATACCTTTTCTTTTGCAACCGCCGTGATCACATCCCCAGATAGACCTCCCGGATGGACGCATCCGACATGAGTTCCTTTCCGGAGCCTTCCCGGGTGATGCGGCCCGTCTCCATGACGTAGGCGCGGTTTGCCAGGTTGAGTGCACGAGCGGCGTTCTGCTCCACCAGGAGGATGGAGACGCCGTGGTGATTTATTTCGGAAATGGTCCTGAACAATTCGGCAACGATGAGGGGCGCCAACCCAAGGGAAGGTTCGTCCAGCATCAGAAGCGACGGCTTGGCCATGAGCCCTCTTCCAATGGCCACCATCTGCTGTTCACCGCCCGAAAGGGTGCCCGCCCGCTGTTTCTTCCGTTTTTTCAAATTGGGAAAGAGATCAAATACCCATTCGATCGTTTCTCCCCGAACCACCCTGGCTTTACGCGGATAGGCCCCCAGTTCCAGGTTTTCAAGCACACTCATGCGGGGGAAGAGATGGCGCGCCTCGGGCACCAAACACAAACCCCGTTCGACAACTTGGTGAGGGCTCAGACGCTGAACGACCGCTCCCCGAAACCGGACCTCTCCCGCCATGGGTCGAACCAGTCCCTGGGCCACGTTAACGGCAGTGCTTTTGCCGGCGCCATTGGAGCCCAAGAGCGTGACAATCTCTCCTTCATCGACCCGGAACGACACATTCCACAGGGCTTGAATGGAACCGTAACATGCGCTGACGCTGGACATTTCAAGCATGTAAGTCCTCCTCGTCTTCAAACTTTCCGATGTAGGCGTCAATTACACCCGCGTCTCGAACCACCTCTTCCGGGGGGGCCTCGGCAATCCGAACCCCGTGATCAAGCACCAGCACCCGTTCGCAAAGCGACAAAACCACCTTCAGGATATGTTCGATCATGATGATGGTGATACCGCTTTCCCGGATCTGTTGTATGGTTCCCATGGTCCGGGTCACTTCGGTGGGATTCAGTCCTGAAACCACCTCGTCCAGCAGCAGAACTTCCGGCGCGGTGGCCAACGCGCGGGCGATCTCCAGGTGCTTCTTTTCCACCAGGGTAAGGCTCCCCGCCATATGGTTCATCTTGCCCTCCAACCCTACCATCCGAAGTATCCTGAACGCCTCGGCCACACGATCCTTTTTGGCCATGGATGCGGCCCTTCCGAACCCAAGGCCTATGAGAACATTTTCCATGGCGCTCAGGGAGTTAAAAGGCCGAACCAACTGGTAAGTCCGGGCAATGCCCAAGCGGCACACCTGGGCCGGTCCCATTTTTGAAATTTTTTTTCCTTTAAAGATCACATCCCCTCCCGTGGGAGGCAATGCGCCCGATATGATGTTGAATAGTGTCGTCTTCCCGGAACCGTTGGGACCGATCACCCCTGTGATGCTGTTGGGCGCCACTTTGAGATCCACATCCGTCAGGGCTTCAATGCCCCCGAAAATTTTGGATATCTTCCGACACTCAAGCAAACCGTTCACGGCCATTTACGGCATCCTTTCGGCATCCACATTCCTGAAATAATCCACCGCTTCCCCCAAATCCAGCCGCTGGATAAACGGCCTGATCCACCGTATCCGAACCAGTCCTCCCGGCATGAAGCGTCCCAACAGAACCAGAACGGTTCCATACATGGCCAGATGAAAGTAAGGAACCTTGGTCCACAAAAACTCCTGCACCAGTGTGATAAAGACGGCCCCCACCAAAGGGCCGATCATGATCCCGGTTCCCCCCAGCATGGCCATGATGATGGGGCTCAGGGCAATTTCAAGGCCGAACACGGACTCCGGGCTGATGTAGGTCATATGCCACACGTAGATCCCCCCCACCACACTGGCGGGAACCGAACTGATGATCAGGGCCAGGCCTTTATAGAGGGTCGTGGGGACCCCGAAAGCCTTGGCCACTTCTTCGTCTTCACGAATGCTGAAAAGGGCGAGCCCGAATTTGCTCCGGGCAATGATTTGACTCAGCACCATGGTCCCGCCCGCCACCGCCAGCACCAGGTAATATGAGGGGAGCGTATGGTCACCGGGCGGCGTGGAAATGCCGCCGGAACCCCCGGTAAGATCCCGCAGATTGTTCGTCAGGACTTCAATGAGGCTCACCAGCCCGAAAGTGGCCAGGGCAAAATACGCCCCCCGAAGTCTGAATAAGGGGTAGCTGATCACGGCGGCAAAGGCGGCGGCCAGCAACATTGCCCCCGGAAGAGCGGAAAACAGGTTGAATCCCTGGTTGAGCAAAATGGCGGTGGTGTAAGCCCCCAGGCCGAAAAACGAGGCATGACCGAGGTTCATGTACCCCAAATATCCGCCCACGATATCATAGCTCAACGCCAGGGTGAAATAGACGGCCAGGAGAAAGACCCAGACAACACCGTAGGAAAATCCCAAGAATGGAAGCGCCGCCAGAAAGGCCCATAGAAGAAGGACAACCGAATAAAAGAGTTTTTTGCCGCCACGGCTCATTTTTTTGCCCCGAACAGACCTTCAGGTTTGATAATCAGTATGATAATCAAGAGGATGAATGCAATGGTGGGAGACCATTCAGCGCCCCAATAGTAAGCGGTCAGCGTCTCCGCTATCCCCAGAATGAGCCCGCCGAACACCGACCCCACGATACTTCCCAAGCCTCCCAGAACCACCACGCAAAGATACTTGATGGTGAGCGGTATTCCCATGACCGGTGTGACCGTAAAGAGGGTCACGTAAAAGGCGCCGGCTGATGCGGCAAGGGCCATGCCGATACTGAAAGCAAGGGCGGATACCCGGGATATGGGAATTCCCACCATTTTGGCGCCCTCTCTCCCTTGAACAATGGCCCGGATGCTCTTCCCCACAAAGGTCTTCTTCAGGTAGAGCTGCATCCCGCAGGCAAGGGCAAAAATAAACAAGAGTATCAACAGACGCGTGGACGAAATTACAACGCCGGAAAATTCCATGGGCGGCAGTGAATAGGAGATCCCGGTGACCGGGCGCTCCCAGAAAAATGAAGTCACATCTTCAATGAAAAGGGATGCGCCCATCGTCACCAGAATGGATGCCACCAGGAGTTGGTGCGGCGGTTTATCCATGATGGGTTTCAGCAGGAGCAGATAGAAAAAAACGCCCAGCAACATGAAGACCGGTATCACCAGAACGGCTGAAATGAACGGATTAATACCCAGCCCCACGAAAAGCCCGTAGCTCAAAAGCGATCCCAACATCAGGAACTCCCCATGAGCCAGGTTGAGGACGTTCAGAACCCCGAAGGTGATGGAAAGCCCGAAGGCCGCCAGGCCGTAAATACCCCCCAGCAGAACCCCGCCCACCAGGAGTTGAATAAGATCCGCGGACACGCCAATCCTTTCAGGGTGCGTTCTATTTAAAGGGCCGGCGGGGATAGCGGTGCTTCCCCGTTGCCACGTCGGGCGGATAAATCACCTTGTAGACGCCATCCTGAATCTGGGAGGGATAGGTGTTGATGGATCCGTAGCCGGTATCGCTAAAAACCTCCTCACCCAGCACCGTCTCCATTTCCAATTGCTTCAAGCGCTCCATCACTTTTTTGTTGTCCAGGGTTCCCGCATCCTCGATGGCCTTCCGAAGAATCTGAAAAGCCGCCACATAGGCCGGAGACCAGGGATACATGGGCTCGCTGACGTCGGCCTTTTTAAGAACGTCGTTGATCAGTTGCGTGTCCCCAAGTTTCATTCCCTCGACCCAGTAGGATTGGCCGATAACATCTTCCGCGGCGCTTCCCAATGCGTCCCGGAAGACTCCGCTGTGGTGAATGCAATGATATTCATTAGGGTTTAGACTCATCTCTTTGGCCTGCTTCATGAAGTTGATGGCAAAGGGGATGTTGCTGGAGACGTAAATGATGTCCGGGTTTTCTTTCTTGAGCTTGGTGATGATGGGCGTGAAATCCCTTGTTTTATCGGGAACCACATCGCTGGTCAGCACCTTCAGTCCGGCCTTTTCCGCCAGCGCCTTGGAACCCTTGAAGACACCCAGAGGATGAATGGTGTCCTCCACCACGAAGGAGACACTTTTCGCTTTCCCCTCTTTCCGGATCATTTCCCAGTAGCGGTAGGTGTAACGTTGGCCCAAATCTATCACCCCGACAATCCATTTGAAACCACGGGTGTAGATTTTGGGTGAATTGGCGCAAACGGCGATAAAGGGAATCTGATGGTTTTCGGCCGCCGTGCTGGCGGCAAAGGTAAGCGGGCTGCTGTAGGGTCCCAGCATGAGATTGACTTTGTCAACGGTGGCCAGACGTTCGTAATACTTCTTGACGGTCGCCTGATCACTTTTGTCGTCATAGATGGTAAACTTCACCGGCAGCTTCTTGCCGTATTCCTTGACCATGATGCCGCCCTGTTCATTCACAATGCCGGCCCAGGCATTCATGAGTCGTTTGAAGGGGCCTATTTCCGATGAAAAATGGCCGGTTTGCGAAACCGTGGCCCCGATGTGAATGGCGTCGGGCGCCCCCGTTGCGGCAAAGGGAATTGCAAGCAACACGGCTGCAACCAGACAAACAGACAGGGTTCTCATTTTCATAATATCCTCCTTTAATTTTGGGGCAAGTGCCTTGTTTCCAAAAACCTTTTTCACGAAGACCATATAAACGGTCTTACGATTCTTGCGAGGAATCCGGAAGCCAGGATTCAGGAACCGGAATAATAACGAATGGGGTTGTTCTATTCTGAATTCTGACTCCCGGCTCCTGTATTCTTTTTAAAGCATGACGAGAATTCGTATTTTGGATTTTCATTGCGGCCCTGTGTCATTTCTGTTTCACTTAACAGTGATCGGATTTAGCACAGTGGTGCGATTCGAATCAAGTTATGAATCCGCAAGCTACCTTCATTGACGGATGACTGCCTGAAATAAGATGAGGCTTGATTCCACCGGGTCATTTGTCATATGAAGAATTCGGGTTTTTATATGTTTGCCTGCCCGACCATTTTGGAACCCACTGGATGGACCACATCCGGAAATTACTTGTTTAAGAAAGGACCGGAATATGAAAGGACTTCGACCCGCCATTCGGACCCTGACCGTTTTGCCCATCAGAGGCGGCGAAAACGAAACACTCGCGGACAGCCTTTACTGGTTTGCGGGAACCGGATTTTTGCTGGGATTTTTTCTTTTTTTGTTCGGTTCTCTGTGGCAATGGCTGCTCCCTTCACCATGGCCCCTTGGCGGTGCGGTATTGATGGTTGCCCTGGAAGTAGGTCTCACCAGGGGCCTCCATATGGACGGACTGGCCGATTGGGCCGATTCCATCGGCGGATTCGGCCGACAAAAACGCCTGGCCATCATGAAAGATGTATCTGTAGGCGCTTTTGGGTCCCTGGCGTTGATGTTGGATGTACTGCTTCACGCGGCGATTTTTTCAAGACTCATATCCTCAGGCTCCCTCATCTGGATACCCATTGTCAGTGCCGTTTCCAGGGACATGTTGGTGGCGCTCATCACCTCCCTTCCCTACGCCCGCTCAGGTGGGGGAATGGCTGGTCCCTTTGTTGCCGATGCTTCCAGAGACCACTGGTTTTTTTCCCACTGTGTCTGTCTGATCCTGTGCCTGTTTTACGGCCCCGTGGGCGTGGGCCTTTTCTTTCTCGGCTGGGGTTTCACGGCACTTTACAAAAGATATTGTCTCAAACAGTTCGGCGGCATCACGGGAGATCTGCTGGGAACGGCCAATGAGATGATAAATCTTTTGCTTCTGTCGGTTTGTGCCGCCTGGGGAGAGGGGCTCATGAATGTAACCGGCTGGTTCTGGCTGCGCTGAGGGTTTACGGATATGACCGAATGCATCATCATACTTTGGACAGGATTTCTGCTGGATGTTTTCCTGGGTGATCCCGAATACCGTTTCCACCCCATTCGTTTGATGGGAAAAGGCATTTCCCTGGGCGAAAAATGGCTGCGGAAAGCAGGATTTGGCAATCGCGCGGGCGGCGCCATACTCGCCTTGGCGCTTGTGAGCGCAACGCTTGCGGTTTTTTTGCTGCTCTCCCGAATACTCGACAACCTGTATGGGCCTCTGGCGTTTCTGTTTCACATCTATCTCTGTTTTTCCTGCCTTGCATTTAAGGACCTGACGGCGCATCTGGCGCCCGTGGTGGATGCCCTCGAAGCAGGGGATCTTGACGCCGCCAGACACTTTGTTTCGCGGGTGGTGGGCCGTGATGTATCGGTACTTGATGAAAAAGGGGTCTGTCGGGCCGCGGTGGAAACCCTGGCCGAGAATTTTATTGACGGTTTCGTTTCTCCCCTTTTCTGGTATCTGATAGGTGGTCTGCTGGGTTGGCTGCTGGGTTCGGACCCCGTTCTTTTCGCCCTCGGGGCGATGCTGATGTTCAAGGTTGTCAGCACCATGGATTCCATGGTAGGCTATAAAAATACGCGATATGAAGCCCTTGGGTGGGCCGGAGCAAAACTGGACGATCTCATGAATTTCGCGCCGGCACGGCTCTCCTTTCTTTTTCTGTTTCCAGCCGCGTTGCTCACGGGACATAAGGGCATCCAAGGCATAAAAATCGGATGGCGGGACCGCCTCAAGCATGAATCTCCCAACGCCGCCCATGGGGAGAGCTTCGTGGCAGGGGCATTGGGCATACGCCTTGGAGGCCCGACTACCTACGGCGCCAAAACAAAGGACAAACCCTGGCTGGGAGAAGGTTTTGCGGATGCGAGACCGTCTGACATCGTTAAGACCATGTGGCTGCTTTCAGCCGCCGCCTGGATCGCCATGGTATTTACCGGCTTTTTCCTGCTGCGGCTTTTCTGAAATCAGATGGCTGGAAAAATGTTTCATATTTGGGTTGTTCTTTCTTCTTCTCCCGGCCTGCGGCGCGGTCGGCAATGCGCCCAACAGCTGGGAAGCGCTTTTGAAGCACCAGCACCGGGAACTGATTGAGACATCCAAATCCATCGACCAACTGGCCTCAAAACTCCCGCATCGACTCTCAGATCTTCAAAAACACCTTTACCTTCTGAAATCCAGATTTGAAAGGCTTATGCTTTATTTTGATCTGAAATCCGACAACCCGCTTGTATTGCGCGACATTCAGGGTGTCCTGGATTGGTTTGAAAGCGAGGCCGATAGACTCATTCTTCCGTTTAAACAGGAAAAAGCGTCCGTCACCCGGCAAATGGAGAATCTGGCGGACCTGTCCCGGAAATTCAGACAGGAAGAAATTCTGATTGAAAAAGCGGGGCCTCAAATTCAGGCAGAAGTGACGTCCTACCTCAAAGACCTGGCGGATCTCGAGGCCAGGCTTCAACCGGTCAACAAAAATCTGGCCAAAGGGATTGACGCCGCACACGCTTTTATTCTTGAACTCGAAAAGAACCGGGCACGGATCGAACATGCTTCCAGCCTTGTTCTTAAGACCCATCTGGTGAAAAGGGCCCCCGTCTTCTTTTCTGCTTCGGCCTGGTTGACGGGTATGGCCGCTCTTAGGAGTTGGACGTCGCGCTTCGGCCTCTACCTTCTGGAACCGATCGATTTGAGGGGCCTGGGATGGACGATGTTCATCGCCAAAATCGTACTGTTTTCCCTTCTCATAATGGGGCTGTGGGTCGGTTTTAAAAAGAAGATTCAAAAGC
Organism: delta proteobacterium NaphS2; assembly: GCA_000179315.1. Classification (GTDB taxonomy): domain Bacteria; phylum Desulfobacterota; class DSM-4660; order Desulfatiglandales; family Desulfatiglandaceae; genus NaphS2. The sequence continues at coordinate 13,038 of ADZZ01000387.1, forward strand.
GTTATGAAGGTCTTGCAACCGTTCGTCTTTTTCCCTTTTTCCTGTCTTTTTCCATAGGCATCGGCGCGCTTCTGGGAATTCTTTCAACGGGACTGTTTCCTTCATCTTTTTTTTCCACATTGGTAACGGTCGTTCTGGTTTACGGGCTCCTTTCCCTTTCCAGGAACCTGCACGGCGTTTTGTTTTTTGATCAGGATACAAGATACTGTCGATTGTTGCCCTTCTGGGGCGCGGTTTCCGTGAGCGGCCTTCTGGTATCCATCCACCTGCCGGAGCAGGCGTTTATTCCGGTTTGGTCCATCTGGCTGCTGATTCTGTGCTGGTACTATGCAGGGACCAAAGTGGGAAAGGAGGGATGGGAGACTTTTTCCAGATTCATCCTGATTGCCGCCACGCCGATCCTGGTCCTTATGGGAATGCTGTTGTTCCTGCTGTTCCTGGACATCCGTCTGGCGGAAATGCTCAGTACCGCGCTCGGCAGGATGGGTCCCGACCGGAAAATCATGACAACAGCGCCTGATTCTTCTCCTTCAAAAAAGGTGCGAAGACTCGGATTTCCACTGATACTCCTAACCCTGTTGCTCATAAGCTTTGCGTGGACGTTTATTTTTGTGGGAGGCGGGCCGCTTTTTCTGGAAGTCATCCGATACCGGGTGGGATGGGAAAATTTCACCTTCAGTATTTACCGCGTCCTCTGTATTTTTGCGCTCCTTTTCATTATTCGCGCAAGCATTGCTCTGGCCCGCTCGGCCCTGGCCAAACTGCCGGATCGCCGTCGCGATCTGGACGCTGGCTCCCTACAAACGCTGGACACGATCATCACGTATGTGCTTTGGTCACTGTTCACCCTGGGCACTCTCGCTTTCCTGGGGCTTGGTTTGAGAAACCTGGCCGTTGTTGCCGGTGGACTTTCCGTGGGGCTCGGTTTCGGGCTGCAAAACATTGTGAACAACTTCCTTGGCGGCCTGATTCTGTTGTTTGGCAGAAGCATTCAGCCCGGAGACCTGCTGGAGATCGACAATATAAAAGGGCATGTTCGGAAGGTGACCATTCGCAACACGTTAATAAAAGCATTTTCAGGCGCCACTATTTTTGTCCCCAATCCCCTCCTCATATCTCAGAAAATGATTAACTGGAGCCACTCGGACCGTCGCTACCGCCAGGAGATAAAAGTCGGTGTGGCTTATGGCTCCGACGTTCAAAAGGTGACGGACCTGCTCCTTGAAGCCGCCAAACAGAGCCCCAAGGTGCTGGATCGTCCCCCGTCAAGGGTAAGGTTTCTCGATTTCGGCGACAGCACCCTTGTGTTTTCGCTGAGAGTATGGATCAAGGGTTGGGCCGACCGGTATGCCGACTCGGAAGTCCGCTATCACATCGACCGCATTTTCAAGGAAAACGGTATCGAAATATCCTTTCCCCAGTTGGATCTGCACGTCCGTTCCGCTATCTCTCCAAAAATGGAATGCTAGTGCACCGGGCTCAATCGTCCGTAGTCCATGGAGAGTATGCGGTCCGCGATCTGTCTGAGCCAGGTGAGTTGATGGCTGATGATGATCAGGGTCGTTCCCCATTGGTCCCGTGCATCCAGGGCCGCGCGCAAAATGAGCTCGGAGCTTTCCCGGTCCACGCTGGCCGTCGGTTCGTCCAGCAGCAGGACCTTTGGTTTCAGCACCAAACGGGCGGCCAAGGCAACCCGTTGCGCTTCTCCCCCCGACAACTCCCGCCATGACCGTTGCAGGAACTTGTCCGGGGCCAGACCGACTTTTGAAAGGGCCCGGTCCACCGGCCTTGACGTATCGGATATGCCGCGAATCTTAAGCCCGTAGGAGATGTTGCCCTTAACGGATCTTTTGAGCAAATAGGGCTCCTGGTTCAGCATGGTGACCTGGCGGCGCTGTTCCAACGTCACCTTCGTAAAAGGTTGATCTTGAAAGCTCACCCTGCCCGAGGCCGGCTTTTCCAGAAATGCCAGTATGCGCATCAAGGTGCTTTTGCCCGATCCGTTGGGACCGATGACACCGGTAATGCTCCGGGCTTCAATGTGCAGGCTTTCAACGTCCAGAACCGTTCGGTGGCCGTAAACCTGCGTTACTTTTTCCAGATGATAAAGCGTTTCACTCATTATTCCGATAACCGTTTCAGACCGCTCATGGCCACATTAACCATCAAAGCCAGTGCCAAGAGTATGAGCCCCAGGGCAATCCCCATGGCAAACTGACCCTTGCCCGTTTCCAGGGCAATGGCCGTTGTGATGGTCCGGGTGTGCCATTTGATGTTGCCGCCCACCATCATGGAAATACCCACTTCCGATACGATCCGGCCGTAGGCGGCGGCGCCGGCCAGGGCCAGCGCGAACCGGGCTTCCCAAAGGGACGTCAAAAGCAGTTGACGCGGATCAGCTCCCAGTGTCAATATCGTTTGCTTCAGACGGTCGTCAAGATTTTCAACGGCCGTGGCCGTCATGGCCACCACGATGGGAAGCCCCAGGATCGTCTGGCCGACGGCCATCCCAGGAATGGTGAAGAGCAATCCCAGGTGCCCCAAGGGTCCCCGGTGAGACATGAACGCGTAGCAAAGAAGGCCGATGACCACGGTGGGAAGCGACAGAAGGGTATCGACGACGACCCGAACGGACCGTCGCCCCGGAAAACGGGCGTACCCCAGACAAAATCCCAGCGGTGATCCAATGACCATACTGGCCGCCACGGAGAGACTGGAAGCAAGCACCGTGGTCTTTACAGCGGAATAGGTTTCCGGATCCCCTTTAAACAGAAGTTCAAAGGCCTGGATCAGTCCGCTCAGGAGATAGTCCATGGATTCAAAAAAGGGGATGTCTGTTTAATATGCCGAATGTTTCAATGCGTTGCATTGGGGATGAACAGTTTTTTATTCAATAATTTGAAATTGCCGATAAGATCCTGAATTTTCTTCGAGGTCATCCATCGGGTGAATTTTTTGGCCAGGTCGTATTGCGCATTTTTGCAGCGGGCCGGATTGACGGCAATAATACTGTATTGATTATAGAGAACGGAATCGCCCTCCACCAACGGTATCAGGGGCGGATTGCCGCCGTAGTTGTCGGAAAATTTGATGAATGTGCCGCGGTCGGTCATAGTGTAACCTTTCTTTTCGGTAGCCACATTGATGGTGGCGATCATTCCCTGTCCTGTCTGAATGTACCATTTTTCCTTGTCCGGCACCGCAAGCCCCGCGGCTCTCCAAAGAGAGATTTCCTTTTTATTGGTACCGGAATCATCCCCCCGGCTTACAAAATCCGCTTTTCCTTTCACCAGTTTTTTCATGGCGTCATTGACGGCCAGGCCTTTGATTCCGTCCGGATCATCCTTCGGACCGATGATCACAAAATCATTGTACATGACCTGTGTTCGGTCCTTTCCATAGCCGTCGTCGATATATTTCTTTTCCGCTTTGGGTGCATGCACCAGCAGCACATCCACATCGCAGTTCTTGCCCATCTCCAAGGCCTTCCCGGTTCCCACGGCCGTCCATTTCAATTCAATCCGGGTATCTTTCTTGAATTGCGGTGCCAGATAGTCCATGAGCCCCGTATTATCGGTGCTGGTGGTTGTGGCCAGCATCAGTTGATCGGTTGCCGAAGCGCTGAAAGGAGCGCACACCCACAGCAACAAAATCATTACGCCTAAAAATAAAGATCTTCTTGCCATATTCTTATCCCTCCCAAAATTGTGTTTGATTTAAGCTTAACTAAAGTTTCACCGTTTTTGAACCTTTTCCAATTTTTCCAGCCAGTTCCGCGCATTTTTTTTATTATGCGCAGAGAATTTTGGCACGAAAAATGAAAATTTTTTCAATTTTTATGCCAATAAATTCAACTAGTTATTTAACTTTTTACCCTTGAAATTCGCTCCATCTCGTGATAGGATTCGATAACAACTTATTGATATTCCATCGGAAAGGAGCTTGGCAACATGTTTATTCTAAACGATATCTTAAAGCCTCTACAAAATGCTTTTTCTTCCACCAATCTC
>ADZZ01000386.1 GCA_000179315.1 delta proteobacterium NaphS2
AAGTAATCTCCAAGCGGGAAGAACTCGCGGGAAAAGCCAAAATTCTGCTGCAAAAATACCTCGATGAAGCGGAGACCGGGATCAAAATCGTCAATGTTGAGATGAAAAAAACCAATGTACCGGAACCGGTACAACCTTCATTCAACGAAGTGAACCAGGCCATCCAGGAGAAGGAACGCATGATCTATCAGGCAAAGGAGGCCTACAACAAGGTGATTCCGGCTGCCAAGGGAAATGCTGAAAAGACCATCAAGGCGGCTGAAGGTTACGCATTGGATCGGGTAAACCGTGCAAAAGGTGACGCAGCGCGCTTTACCGACCTTTACGAGGCCTACACCAAAGCGGAAGATGTAACGCGTCGGCGCCTATACCTGGAAGCCATGCAGAGCATCATGCCCAAGCTGGAAAAAAAGTTTTTTGTTGATGCCGAGCAGAAGAATTTTCTCCCGTTGCTGAACCTTGGAACATCGGAAGGAGTGAAGAAATGAAAATAAAGGCACTCATCATACCCATCATCATCATCATCATTATCATCTTCACGGGTGCTTATGTCATTGATGAAACCGAGCAGGTCGTCATCACCCAGTTCGGTAAATCCATTGGAAAACCGAAAACGGCTCCCGGGCTTTATTTCAAAATTCCGGTCATTCAACAGGCCAACTTTTTCCCCAAAAACCTGCTGGAATGGGACGGTGACCCGGGGCAGGTACCGACCCTGGACAAAACGTTTATCTATGTGGATACCTTTGCCCGCTGGAAAATCGTGGACCCCCTGAAGTTCTTTGAAACGGTGAACAATGTCATGGGCGCCCAGGCGCGGTTGGACGATATCATCGATCCGGCGGTCAGGAACTTTATTACCTCTTACCCTCTCATCGAAACCGTCAGGGATTCCAACCGTGAACTGGACACTTTTGAAGTAGGCTTAGGCCACGCCAAAGAAAAAGACGAACGAACGCTGGGTGAAGTCACAACGGGAAGGGGAAAAATCACCAAAGGCATCATGGCCCAGGCCCAACCCAAACTGAAGGATTTCGGCATCGAACTGGTGGATGTTCAAATCAAGAGATTGAATTACGTAGAACAGGTTCAAAAATCCGTATATGCACGAATGATCGCGGAACGAAAACAAATCGCCGAGAAATTCCGCTCCGAAGGTGAAGGAGAAGCGCGCATTATTGAGGGTAACCGGGACAAGGAACTCAAGAAGATCACCTCGGAAGCGTACAAAACCGCGCAGGAAATTATGGGAAAGGCCGATGCTGAATCCACCTTGATTTATGCGAAGGCCTATGACAAGGACCCGGATTTTTACTCCTTTATCAAATCTCTGGATGTGTACCAGCAAACCATGGACAACAAGAGTTTTCTGCTGCTTTCAACGGATTCGGATTTTCTGAGATATTTCAAAGGCTATGGCCATGGCCCATACAAGGAATATGGTCCCGACAACAATTAGCATTTCATCCGCATAAGTTAAGGGGGTTTGCCATGGTAAGAACAGAGATTTCACTATTCCTGGAAAACGTGCCCGGTGAACTGGCCAAGCTCACGGCCGTGCTGGAAGAACGCGGCATCAATATCGATGCAATGACCATCCAGGACGCATCCGAATATGTACAAACCCTGTTCAAGGCGAGAGGCAAATCCCTCAAACGCGTGGCGCCTGCTGCCAGTTACGGGTCCATGAAAAAAGATTCGGCGGATTTTGCCCTGATCCGCCTTCTGGTGGAAAACACGGACAAGGCCATCGATCTCTTGTCCCGTAAAGGCTATCTTTTCGACATCCTGCCCGTGATTGCCCTGGAAATTGAAAACCGACCGGGAAGCCTGGCCGAAATGGCAAGAAAACTCGGAGAGGAAGGCATCAATATCAATTATGTCTATGGGTCCACTCTGGGTGGCAGCGGGAGGGCTCTGTTCGTTTTCAGTCCGGAAGATATCGAAATGGCTTCCCGGATTTTCAGCGAGCCAAATCAACAATCTTGAGTTGAAGGCTTTCGGTTCCCTGCCATCGGTTTATCTCCGGTGTAAAA
>ADZZ01000385.1 GCA_000179315.1 delta proteobacterium NaphS2
AAAGTATGTGCAATAAACAATCATTTGCGCATACTTTGCCATGCCGGTAGGCGCAAGTCAACAATTTTTCCATAATATGGTTGGTATGTTATGTGAAAATCAGGTAAAACTGAGTGCATGGCAGATGCGCATACTTGATCAGAATCTGCGAGAAAAGCGTAACCATTCGAATAATATGGGGTATTCATTTAGCAACCGTTATTTTCGGCCATAGGAAAAACCTTGCACTCAAACCGGGTGAAACGCGGGTAATACTGAATAAAAAGCTTTCGGGAAAAGGCCAGTGTCAGGGAAGCGCACTGGGCCGATACTTTTTTCCCATCAATGGTAACCTGATGGGGTGACGTATCATGCTGCATCTCCTGACCGGGTTTAAAATGGTATTGTCCCGCGCGTCTTTTTTTTCGCTTCCGGATCTCGTGTTTTCTCATGATCCAGGTCAGACTTTGATAAGGAATCGTGATCTGATGGCGGCTTTCCAGTTCCTCCGCCACTCGCACGGCATTTCCTTTGCATTCCTTGAAAAGATCGCGGATTAAAGGGACATGTTCTTCATGCCGGGATTCTCTGTGGGGTGCTGCTTCATCCGGATCCTTTAAGATCTTCGTGATGGTATTTCGGCTGACCTTGAGCGTTCGGGCGATTTTGCGCAAACTCATACCGGTATTTTTCAGTTCCAAAATGGCATCTTTTTTGGATTGTCTGATCATGGCTCTATCTCTTTTTTGAGTTTTGCCGCCTGATTTTCGACTTTGTTCACCCAGGCTTTCAGGGTTTGTTTCTTAAATGGATCGCTTTTTGGATAATGGACATGGGAAACGGTTTTCAGCAGACGTCCGAGCACAGCATATACCATTTTAATATCCTTGAACCATTTGCCTTCCGGTCCGTCATGAATCTCCTTGGCCTGTTCGGATTGGATTCTTTCATTTTGAACCTTTAT
>ADZZ01000384.1 GCA_000179315.1 delta proteobacterium NaphS2
GTTGTATGAATCAGGTCGTCGGGCAGAAATTTCGGTGGTTGCAATCAATGAGTTGGCGAGTGCGGAAGGGATGGCCCATCTGCTGAAGTATGACTCCAGCCATGGCCGGTTCGCTTGGGATGTTCGTCAGGAATGTGATTCATTGTATGTCGGGGACGATATTATCCGGCTGATTCATCAGTCAGAGATTGAGCAGTTACCCTGGAGTGAGTTAGGAATAGATGTGGTTCTGGATTGCAGCGGTGTGTATGGCAGCCGTGAGGATGGCGAGGCGCATGTAGCCTCCGGTGCAAAAAAAGTGCTGTTTGCCCATCCTGGCGGTCATGATTTGGATGCGACTGTAGTCTATGGTGTTAATCATCAGGATTTACGGGCAGAGCACCGGATTGTGTCCAACGCCTCCTGTACGACGAACTGCATTATTCCTATTATTCAGTTGTTGGATATTGCTTATGGCATTGAATCTGGCACTGTCACTACCATTCATTCGTCAATGAATGACCAGCCGGTTATTGATGCTTATCATCAGGATTTACGTCGTACACGAGCAGCCAGCCAATCCATCATTCCTGTGGATACCAAACTGGCGGCAGGTATTACCCGCATTTTTCCGAAGTTTTGTGACAGGTTTGAGGCTATCTCGGTACGGGTACCGACCATCAACGTTACGGCTATCGAT
>ADZZ01000383.1 GCA_000179315.1 delta proteobacterium NaphS2
GGGCATGCCCTCCGCCACAAGCAACAGGTGCCGCCCCATGTTCAACTCCTTTCTTCGATGACCGAATCCATCAATTGCCCCAGCTGCCGGAGGTGGGCCTGTTCTTCACCCGCCAGTTGTGCAAGAAATTTCCGGCTCTCTTCCTGCGCCACCCGCTCCGATGCCCTGGCGTAAAGATCAAGGGCCTGGGCCTCGATGGACATGGCCAGCCCGATGACACCTTCGGGAGATTCAAGGTCCGGGTCGAAGAACGAAATATACTCCTCCGTGGTCATCCCCCCTTCCGCAGCAGGCGCCGCCACATCGGCGGCGAATTCTTCATGGGAGACCGTTTTATCGGAAATCCGAACGTACTCCTTAAAAATCCGCTCCCGGTGATTGACTTCAATGCGGGCAAGCTTTTGAAACAAATCTTTTACCGCCTCGTTTTGTGCGGTTTTCGCCATGGAGACATAGAAGTCCTCAAGGCCCAGTTCCAGACCATAAGCAATAACCAGCGTCTGTTCGGGGGATTCATTGCCGGTGAAAAGTTCAAGTCCCTTTTCCTCTCCGAAAAAGGCCTTTTCACCGTTCCATGCCCGGATACCGCCCGTAAGGTTGATCACTTCCCGAAAACCCTTGCCCGAAAGCATTTGAGCAGCCACCCGGCTGCGCCCGCCGACAGCGCAGTACACCAGGGTCGGCTTTTCCGGGTCGAGTTCGTTGTTCCGGTCCCCGAGATCGCCCACGGGAATCAATTTGGCGCCCGGAATATGCCCGGATTCGTATTCCTTGGGCTGCCGCACATCGAGAATGGTCACATCCGAAGAAGGCGTTTTCGCAATAAACGCTCTGGCCTGCTCGGCGTTATAAGACGCAACGGGTTTAAAAAACTGTTTCCATTTCATGACAATCTCCTTTAGATCTCAATAGCTTATTTGTTCATGCCTCATTCCGGATCACCAAAATGAATACAATGGGCAAGACATACATTATCGGCACAGGCCGGTATGAGGCCGTTATCAACCCTTTGATAACAGAGGTTGCATTTCCTGGCGACACCGTTTTCATGGTCAAAAACAATTGCGCCATAGGGGCATTCATCAATGCAGGACCCACACCCGATGCATTTATCGGGGTCAAGGACCACGATCCCGTCGTCCCTTTTGTATATAATCTCTTCGGGGCATACTTCCGCGCAGGGCGGATCATCACAGTGCCTGCACAGGTTCACATGATAAAAGAACTGAAGTCTACCGTTTGCTTCTTTGGGGCCCTCCTCCGAAACCGTGATGAGCTTAACGCCGAAGGGCGTATGGAATTCCTGTTTGCAAGCCACCTCGCAGGCTTTGCATCCCCAGCACAATTCATGATCTATGTTAATGGCATGTTGTTTCATGAGATGCCTCCCTGGTTCTTATGGTCGCCGTTTTCAGGATATATCCTGCAAAGGAGCGTTCTTACATGGGTGGCGCCCATGGCGGGGTCGCAGCTCTCATAGCGGTTGTCCGTCAGGATATTGATGTTTGATTCATCCCACCCATGCCCCGGGTCCTTATTTTCGGGGAACCACCAGGCATGTTCGGCGGAAACCACCCTCGGGTCCATGCCCCGGAAAAATTTGGCCCGTTGCCGGATTTTCCCTCGGGGCGATTCGATGACGACCCATTCATTCTCTTTGATGCCCGTTTTGAGAGCGGTGTCAGGATGAATTTCAACGACCGGGTCTTCATGAAGTTCCCGCATCCAGGGTAATTGTCTGTTTTCCGAGTGGAAAAACCCGGGCTGCCTTCTGCCTGTAATCAGGATGTATGGAAACGCTTCTGCCAACTCCGGGGTACTAACAGGGCTTTCAGGGGGTTCACGAAATTGGGGTAACGGGTCCTGCCCCATTCTTTCCAGCACCGTTGAATACAATTCAAGTTTGCGTGAAGGCGTTGAAAATCCTTTCATTTCATATTTCTGAGGGATGATCTCGCCACGAAGGTAGTCCATCTTCTTAAAGTCCTGCCACGTCAGGTTTATGGGTTCCAGTATCCAATCGAGGGCCTGCTCAAAATCATCCCACCAGTGTTCCCCCTGTCCCACCCTGTGGGCAAGGTCGTTGAGCATCTCATGGTCCGACCGGCATTCCCCTACCTGGATCACCTTTCGTCTGGGCAGGATATAACCGTGCCGTTTCCAGTAATCGCCGATGTAGTCCATCTCAAGCCAGGTTGCAGCGGGCAGGACGATGTCGGCCAGTTCCGCCGTGGGGGTTAAGAAGAAGTCGGATACGGCCATGAACGGAACTTTCAAAAGGGCTTGGTATACTTCTTTTGCGTTGCCCCTGGTCAATAACGGGTTGGAACTGATAAAAAACAACATCTTCACGGGATAGGGCTTTTCGTCGATGATCGCATCCCATACGCATTTGGGATTAATGATGGCGAACTCACCGCCAAGGGGGAACCGGTCTCCGCCAAGACGTTTTTCCCTCTGAGCATCGGATAGCATTCGATGTGCGCCGAAATAGCCCACATTTCTGACCCGCGGGGGTTGATGCAGGACCTGACCGCCCCGGGCGTCAATATTTCCCGTAATTCCCATCAGGGCCATGAGCAGCCGGTCATTATCAGCGCAATTCACCTGCTGTTCTATGGCAACGCCCCACTGAATCGCGGCGGGTTTTGTGGTGGCGAAAAGACGCGCCGCCTGAACAATCTTTTCCTTGGGGACCCAGGTGATTTCCGCCACTTTGTCGAGGGGGTACTCCCTGACCCTTTCAACAAAGGGCTCCCAACCGTAAACATGCGCTTCAACAAATTCCCTGTCGTAGAGCTTTTCTTCAATAATGACATGGAGCATTCCAAGGGCCAGGGCTGCATCCGTACCGGGCCTGAGCTGAAGCCATATATCGGCCCTGGCGGCGATTCTCGTCATGCGGGGATCAACCGCGATGAGCTTTGCCCCCTTGTTAAGGGCGACGGAAAAATGCTCCCCCTTATATTCATCAGGATTGCTGATGACGATATTATTGCCCCACACCATGATGCACTTAGGCGCGTTTTCATAATCGACAATGGGGTTGGTTCCGCAGGTTATGATTGACGTGGCAATCCGCGGACCGTAGCAGAAATGCCCGGCCGTCAGTACATTGGGGCTTCCGAGAAGATTTGCGAAGCGGTAAATCACGGCTTCATTTTCCCTGCCGGTCCCGTAACCCATGACGATGGACTCGGGACCGAATTCATCTTTATAGCCAATGATCCTTTCAGCGATTGTATCCAGTGCTTCATCCCATGATATGCGCTTCCATTTGCCGCTTGCTTTGGGACCGATTCTTTTGACAGGGTAAGTGAGACGGTCCGGGTGATAGGCCAACTGGATGGAACCCATGGCCTTGCTGCAGATGGTACCGTGATTTATGGGGCAATCAGGGTCGCCGGAAATCTTTTCCACCCTGCCCTTCCTGGTATAGACCAGAACCCCGCAACCGCCATGGCACATTCTGCAATGGCTTTTGGTCACACGATCATACCCGTACAATACCTTTTCTTTTTCATGATTGGCATACTTGAATTGCGTCATCGATAATCCCTCTACATTGTCTTCCTTTCAGGTTTTATACCAGACAATCGTACAGTTTAAAAGTCAAAGGCTACATTTCATGTAACCCATGACCCATACCCATCGATTACATAAACAAATGCAAAAAGTCGAAACCGATTTGAAAAAACGGCTCCGGAATAGTATGATGGATGGAGATGTATTCCGATCCACTTTGCGCGTTTGTAACCATCACAAAACCGGAGACGATTTTCATGGCATATAAAGCAGTCATTTTCGACTTGGACGGGACATTGCTGGACACACTGGAAGACCTTGCGGATGCCATGAATCGCACCCTGGAAGAAAGGGGCTTTCCATCACACCCCGTGGCGGCATATCGATATTTCGTGGGCAACGGTTCCGCAAAACTCGTATCAAGAGCGCTGCCCCCGGAAAAGCGGAATGAAGCTCTGGTGGCAGATTGCATGAAAGAGTTTCTCAAGGAATACGACCGTAATTGGAACCGAAAGACCCGGCCTTATGACGGGGTGGCGGAACTGCTGGATACCCTCACGCTAAAACAAATTCAGATGGCTATTTTTACCAACAAACTCCATGGGTTCGCCGAACGCTGTGTTCAGGAGTTTCTCTCCCGCTGGAAATTCGAAGCGGTATTTGGGCAGCGGGATGGATATCCCTTGAAGCCCGATCCCGCGGTCCCGCGGGAGATCGCCGGAATATTGGATGTTTCGCCGGAACAGTTCCTGTATCTTGGCGACAGTGATGCCGATATGAAAACGGCCGTTAACGCCGGCATGCTACCGGTCGGCGCGCTCTGGGGTTTTCGCTCCGCAGAAGAATTGCGGGACGCCGGTGCCGCGGAACTAATCGGCCATCCCACTGACCTGCTAGCGTTTGTGAACTGATGCGCTGCCTTCGGGTTGGGAAAACGGTCAAGAACAAGCCCCGCCCGCGCGTCCAATCCGCCTTTAGAAAGTGCGCTTGATGACGAGCCTGCCCCCTCCTCCGAATCTTCATGCTTTGGCGGTGCTGCTGCTCACGGTTGTGGCGCTGATCCTGTTCACCCGGGAGAAAATACCCCTCGAAACTTCCAGTTTCATGGTGCTCATCGCCCTGGCCGTGGGGTTCGAACTTTTTCCTTATGAGGCTCACGGACATGTCCTGCATGCCGTTGCCTTCTTCCATGGCTTCGGACACGAGGCACTGATTGCCGTCTGCGCGCTCATGATCGCCGGCAAAGGCATTGTGCGGACAGGCGCATTGGAGCCGGTGGGGAGGTTGTTGTCCAGGCTTTGGAAGGGGTATCCGACCATCAGCCTCCTCATGACGCTTCTGATCAGCGCCTTTTTCAGCGCCTTCATCAACAACGTGCCGGTTGTGGTGTTGTTCATGCCCATCTTGATAAATGTATCCCTCAGAACCCGCATACCCACATCTTCCGTCTTGATGCCCATGGGGTTTGCCACTTTGTTGGGCGGCACTTGTACCACCATTGGAACCTCCACAAACCTGCTTGTGGTTTCGGTGGCTGCGGACATGGGCTTAAAACGGTTGGGCATGTTCGATTTCCTGTTGCCCGCGGCAATCGCCGGAAGCATCGGCATCCTGTATCTCTGGCTCCTGGCCCCCAGATTGATTCCCAGAAAGGAACAGCCTTTGGAAGACATCTCCCCCAGGATCTTCACCGCCCATCTGGCGATTCCGGAAGGAACGCCCATGGCGGGCAAATCCCTGGCTGAGGCCATCCGCAAGACCGATGGGGCCATGAAGGTGATCTACGTGGAACGGGGTTTCCACAACTTCATCCTCCCCTTTCCGAGCATGGCGCTCAAAGCCAACGACCACCTGGTGATCAGGGATACACCCGACCGATTGAAAGAGTTCGAAAACATCCTGAAAGGGACGCTCTATCCCGAAGACTCCGATGATCGTCCCATTGACCGGGACCATCCTTTGCTGGCGCTGGATCAACAAATCGCCGAGATAGTGGTCGTGGAAGGTTCCCGGTTTCATGGCAGAACCCTCAGAGAGGCCTGGTTTGAGGAGCGCTACGGGGTCATCACACTGGCCATCCACATGCCGGGCAAAGAGACGGAAAAAGCATACGATGAAATCAAAGATATTCCTTTGAAGGCCGGGACCATCCTGCTGATTCAGGGACATCGCCAACAGATCGCCGGGCTGAAGAAGGAAAAGGATATTCTCGTGCTCGACGCCACAACGGACCTTCCATTCACGAAGAAGGCACCCATGGCACTTCTCATCATGCTGGGAATCGTCATTTCCGCCGCCGTCGGGATTCTGCCCATCGCCATCAGCGCCTCATTGGGCGCGCTGATGATGATCGTCGTGGGGTGCATCGGCTGGCGGGACGCCACCAATGCGCTGAGCACACAGGTGATTCTCATTGTCGTCGCGAGCCTTGCCCTCGGCTCAGCGCTCCTTCAAACCGGCGGCGCCGATTATCTTGCCCGGCTCTTTGTCGCACTGGCAGGCGGTGCGTCGCCTCCTTTTGCGGTGAGCGGCCTGATGCTCCTGATGGCGATCCTGACCAATGTCGTATCCAACAATGCCGCAGCCGTCATCGGCACCCCCATCGCCGTTTCCATTGCTGCGCAAATGGGGCAGCCCTCCGAGCCCTTTGTCCTGGCAGTACTTTTCGGGGCCAACATGAGCTATGCCACCCCCATGGCCTATAAGACGAATCTATTGGTCATGAACGCCGGCAATTACACGTTTAATGATTTCCTTCGGATCGGGATACCGCTGATACTGATCATGTGGCTGGCGCTTTCAGGGTTGTTGCCGGCCATTTTTCATTTAACCGCTCTGTAGCAGATTGAAAAGGTAAAAAAATGGAACGAATTTTTCTTTTTCTGGATGCCGTCACGCCTGTTGGCGGATTGGCATTTCCGGCGGGATGGCTCTTTTTGGCCCTGAGGGTTTTGAAGGCCAATTATCGGTGAAGGAGCGTTGCTCCTTCACCGGGATTCGGAACCGAAATCCTGTTTATAGATTTACCCCAGGATCGCTTTCAAGTCTTCTTCAGGTGTCTTGATTGGCATGATGTTGAAGTTTTTCACCAGCACGTCCAAAACATTGGGCGTGATGAACGCGGGCAGGCTGGGTCCCAGGCGAATATCCTTGATACCCAGATACAGAAGGGTCAACAGGATCGCCACCGCTTTCTGTTCGTACCAGCTCAGAATCATGGAGAGCGGCAGGTCATTCACCTCCATATCGAACGCCTTGGAAAGAGCCACCGCAATCTGGATGGCCGAATAGGCGTCATTGCACTGTCCCACATCCAGGAGCCTGGGAATGCCGCCGATATCGCCCAGATCCTTATCAAAGAAACGGAACTTCCCACAGGCAAGCGTCAGGACGACGGTGTCCTTAGGCGCCTGCTCCACAAACTCGGTATAGTAATTTCGGCCCGGTTTTGCGCCGTCACATCCGGCCACCAGGAAGAAATGCTTGATGGCCCCGCCCTTGACCGCCTCGATCACCTTGTCCGCTACGGACATGACTGCGTTGCGGCCGAAACCGACCATCACGGAGCGGCCGTTGCTGTCCGCGTTAAATCCGTCCATTTCCAGGGCTTTTTGAATGGCCGGGCTGAAATCCTTATCCGCGATATGCCGCACTCCCGGCCAACCCACGAGACCGGTGGTGAAGATATTGTCCGCATAGGAATCCCGCGGCTTCTGGATACAGTTGGTAGTCATGACAATGGCCCCGGGGAATGCTGCAAATTCCTTTCCCTGGTTCTGCCATGCCGTTCCGTAGTGGCCGTAAAAATGGGGATATTTCTTCAACTCCGGATATCCGTGACAGGGCAGCATCTCCCCATGGGTATAGACGTAAATCCCTTTTCCCTCGGTCTGTTTCAATACTTCTTCCAGATCCTTCAGGTCATGACCGGATACCAGAATGGCCTTTCCGGCTTTGGCACCCAGGGGTACGCTGGTGGGAACGGGATGTCCGTAAGTGCCGGTATTGGCGGCATCCAGCAGCTCCATGGCCCTGATGTTGATTTCTCCGCACTTCAGCACCAGCCCGACCCATTCATCCAGTGACAGATCGGTCCGCAAAGTAGCGGCCATTCCTTCATGGATAAATGCGTAAACCTTGTCATCTTCCTGCCCCAGAATCCGGGCATGGTCCGCATAGGCGGCAACGCCCTTGATCCCGAAGGTCAATGTCCATTTGAGGGCGTGGATGTCTTCATTGGGTTCCGGATCGGTTTTGATCCCGAAACCCTCCCCCTGTTTGACCATCCCTTCCAGGGTCGCATCGGGTCTGAAACCGACCGGGCCTTCCGGATAATCTGAAGGTCCCCCGGCAGCCGACACCTTATTTTTTAACGTCTCCGTCATTGCCACACACTTCTGAATAAGCGGCAGAAAACGCTCCGGATCGAAATCCACGTTGGTGAGCGTGGAAAAAAGGGCTTCACAGGTAAATGCGTTTACGTCACTGTCGGTCACACCGACCTTTCTTCCTTCCACCGCCACTTGCGAAAGGCCTTTCAGCGTGTAGAGCAACAGGTCTTGAAGTGCCGCCACCTCGGGTTGTTTGCCGCAGACACCTATTTTTGTACATCCCTCTCCCTTTGCCGTTTGTTCGCATTGGTAACAAAACATGATGTTCCTCCTCGTTGTGGAATGTGGTTAACTATTAAAAAGGCATATGGAAATGCGGGCCTTTTTCCTCACTTGCGGCTCCACTGTGGATCATCTTGGAAAGTTTAACATTGACCTAAGTCAAAATTCTCAATTTTTATGGATTTTTTTGATAAAATTTTCGAATTTTTTCCTTGCAGGCCGTTCAGGCGCTTAAAAACGGGTGAAGGGAGAATAGCCCCTCCAATCATGCGGGAATTTCCTGATTATCCCTTTTCCGTTCAAAAGGCCAATGGGTTTCATCCTGTATTTTTGAGGAAAGCAGACAGTAATCAAACGGCGTTGCCGGCTCGATTTTCCAAGCGTATGCAAACAAGTTGGAAAGCCGCCCCGGGCACTTCAATGGACGCAGTCAAAATGACCGAAGCGATTGCATTTGATTTGGATATATCTATAATGGAACAAAAATTGTGAATTTAAGGCAATGCCCTGTCCACACGAGAAAGAATCCATTTGGCGGGGCCCCTTTACCTGTGGATCCTACTGCTTTCTTTAACCGGGGGTGAATGATGAAGCAAACGTTCCGGCGGCGTTTCGGTTTTCAAAATCTTCTCTTCTGGCTTTTGGTCTACCTCGTGGTCAATCCTTTTCTTTCGGGTCTGCCGCACCCCCGGATCATTTTTCAACTGCTGCTGACACTGGTTCTTTTTTTTGCGGTTTTTGCGATATACAAGAAAAACAATATTCTGACCCTCTCCGTCACCCTGATGGCCGTGAGCATAACCCTGCACTGGCTCGGTGTTTTCGGAATCATCCCTTTTTCCCAATGGATCGGCCAGATCCCCATCATTCTATACCTGTCAGTTTTGATTTATGCCTTTTTTAAGGTCATTTTTTCCATTAGAAAGGTCTCATTTCAGGTCATCTGTGCGACCCTTTGTGTTTATCTTATCATGGGCCTTCTGTGGGCACAGATTTACATGCTTCTGGAGACCCTGGCCCCAGGCTCTTTCACTGGTAAGCTGCTGGCTCCCGAAAATCCGCTCTGGATTCAAGGCCAGGGGTTTGTCTATTTCAGTTTTATTACCATAACCACACTCGGTTACGGGGACATCACCCCGCAGACCCAAGGGGCGGGGGCACTCTGTCAGGTGGAAGCCATCATCGGGCAATTTTACATCGCCGTTGTGGTGGCGCGCCTGGTGAGCATGTACCGCTCGGAAAAACCGCAACAGGAGGATTCGGACGATTAAAGCCCTTTTGGTTACGGCACTGCTGGTTTCTACCTTCGGCCTCTTTTCGACCAATTCAGGGGACATGTTACTTAACGTCAATGCCACTGATGCCCAACAATAGTAAATCTTATTCAGAACTCTGCTGGCAGAAAAACGCTATTTCTGGACGGACACTAAATATATTTGTTAATTTCGTTCGTGGGAAAAATCCGAGCATATGAAAAAATAGCTGGGCATTTGTTTGAATCACCTTTATATTAGGATCGAACATTGAATCGAAAGGGAGGTGCGTATGGCCGAGGGTACATCAGAGCGTTTTTGCGGATATCATGTAAGCGATAGAGAAATTGATGACATAAGAGAAATTGTCAGTAGTTGTAACGGGATCAGCCGCACCGAACTTGCCAATACCGTCTGTGAGCTTTTTGAGTGGAAAAGGCCCACAGGAAAACTTAAGACGGTTGAATGTCGGCAATTTCTTGAAGATCTGCACAACAAGGGAATCATATCACTACCTGAACGGAGGGCCGGACGTCCTGCCCAGGTTCGCGCCAAAGTAAAAAGAACGGAGAATGCAAAAAGGTCCAAGGAGATATCTGGGCCGGTAAAGCAATTTTTGCCCCTTTCCCTGATCAGGATAGAGACCAAAGCTCAGCGCGATCTTTGGTGCGAGTATGTCGATCGTTACCATTATCTGGGCTATCGGACTCCGTTTGGCGCACAACTGAGATATTTTGTTGAAAGCAGAAATGAAAGACGACTTGGTTGTCTCCAGTTTTCTTCTCCCGGTTGGAAGATGGCGGCCCGCGATAAATGGATCGGATGGAACGATACAATGCGGAAACGTAACCTGCAAATGGTCGTCAACAACAGTCGTTTTCTGATATTTCCATGGGTGAGGGTGAAGAACCTTGCGAGTTCCATTCTGGCCCTTGCCATTCGGAAGATTCCGGATGACTGGGAAAAGCAATATGGTATCCGACCGGTTATCCTGGAGACATTGGTAGACCAGAGCCGTTATACCGGCACCTGTTATAAAGCATCTAATTGGATTCATGTGGGCACAACAGCCGGTCGAGGCCGCATGGACCGGCATCATGCCAGGCACGGTCAATCGCCCAAAGAGATTTATGTATATCCTCTTACCTCCCGATTTCGGGAAGAATTGCGAGGATGACATGGGACTTCCCGCCAAAATTCCTGACCCCGCGCCGGAGGAGCTGTTTCGAGAAATGATCCATGATGAAATCGACAAGTGGGTTGATGTGTCAGCGGTTCCGTGAAAAAGCACAAAAACCGGCGATTTGAAAATGCAGTCATTTAGAGGAGCCTTTAAGGTTGGCCGGAACCCGGAAAAGGGCTCCGGCCCTAGTTGAAAAGATTGTAGGATTAACCGTCGATTGTGTCCTTCATTCGGTAGCTTTTCGCCTTGATGAGAACGGTTTCGGCATGGTGTAAGAGCCTGTCGAGAATGGCGGACGTGAGCGTTGCATCGTTGTTAAAGATTTCAGGCCAGTCTTGATATGCGCGGTTGGAAGTGATGACCATGGCGCCCTGTTCGTATCGAAGGCTGATAATTTGAAACAGGAGATCGGCCCCTTTCTTGTCAATGGGAAGATAGCCCAGTTCATCGAGAATCAGAAGAGACGGTTTCGTGTACTTTTTGAGTTCCCGCTTCAGGTGTCCGGCAGCGTGGGCCGCGGAAAGGGTGTTGATCACATCGATGGCGGATGTAAACAGGACGGAATATCCTTCCAGACAGGCGTTGTAGCCGAGTGCGGATGCCAGATGAGTTTTTCCAACGCCTACACTTCCCAGGAAAATCACATTGGCCTTTTTGTCGATGAACTTCAATCGAAAAAGATCCTGAATCTCAAGACGGTTGATGCTCTGCGGCCAGTTCCATTGAAACTGGTCCAGGGTTTTGATGACCGGGAACCTGGCGAACCGGATACGCCTTTTTGTGGCGCGGTCCTGCCTGAAAGAGGCTTCCCCCTCGATGAGCTTGGCAACATACTGCACATGCGCCCAGTTTTTCCGGGCCGCTTCTTTGGCCATGGGGTCGTAATGATCCCGAATAAAGGGAAGTTTCAAATATGACAGATTGTTTTCAATGTTCGATTCAAATTTGTCCATGGGGCTCCTTTCCGTTATTCTGATAAACGTTGAGGTTCGGCTGATCCACCTTCAGTTCAAGGAGATCTTCCCGGCGGGTCAAATGAAGCGCACCCGGCTCAGGCAATACTCGGGAGCGCTGCTCAAGAATGTTGGCGATGTACTCCGAAGAAAAGGCCTGGAAATGAAACGCATCCTCCATGGCCCTGGCTACCGATTCAGTGGAGTATATCTCGCTCAACGCGACAATCTTGCGTACATGATGCATGGGGTTCATTCGACGCTGTTCCATTTTCCGGTAATACTGCTGCGCCCTTTTGGAAAGGGCCATAAACCGCATGAATAATTTCTGATCCCGGGCCTTTTTTCGCTGAACCAATAATGGTTTTACGTGATCCGGGTCTTCAAAATCCTGATGACGGTCGTAACTGCGTTCATGACGGGCGATGAGTTTGTCCTGAAAATAGATGCAAAGCCTGTCGGGATAGGCTTTCAACAGCAAACGCAATCCGGCATATTCGGCAGGGACCGAGTATTTGTTGGTATCGAGCGTTATGCGAAACTGGCTGGAAGCCCTGACCTGGCTGATGGCGCCCACATCAAACGGGTTGTGGGGCAACGGATTTAAAAGACTCTTTTCCTCCTCAAAAAGATCGATCGGTCTTTTACGGGTAACTCCGTGAATGCGGACGTTGGCGATGTTGTCCAACCAGTACCCGGCAGCCGGTCCAAGGGCCTGAAAATCAGGAATACGGAGTCCCGCAAGGAAGTTCTTCTTCACATAGCCCACGGCATTTTCCACACGCCCTTTTTGGTTTCCCTTGCCCACGTTGCAGGGGGTGATGGTAAAACCGTAGTGGTTGGCAAAATCGAGATACTTGGGGTTAAAGGTGGGGTCCTGCCCCACAATCCGTCTCAAGACAGCGGACTTGAGATTGTCCACCATGATTTTTTTGGGACATGTCCCAAAGAAATGAAAGGCATTTTGATGGCAGGACAAAAAATGTTCCATGGTTTGTGAAACGGTAAACTCCACATAGGCCATTCGGCTGTAACACATGACCATGACAAAAAAACTCAGTCTTCTTTTGGTGGATCCCACGGGTACTGAGCCGTAGGAACCCCAGTCCACTTGGGCGCATTCGCCAGGGGCAAATGAAAGGGTCAGATAGGGCGATACCTTGGGAGGACGGACTTTTCGAACGTACTTTTTGACAATGGAATAGCCCCCTTCAAAACCCTTTTCCCGAATACGCGCAAGTATCTGGGCGGCCGAATAGGGATAGGCTTCGAGATCACGGATAATATCCTTTTTGAAAGGATCCAGTTTACTGGGTCTCCAGCCTGATTTTCTGGGCATATAACGCTCTTCCGAGACCCATTTTCGAACGGTTCGGCTGTTCAGGGAAAGTTCCCTGGCGATTTGTTCGGCGTTCAGATTATTACGCTTGAGTTCTTTGATTTGACAGAACGTCTCATAATCGATCATGGCTGACCTCCATCATCTGTTTTAAAATCCGTCCCAGCGACTGGGGGTCTCCTGATCGTTTTTGGGGATGATGGTCCAATGCCAGCACCTGGTAAAGGGGCTTTTTGTGAGCCACCAGGCCCGCACGGATCAGCTCTTCCCTGGACTGTTCCAACGTGGACGGGGCCATGGAAAGCCGTTCGGAAATAGCAGGGTCTGAATAATAGCTGAGACCCTGAGCGTCTGAAACCGTTACCAGGAATAGATATAGAGCGCCTGCCGGGTGGCTTAATTTCTCGATGTGATGCTCACGCACCAGACGGTGATCGACCCAACTGAACTGCTTGGGAATCTTACGGATACGCTGTGGACAAATGGGATGTTTCCTGACCATGACTGCCTCCTTTTAAAAAAACGGGTTTTTCCAAAAAGTCGTTCCCCAATTCTCTCAAACGGCGGGTGATCATGGCTATGTCATCTTGTAACGCATTTCCAGTTAAGTGGGCGATTAGGCCAATTAAAACAGCGCGTTGCTCAAACAAGGCGTCTTGTAACGCATTGGGAGTTAATTCTGCGTTAACTATATGATTTTGTTTTGTATCCGCCGATAAGGGATCTTGTAACGCATTTTCCTTGGATGGTCTCCGCCAGTACCCCGGATGATCCCTGCGCCACTGCTGTACCCTTGCGACATTTTCAGGTCCCCGGAAGTAGTTGCGGTTTTCAGGCTTGTTGAGCCATCGCTTTTGACTTTCCGCCTTGCCGGCTTTCCGGCATGCAGGTCTCGAACAGAATCGTTGACGACCATTACTACGTGGATCAGGGTGGAACAACTCTCTGCAATGTCGGCATCTTTTCCTTCTCTCGGCTTTTCCCATCGGTTTAACCCCCCAAAACCAATGGTCACATTTTTAAAGCCGCAACAGAAGAAAATCAAAAAAAGAAGAAAAGGGCAGGAAGGGAAGAAAGATTTTATAAAATGATTTTTTTGAAGAATATGGATTAAGAAGATTTTGTTTGATGTGTATTTTCAAATGACCCGTTTTCGAAGAAAATCAGATCGCCGCTGACATTGATGAAATTGTTGCAGACGTGTTTAAAGATGATAGACGACCCACACTGACGGAACTGAGCGATTTGTTTGCGCAAACGAAGCAGAAATTCTTTGGCGCTTGTTTGCAGACATTTCAAGCTTTGGAATGGGTGAAAAACACCATTGCCAGACTGTTTTTTGCCGAAATCGGCAATGTTGTCGGTGGAGTCCGAGGAAGAAATCCGAAAATTGATCGTCTATTTGAATAACAACCGGTGGAATAAAGAGAACGGCAACACCCCTGATGATGATGCGGTGAAGAGCACCTGGCGCGTCGATTCGGGATTGTCTGCGCACAATAAAACTCACCAAAAGACGGAGCGCGTATCAATTTTATAATTTTGTGGACCATCTCCTACTCAAGCATGCGCTTGTTAGGCACCATCTTGGTTATTCTTTTCTTCTGCTTCGATGCGAAATCCCACAAGCGCTAGATTCGGTTCGGTATCGGAAATAAGTCGCAATGACTTAAAGGTCTGATCCAGGACTTCTTGATCCGAAGGCTTTGCTGGAGTAGCTGTAATTCTCGCAGGATAGGTCTTCATTTTAATTTGGGCTGGCTTCGCTTTAATAATCAGATCTTGATTCAGTTTGTCTGTCGCTGCCTTTGTGTCAGATAGACTGATTGTAAGTTCAAACTGATTTCAGAGAATTCGCAGTTCTCGCCAGTTTTTTTGGGGATTCTACTTGTTATGCTGCCATTTTTTGATTGCAGCTTTCGGCAATGAACGTTGAGTATGTTCGCAGCAACATGGGCTTGCCTGTCCTTATGTAATGTTGCAGGCTCTCCTTCATGTATTCGGGAAAGGATACCCCACGTAGTTTACAAGTCACATAGACGCTGAGTAAAATAGCATACGCATTCGCGCCTTCAGCAGAAACACTTCCACCGGACACAATGGCCGGCACACGAAATATCCTCGTGCACGGTTATGATAAAATCGATGACGGCTTGGTTTATGGAATCCTCAAGAAACATACTGAGGATTTTCTTCTGTATCTGAAAGACATACAGAAGAATTACCGAGCGCCCAAAAGGACACAATCTGATCAAAATCATCCCCGACAAGATAACCCACTTATTTGAGTAGGGCCTTTTCAAAATTCTTCACATTTTTTTCAAAAAAGTGTTTAACTTGTGACCAATTGGTAGATTTCATTTCAGTCAGGTAATAGGGCCGGATCCGGTTCATTTTCAGCGTCTGCAAAATAGACCAGGCTTTTCAGGACATGATAGAGGTTTATCCTTGAATCTACGAAACGTTTAAGGAATAATTCACTCACAAGCTCCAGGCTCGCACATAATTTGATGACCGCATAAACGTCCCAAAAATCCTTTTTGGCACCTCTCTGGGATATGGTTTTGATCTTTTCCGCCACGATATCCTGCCAGGCGGCTACATTGACACCTTTCCAGGAATGAACATGAAAACAAAGGGGAATTTCGTAAAATAGAAAAGAGAGCTTTACACCTTCTTTTATACAATTGAGGGTCCCCGGCCGGGTAGAAATGATCTTGTCAGGGCCGACCAAGGAAACCAGGTTTTCCGTTTCGAAGGTCTTCTCTGAAAAGAAACCAAGGTCTTCTGAAATCCGGTGGCCCAATTGAAGGGCAAGTCCCGTTCCGCCGGCGAGATAAAATTGGTTGATTTCACCGGCAATATGTTTCAATAAACTTTTCGCCTGGACAGGAAGTACCTGATTGTGCATTACCTGCTCTCCTTGGACGATATCCCAAAATAAAGAGTCCAAAAACGCCTTGTCATCGGCAAAAGCCCCCTTCTATTCTGAACAACCTCCAACAAGTTTGAATCCGAATACATTTCACGCAGCCGCTTTAAATCCTTTTCATCGCCATAATCGAGCACCCTCGCAATAATATACTGGCTATGGCGTTTCGGATCTATTTCCTGCGCATCCCAGAATAGTGCAGGTTCGAAAATGCTCTTGACATCGATCCGTTTTGACATATTCTCTGTAAAAAGAACCACAAATTCGAATGGCTAAAGTTTAACCTTCAACGCCTGTAGCCGTTTAGAAACCAGTTTGTATATTTCAGCCTTGTCTCTTTTTCCGATTCCCACAATTTCAATGATTTCCACGCGACCCTTGAGAATTCGGTAAACGACGCGATATTTTTTCCTTGCTGCATACAGCCTGTAAAACCCGGTGAGATCCATACCCATTTTGTTGCCGAGCGGATCCCCTAACAGAGGATTTTCAGAGAGGGCATCAATCTTTTTGGCGATGGATTTTCGGCCCGAACCGTCAAGCGCATCGAAATCTTCGATTGCTTCGGGATGCAGAAGCACTTCAATAGCCACGTTTCGCCTTCACATGTTCCCAGGAAATACTCTTCGAAACGTCATGTGCCGGTAGACGTTGATCAACCATTTCCGCAATTTCCAGATGCTCCAAAAAACGCTCCGCATCTTTCAAAAGCTCATACTCCGCAGGGGAAACGATGACGGCGGCAAGCTCATTGTTTCTCATAACAAAAAGCGGCTTTCCGTTACGGCTTAACTGCCTCAGTTTTCCGGTAAGGGCTTTCTGAAGAGCGGTGATGGAAACCATTCTATCGGTATCTACCTGCATGATGAGCTTCTCCTTCATATTTATATATGTATAAAAATATATAGATCCGGAATGTACGTCAAGGGATAATCCATGAAAATTCAGGACGATCGCATTTAATAGCGCTGACCCAATGTCATTAACTTAGGATCTGTCCCATTGGACAATTGCGTCACCCCGGCGAAAGCCGGGGTCCAGAACCGTTTGAAATGACTGGATTCCGGCCTTCGCCGGAATGACGCGTGCTTGTGCCGAGCGATTCATCGTAGGCTTAAGTTAACAGCATTGAGCGCTGACCAATAAATTTTAAATTGTAACACATTGAAATACAAATGGCGGATCTTTATCGCCAAGCCAACAGGGAAATGTCGACGTCAGGACAAGCATCTTATGCAATGGAACAAGTCAATCCTGAATATTGAGGGAACAATTTGAAAGTGACATTTTCAAATTGACACCACCGCTTGTTTGCGGTAACTGTAAGATATGATTCCTCGAACCCTCGCCCATCGATTAACACAGCTTGCCGGTGCGTTCCCTGCTGTTTTCCTTACCGGGCCCCGGCAGTCTGGAAAGACCACCCTGGCCCGTGCCGCATTTCCCCAATTTCAGTACATCTCACTGGAGGACATGCAGAATCGGCGGGAGGCTGTTGAAGACCCACGCGGGTTCCTGCGTCGATTAGAGGGACAAGCCGCCATTTTGGACGAAATCCAACGGGTGCCGGATCTCTTTTCCTATCTTCAGGGCTTTGTAGATGAATCCCGAGGCGGCCCGCTTGTCCTCACCGGATCCCAGCACTTTCTTCTTTCAGAAAAAATCAGCCAATCCCTCGCCGGCAGAGTCGCGATTTTGGAATTGCTCCCTTTTTCTCTGGCTGAGTTGTGCGGGCGGGAGGCCCTCACCCCGGATAGCTTTATGACGCCCGGCCCCCACGTCCTCCACGATCCGGGCCTTGACTTAACCGAAACTTTGTTCACCGGTTTCTTTCCCCGCATTCACGACCGCGGCTTGGAGGCCCCCGTGTGGCTCGACGGTTATGTTCGAACCTATATAGAGCGGGATGTTCATCAGGTGGCGGGAATTGGGGATATGGACCCTGATGGCCACCCAAAATCCCCCACTTGTGGCCACCTCAAAATCCCCCACCCAGCCAGTCTGATTTTCCAGTAGAGATTGCTGAAAAAGGCGACAGAACGTAACTACTCCCATTTGTGAAATCCACGAATGGGGGAAGGAAGGATGAACGTTTTGAAGCCGAATTTGAAAGCAACAGTCATAACATTACTGGAAAAGGGACTCAGTCAACGCGAGATCAACCGGAAGACCGGGATCAACCGAAAAACCATCCGGAGATATGCTCAGCTGCATCATCGGGCAATTTTTGAAGAAACTGAGTCTTCAATCTACCCCACTTTAGAAGGGGTGGACACCGGGTCTTCGGTTCTTCCTGTTCAAAATCCCCCACCCCGGCCACCGGCTTTGGAGAACCCTCCGAAGAATGGTTCGGCCTGCGAACCGCATCGAAAGTGGATTGAAGAACAACTGAGGCTGGGTCGAAACGCCATGGCCATCTACCAGGACCTGGTGGAACTGTTCGCATTCACGCATCAATACAACAGCGTAAAGCGGTTCGTTCGAAGACTCAAAAAAAAGGACCCGCGTCAGTTTGACCGACTTGAATTTCTTCCCGGAGAAGAGGCCCAGGTTGACTATGGAACAGGAGCGCCGACGCTTCATGACAGCGGAAAACATCGCCGGCCTCGCTTGTTTGTCATGGTGTTGAAATATTCCGGGCGGGCCTTCCGGAAAGTGGTGTGGAAATCGAGCAAGGAAACATGGTGCAGGCTGCATGAGGAAGCATTCCGGTATTTTGGCGGATGCCCGGGATATGTAGCCTTGGATAACCTTAAGGAAGGCGTGATCAAGCCTGATATTTATGATCCCGAGCTTAATACGTTATATGCCGCGATGTTGTCTCATTACGACGTTGCGGCAGACCCGGCAAGGGTGAAGGATCCGAACCGAAAAGGGACGGTGGAAAACGGGGTTAAGTACACACAGAATACCGCCCTGAAGGGCCGGAAATTCGATTGTATTGACGCTCAGAATGATTGGCTCATGCATTGGGAAAAGCGCTGGGCGGCGCCTCGCATTCATGGCCGGGCCAAAAGACAGGTTGAAGAAATGTTCCAGGAGGAAAAACCCTGCCTTCTGCCTTTGCCCTTGTCGCCGTTTGTGTATTTTCGACAGGAAATCCGGACGGTTTACGATGACGGCACCATCCAGTTGGACAATTGTTACTACGCCGCCAATCCGGCGCCCCTTTACAGTCAGGTGGTGGTAAGGGTCTATGACAAAGAGATCGAAATCCTGGACCCTCAACGGATGGAAGTGATTCGCCGCCATCCAAAGGGTCGTATGCCGGGGTCCCTTTTGATGGAACCGCGGGACCGAATTTTTAATCCCTCCCGGCAAACGGACAGGTTGCTGGCACGGGCCGAAGCCATTGGACCCCATACATTCTCATTGTGTGAAACGTGGTTTACCGAAGAAGGCCGAAGCGGCCAGCGCCGGATGTATGGCCTGATCAATCTGGTCCGGCACTACCCGGCAAGGTATGTGGAAAAAGCCGCCGAACTGGCAAAGGCAAACGGATTGAAAAGCTCCAAGGCATTGCGGCGTATGGTGGAGCGCATGGCGGAGGATGAAAAGACAGAACCACTCACCCAGGACCATCCCCTGATTCGGCCGGGAGAAGACTATGCGGTTTTCTGGAATCAACATGCTGCTGGAGGATCATCCCGACCGATTGTTACCGAATCTCGGGTAAAACTGTCTCAGGTTTGGGAACAGGCCAGCTGGCTGGAGGTGATAAGGGTTTTTGACCTTGAGGTGGATCCTAAAAGGAGCCGCCGGGACGATGAAATATGGATCAAATCGCCCTTTACCCATGAAGAGAAGGCCTCAATGCATGTCAGTTTGTCGGAGAACATTTTCAAGGACTTCAGTAGCGGCAAAGGGGGTGGCATCATGCAGTTCTGCCGGGAGATGCTGCTCCAAAAAGGCCGGGAAATGACCATGTCCGAGGTGGCCCGGTGGATGGTTAAAGAAGGGATTGCGACGGCAAATCATCCGAAAAGTTTGGTCAAACAGAAAGAGAAAGCCGCAAACACAGGTACAAATCCAGCCATTAAAATCGATTTGCGTCGTTATTTGCGAACCGATCATCCTGAGTTATGCAGGCGGGGCATATCGGCCACCACCTGTCGATACCTGGGGTGTGGGTTTCTCCCCCGGCGGTCATGGGCGAAGACAGGTTCACCGCTTAACTCGCGGCTGGTGTTTCAGGTCCGTGGTGTAAGAGAAAATGGCCAGGGTCTTCAACCGGTGATTCTCACCCATACGGGACGAGCACTGAGTATGGAACAAGAAGAGCTCAATGGAAAATACTGGAGTTATCCGTTTAAGAAAGCCTGGGAGATCTACAACCAGGATAACATCCTGCTGGATGAAGCGGCACTGGGTCAAACAAATATGTTCGGCTTGATCCTGACAGAAGGATTTTTCGACGTAGCAAAGCTTGTGGAGGCCGGTTGCCGCAATGCCGTGGCGCTAATGGGAAATGCCATCTCCTTGGGGCAGATCGAGCGGTTGGTGTGGATCCGTTCCCGGGTTCGGTTTCCTCGCATCCTGTTGTTTTTGGACCGTGATCCGGCGGGGAAAACTGGGGCTTTGCAGGTACGGGAAAGGCTCTTTCACCACGGTTTTCCCGTCACTGTATTTGACTGGGAACAGTTGGTGTCTTTCAATGGTGAGAAACCCAAGCCCATTCCGGAATCCATAAAGGACCCGGCGGACATGTCGGTGGAACAGATTCAAACACTACGCAGGCACGGGATATTTTGAAAACAGGATGAAGGAGGAAACATGAACATGTCACTGGCTGAAATGGAAAAGCATCTCAAAACCCTCCGGCTCCATGGTATGATCGCCACCCTGGAGACCCGAATCGTCCAGGCCAATCAGGGCGCTTCTTTTACTGAGGTCTTTGCCTGTCTGATCCAGGACGAACTGGATTACCGAAAAAGTCGCCTTACACAAACGCGCCTCAAGGCATCCGGTCTCACGGAGCAACCCACCCTGACCGAGTTTGATTGGGGCTTCAATCCGAAACTGCCCAAGATGGACATCTATGAACTGGTGAGCGGAAAATTTATCCGGGAGGGACACGATGCGCTTTTAATCGGATCCCCAGGGACAGGGAAAAGTATGATCGCCAAAACGGTTGCTAACGCCGCCATCCTTGCGGGATACAAAGTGGTGTACCGGGAAGCCCACACCTTTTTCGAGGATCTTTTTGAAGCCACTCAACTTAAACGGAGGAAAAAGATCAGCAAACTTTTTTCCGAAACCGATCTGCTGATCATCGATGACTTGTTTTTGCGCAAGAAAATGCCGGAACAAGCCGCTGATGATTTGCTGGAAATCATTCTGAATCGGTATTCCGCAAAAAAAAGTACGCTCCTTACATCAAATCGACTCGTTGAAGACTGGGGTAAGCTTCTCAGGGACAATACAGCATCTTCGGCCATACTCGACCGCCTGCTTCATCACGGGCATCTCCTGAAGTTCGAGGGAAAAAGCTACCGCCTCAAAGAAGCAGCATCGAGGATATCGCAAAGTAAACAAAAAAAGCAGGATGAAAAAGGAAAGAATATGGACCTTTCTAAAGAAGATTTGTAAACTGAAACCGTCCTGTCGCCGGGGGATTTTGACCCGGCCACAAGTGGGGGATTTTCAGGTGGCCATCCAGGTATGGATGCCTTTACCCGCTTTGTGGGGCTCTGCGCAGGCCGGGTGGGGTCCCTTCTGAACGCCTCTTCCCTCGGCGCCGACGCGGGAGTCACCCATGTCACAGCCAAGCGATGGCTTTCCATTCTCCGCGCCAGTTACATCCTGTTTCAGCTCCACCCGCATCACCAGAATTTCTCCAAACGACTCATCAAAAGCCCCAAACTCTATTTTGTGGATCCCGGCCTGTTGTGCCATTTGTTGGGGATCCGAAAGCCCGATGACTTAAGAAACCATCCCTTGCGAGGCGCCATTTTTGAAAATCTCGTCATCAATGAGGTTCAGAAGGTCTTCCTCCACAACGGAGAGAGGCCGCCCATCTACTTCTGGCGCGATTTCAAGGGACTGGAAGTGGACCTCGTCATCGATCTGGGAACTCACCGGATACCCATTGAAATCAAATCAGGGGAAACCGTGGCCGCAGATTTCTTCGACAATCTGGATCGATACATCCAGCTCTCCCACGACCCCGGTGGAATGCTCATCTACGGAGGCCGGGAAACATACCTGCGCAGAATCCACCGCGTAAGGGCGTGGTGGACATGTTCTTGACCGGAACCAAAATTGATCACCCTGGCCCCGTATTCCGCCGGCACCCAGCGAATCTGTCATCCACGCTTCCTTATTATTTCTGTATGTAAAAAGAATTAAAAGAATATCGGAGTTCACGTGCCGGGTGAAACATAAAATGACCCCGACAAGATAACCCCCTTATCTGAATAGGGCCTTTTCAAAGTTCTTCACATTCTTTTCAAAAAAGTGTTTGACTTGTGACCAATTGGTAGATTTCATTTCAGGTAATAGAATCGGGTCCGGTTCATTTTCAGCGTCTTCAAAATAAACCAGACTCTTCAAAACATGATAGAGGTTTAGCCTTGAATTTTCGAAACGCTTAAGGAAGAAATCACTCACAAGCTCCAGGCTCGCACATAATTTGATGACCGCATAAACATCCCAAAAATCCTTTTTGGCACCTCGCTGGGATATGGTTTTGATCTTTTCCGCCACGACATCCTGCCAGGCAGCTACATTGACACCTTCCCAGAAATGAACCTGAAAACAAAGGGGAATTTCGTAAAATAGAAAAGAGAGCTTTACACCTTCTTTTATACAATTGAGGGCCCCCGGCCGGGTAGAAATGATCTTGTCAGGATCGACCAAGGAAACCAGGTCTTCCGTTTCGAAGGTCTTCTCTGAAAAGAAATCAAGGTCTTCTGAAATTCGGTGCCCCAATTGAAGGGCAAGTCCCGTTCCGCCAGCGAGATAAAATTGATTGATGTCACCAGCAATATGTTTCAATAAACTTTTTGTCCGGGCAGGAACTACCTGATTCTGCATCACCTGCTCTCCTTGGACGATACCCCAAAATAAAGAGTCCAAAAACGCCTTGTCATCGGCAAAAGCCCTCTTCTATTCTGAACAACCTCCAACAAGTGTGAATCCGAATACATTTCACGCAGCCGCCTTAAATCCTTTTCATCGCCATAATCGAGCACCCTTGCAATAATATACTGGCTATGGCGTTTCGGATCTATATCCTGCGCATCCCAGAATAGTGCCGGTTCGAAAATGCTCTTGACATCAACCCGTTTTGACATATTCTCTACTCTTAAAAAAAGACCCCGGCAGATGTTTCCACCAATGATACACTCATGCCCCATATTCCGCCAGCGCCCAACGAGATTCTACCTCCAGAAGCTTATCAAATTCTGCTATCTTTCATAGGAAGACCAGTGAAAAAGTTTTTTTTCCATACTCTCGCATTTTAGTATTACAATACGCTTGGGTCAACCCGAAGCCAGAAAATGCTTGACACCATTTTTGAATCTGTTATGAGTAATTTTACTACTCATAATGGAGAAAACATTGGGCAGCCTATTTTCAGGCCTCATCGCCTCAAAAGTCCGAATCAAGCTTTTGACCCGCTTTTTTTTCAACCCGGGAACCCGGGCCTATCTCAGGGAGTTGGCCGGCGAATTCCAGGTTTCCACCAACTCAGTCCGCGAAGAACTCAACCAACTAACCAAAACCGGACTCCTCAGCTCCGAAAAGAGCGGCCGCAACATCCTTTATAAAGCCAACGACCAGCACCCACTTTTTCCGGAACTAAAATCCATGGTTGCCAAAGCCATGGGTATCGACCAGGTAATCGACAGCATCGTCACACGATTGGGTGACCTCGAAAAAGCCTACCTGATCGATGATTACGCAGAAGGAAAAGACACCGGAATTGTCGATTTATTGCTGGTCGGTGACATTGACCAGTACCATTTGAATGATTTGAGCAGGAAAACAGAACGGTATATCAAAAGAAAAATTCGATCGCTGGTCTTAACCAATGAAGAATTTGATGAATTGATGCCGAAACTGAAAGAAAAACCGCGCGTGTTGATCTGGGAAGCCAATAAAGAAAAAAAGACCAAGGAGATCTATAAGTTTGCGTAGTTGTGTTCATTAATCGAATTGTTACTATTTCGAACTCAATTATTGAGTGGATCTGTAATTCAAAGAGCGGAGCTGTACCCGCAAAAAGATTTTAAACAAGAGACCTTCGAAACCAAAGGAGCAGTATGCCCGGGTAGCAAAAAAGGGCACACTGAGCCAGTAAC
The DNA here is from genome assembly GCA_000179315.1 of delta proteobacterium NaphS2. Classification (GTDB taxonomy): domain Bacteria; phylum Desulfobacterota; class DSM-4660; order Desulfatiglandales; family Desulfatiglandaceae; genus NaphS2. The sequence continues at coordinate 24,105 of ADZZ01000383.1, forward strand.
AGGAGGTAATTAGCTGTAAATGATGCTAAATGGGGCCCAAAGAAGAGGTTGTAATTTGGATGAAATATCGAAATTCACTGACAATTTTTGTCAAATTCTTCAATTAAGGGGCCATTTTTGCCGAATTCCTTAAAATTCAAAGGTTTCACATTAAAATCGTCCTGTCACCGGGGTATTTTGACCCGGCCACAAGTGAGGTATTTTCAGGTGGCCATCCTGGGTATCGGATCGAAATGAATTCGACAACTTCCGGGACAAACTTGAAAAGCAACCGCATGTTTTGATTTGGGAAGCCAAGAGCGATTCGAAGCCGGTTTGACCTGAGACCTGCTTGGTCTGTCACCGGATTCGATGTTTTTTTCTGAGGTCTAACTGAAAATTTCTCATGGGGTGAAGCTGTTATGGCAAATCAAAAGTTTCTGGTAACCGGCGGAGCAGGCTATATTGGCTCAATTCTTGTTCCCGTTCTGTTAACCCGGGGGCATCAGGTCACAGTTCTGGATTCCCTGATTCACGGTCAATATTCACTGCTTGACTGTTGCGCAAATCCGAACTTCGACTTTATCAAGGGGGACATCTGCGACGAAGCCTTGATGTCGGAACTCCTTCCCAAATACGACATCATCATTCCTCTGGCGGCAATCGTTGGCAGCCCGGCCTGTAAGGTCAATCCCACACTAACTCAGTTGGTAAACTATGATGCGCATATGAAGATCGTAAAAAAAACGTCTTCTTCACAAAAGGTCATCTTTCCAACCACAAACAGCGGCTACGGTATCGGCGAAAAAGATGCCTATTGCACAGAGGAATCGCCGCTGCGCCCCGTTTCGGAATATGGCCAGACAAAAGTTGCGGTGGAAAAGGCACTTTTAGATAAAGGTAGCGCCATCACCTTTCGTCTGGCAACGGTTTTTGGCATCAGTCCGAGGATGAGAATGGATCTACTGGTGAACGACTTTGTATACCGGGCCTACAAAGACCGTTCTATAATCCTGTTTGAAGAGCATTTTCGAAGAAACTACATTCATGTCAGGGATGTGGCCGACGCCTTTTTATTCGGCGTTGAAAACTATGAAAAAATGAAGGGCGAGCCCTATAACGTCGGCCTCAGCTCGGCCAACCTCACCAAAAGGGAGCTTTGCGAAAAAATCCGCCGGCATGTGCCCGAGTTTTTTATTCATTCCTCGCCGATCGGCGAAGATCCAGATCAGCGCGATTATATTGTGAGCAATGAAAAGATTGAGGCAATGGGTTGGAAGCCCAATTATGATCTGGATATGGGCATCCAAGAACTTTTAAAGGGCTATAAAATCTTAAAGCCAAACCGCTTTGCAAACGTCTAGAGCGATGCAGGATCTCTCACAAGTCACATGCGTCATCCTGGCCGGAGGTTTAGGGACTCGCCTCCGCTCCGTTGTATCAGATCGTCCAAAAGTTCTGGCCGGAGTCGAAAGCCGCCCCTTCTTAACTTTTTTGCTGGAGCAGCTGATCGCAGCCAAGGCCAAAGAGGTGATTTTATGCACCGGCTTTATGGCCGATGCGGTGCATGAAGCATTGGGCCATCGATATAAATCACTGAGGATTGTCTATTCAGCTGAACCGGAACCGCTGGGAACGGGGGGCGCCCTTCGTCTGGCTCTGCCATTGATCAACTCAGATCCGGTTTTGATCATGAATGGCGACTCGTTTGTTGAAGTCGATTTGACGGATTACATGGCGTGGTTCTCCCAAAGGGACCGCCAAGCATCGCTTCTCCTTGTCAGGGCGCCGGATACCGGACGCTACGGTAAAGTGATTGTCGACGACAATGAACGCATAATTGTTTTTGAAGAAAAAGCACCGGACTGCGGCTCGGGATGGATTAATGCAGGCGTTTATATCCTGAAAAGGTTCCTCGTAGAGTCGATACCGGATGTCAGCCCCTATTCGCTGGAGCGGCAATTCTTTCCCGGACTGGCACAAAAAAAAATGTACGGATTTTGTTCCTGCTGCAAATTCATCGATATCGGCACACCCGACGCCTATTGCCGGGCCCGGAAGTTTTTTTATAATCGAGCCAGATTAAGTTCAAAAAACCATTCAGTGGTTTATTGAAGGAGAAGCGCTGATGATAATATGCAGGACACCATTCCGAATTTCTTTTTTTGGCGGCGGAACGGACTATCCCGCCTGGTATTCGAAAAACGGTGGGAGCGTTTTATCCACCAGCATTAATAAATACTGCTATATCACGCTCCGATATTTACCGCCTTTTTTTGAACATAAAATACGGCTTGTATATTCGAAAATCGAACTTTGCCGGAGCCTTGAGGAAATCAAGCATCCAGCCGTGAGAGAGACGCTGCGCTTTCTAAAATTAGATCGCGGGATAGAAATCCATCATGACGGCGATCTGCCGGCCAGAAGCGGCATGGGCTCGAGTTCTTCATTTACAGTCGGGTTTCTTCACTCCTGTTATGCCTTGCAGGGAATTATGGTCAGCAAAAAACAGCTTGCGATGGAGAGCATCCACATTGAACAAAACTTGATAAAAGAAACCGTCGGTTCACAAGACCAGATTGCCGCCGCCTGCGGCGGCATCAATCATATCATTTTCAAGACCAACGGTGAAATCGAAATCCGGCCTCTGACTCTTTCGGCTGCCCGCTGTGAAGAACTCAACTCATACCTGATGCTTTTTTACACCGGTATTATGCGCACGGCTTCCGACGTGGCTGACAGTTATGTCAATGATATCGACAATAAAAACAAACTGCTTTTTAAGATGCAAAAGATGGTAGACGACGGAATCGATATCCTGCAGGGAAACGGCAATATTGAACCTTTCGGTGCATTGATGAACGAAGCCTGGCTGGCCAAGCGCAGCTTGAGCAAACTGGTCACCAACCGTGTGGTGGACGAGCTTTATCGGCGCGCTTTAGACAATGGTGCGCTCGGAGGGAAAATAACCGGTGCTGGCGGCGGCGGTTTCCTGCTCCTTTTCGTTCCGCCGCCTGTTCAATACAAAGTGCGTAGAGAACTGCACGAATTGCTGCATGTCCCATTTCGATTTGATTACACCGGAAGCCAAATCATCGTTTACGAACCTCATCTTGACGAATGTACCCTTGACGCTGAGGAGGATCGTGATGGAAGACTAATCTGCGCCTTTCGGGAACTGAATACGCTCAGCAATTAAAAGGAGTCCAAATGAATCCGGGCGTCGAAAAAAAAAAGGAAATGTTTTATGCCATGCTCCGGATAAGACGCATCCAGGAGCGCATCGAATCCTGTTATCTGCAGGACGAAATGAAGACCCCCGTGCATCTGTACATTGGTCAAGAGGCCATCGCAGTTGGAGTTTGCAGCGCACTGAAGAAAGACGACTATATATCCAGCAACCACCGCAGCCACGGACATTATCTTGCCAAAGGTGGTGATCTAAGGGCGCTCATCGCAGAATTGCACTGCAAAAAGGAGGGCTGCTCCAAAGGCTATGGCGGATCCATGCATCTTGTGGACACGTCGATCGGACACTTGGGTAGCTCCTCTATCGTCGGCGGCGGTATTCCGATCGGCACCGGACTGGCGCTGGCCAGCAAGATGAATGGCGGTCAGAGGGTGAGCGCGGTTTTCTTTGGAGACGGGGCGGCCGATGAAGGTGTTCTTTATGAAAGCATCAATTTCGCGATGCTCAAGACCCTGCCGGCCGTCTATATTCTCGAGAATAACCATTGGTCGGTTTGCTCGCACGTTTCAGCCCGCAAAGCCGGCGACAATATTTTCCACCAGGCCCTCCCGGATCTTTTGATGAGCCGCAAAATCGACGGCAACAACATTCTGGCCGTATACCAAGCTGCGCTTGAAGCGATCGAACGTGCAAGGCGCGGCTCGGGACCCTCATTCCTTGAGTGCGAGACATATCGTATTCTGGGACATGCCGGATGTGAATCACAGGACCCGGAAGGATATCGCGATTGCGCAGAAGTGAAGGCGTGGAAAAAAAAATGTCCGGTGGATAATTTTCGCGAGCAGCTGTTAAAGGAAAAAACGATGACACCGGCCGAGATTACTGCGATGGAAATCAAGATCGAAATCGAAATTGACGATGCCTTTGCTTTTGCCCGAAAAAGTCCCCTGCCGGCAGGCAGAGAACTTGAGAACCATCTTTTTTGTGAGTAGATGCCATGCCTTGGTCAAGGATTGAAGCCGACTGCCTGGAACCGAATTTTGGGAACGAATGTGAAGACACCACACGGCTGGTTTCCTATCAGGATGCGATTCGCGAGGGATTGCGCCAGGCGCTTGCGCTGGACCCAAACGTTTTTGTCATGGGGCAGGGAGTGGATGATCCCAGCGGAATGTTTGGCGCGACACGCGGACTGCAGGAAGAATTCGGCCGGGACCGGGTCTTTGATACACCACTGGCTGAAACAGCTCTGACTGGCGTCGCCGTCGGTGCCGCTTTGGGCGGCAAGCGGCCGGTGTATTTCCACAATCGACCAGATTTTCTCCTTCTGGCCATGGATCAGCTGGTCAACCACGCCTCAAAGTGGCACTACATGTTCGGCGGCGCCGTCAATGTACCGCTGGTCGTGTGGGCCTGCATCGGTCGTGGCTGGGGGTCGGCAGCCCAGCATTCCCAGGCGCTTCAGGGGCTTTTTTTCCACGTCCCCGGCCTCAAGTTGATTATGCCCAGCACATGTTTTGATGCCAAGGGCTTGCTGCTGGCCGCAATCAAAGACAATAATCCCGTTCTGATAATCGATCACCGCTTCAATTTCAAACAAAATGGATTGGTGCCTGAAAAGATGTACACCCTGCCGATCGGCAAGGGACAAATCAGACGGACTGGAAAAGATGTTACCGTTGTCGCAGTTTCTCATTTGGTAGTCGAGGCGTTTCAAGCTGCTGAAGAACTTGCAGCCCAGGGCGTGGAGACCGAGGTCATTGACCCGCGAACCCTCAGACCGCTGGATGAAGCCCTTATTCTTCAGTCGGTTTGTAAAACCGGCCGGGTGGTCATCGCCGACACCGGCTGGAAAACCGGCGGCGTAACCGCTGAGATTGCGGCGATGATTGCACAAAAGGCCTTCAGTTCGCTTAAGGCGCCGATTGAAAGAGTCGCCAGCCCCGATGTTCCGACGCCCGCTGGTTTTACGCTGGAAGAGGCCTTTTATTTCGGCAAAAAAAAAATCAAGCAAGCCATTTTGAAGGCAATGAATTACAATCAATTATCAGCTAAATCCAAGGAGGCATCCCGCCGCTGCCGGGCGGGGTAAGATAGACAGATATATAGTTTATTACCAGGCACGACGACTGTTTCCCTCTCCCCTCCCAATGCTACATCCGGATGTTTTTGCAACTGCAGGCTGTTGGGAGACTCCAAGGATCAAAATACATCGGAGCAAATGTATGAATCTCAACTGGCCGTTGATGGAAAATAATATTACGCAGAAGGACGTGAACACCCTGATAGCCTTTCTAAAAAAAATGCCCCGTTTGACACAGTCCGGCAACGTGCTGGCTTTTGAAAAAGAGTGGTCGGATTGGCTGGGGGTCCGTTACAGCGTCTTCGTCAATTCCGGCGCCTCGGCAAATCTGATCACCATTGCTGCTTTGAAGCATCTCTATGGTGACGGCGAAATTATTGTCCCGCCCCTCACCTGGGTTTCAGACATCGCCGCTGTGCTGCAAAATGGCTTTCGCCCCGTATTTGTCGATATCAATCCCCGGAACCTTTGCATGGACGACCAGCAGGTCATCGACCGGCTCAATTCGGAAACCAGAGCCGTTTTTATTACCTATGTTCAGGGATTTAACGGCCTCTCACGACGTCTGCTTCAGGCTTTAGCACAAAAAAACATACCCCTTATCGAAGATGTCTGCGAATCCCATGGTGCCACCTTCGAGGGAAAAAAATTGGGATCTTTCGGGCTGATATCGAATTTTTCGTTTTACTTTGCCCACCACATGAGCACGATCGAAGGAGGGATGGCATGCACGAACAACGAATCGATTTATGAAACTCTCCGGATACTGCGGTCCCACGGCATGGCGCGCGAGGCCGCCTCGGATGCGGTGAAACAGCAATATATCAAAAATAATCCCGATCTTTCGCCTGATTTTATCTTTGCCTACCCGGCCTATAATGTCCGAAACACCGAAATGGGTGCCGTCTTGGGAAGAAGTCAACTAAAACGGCTGCAGGAAAACAATGTCAAGCGTAATAAAAATTTCAGACTTTTTCTGGAAAAACTGGATTCAGATAAATTCCGCACCGACTTCGATCTTGACGGCAGCTCCAATTATGCTTTCAACCTTGTATTGAAAAGATCCGATCCGGATTTTCGCGACAAAGTCGAAGCTGCGATGCGGGACGCCAGGGTTGAATTCCGCCGCGGAAGCTCCGGGGGCGGCAACCAACTGCGGCAGCCTTATTTAAAGGGAATCATTGCCGCAAAGGAATATGAGAAGTATCCGCAGGTAGAACATATCCACTTTTACGGATACTACATCGGCAATTACCCGGATCTTGAAGAAGAAAAAATCCTCGCGTTATGCAACCTTTTAAACGCGCTGTAAATTAATGGACCGTCATGAATAAACTCGATATCGTCTTGATAAAGCCCGGCAGTCAGAGACAGCTATACGGCGACCTGAGTGATTTTAACTTAACGGCTATCGAACCGCCGCTATGGGCGGCATTGATGGCAGGTTATCTCAGAAAGATGGGGTATTCGGCAGTTCTTTATGATGCTGAAGCTGAAAACTGGAGTTACGAAGAAGCTGCCCGCCAAGCCGTGGCGGCGGACCCGCTGTTGGTGGCGGTTGTCGTCTCAGGCTCGAATCCGTCGGCATCAACCATGAATATGGGCGGTGCCGGACAAATTGTTTCCTTCATCAAGCAGTCGGCCCCGCAGATTAAGACGCTGCTCAGCGGTCTGCATCCAAGTGCCCTGCCGGCAGAAACGCTGCGTGAAGAAAAGCCCGATTTCGTTTGCCAGGGAGAAGGTTTTTTTACCTTGCCCCTGCTCATCGATGCGCTGAAGGCAGACGCCAGCGACTATCGAATAAAGGGTCTATGGTACACGAAAGATAATCAAGTGGTTTCAAATCCCCGGCCCCCTCTGATGAAAAATCTGGATAAGGTGCCGATGCCGGCTTGGGACCTGTTGCCAATGGAGAAATACCGGGCACACAACTGGCACTGCTTCGATCACATCACAAAACGTCAACCCTATGGTATTTTATACACCAGTCTGGGTTGTCCATTCAACTGCACCTTTTGCTGTATCAATGCCCTTTTCGGCAAACACATGATCCGCTACCGCAGCTTGAACAAAGTCATCGAGGAGCTTGAGTTTCTGGTCGGCACCTACGGCATCAAAGATATCAAAATAATCGACGAAATGTTCGCCTTAAACGAAAAGCGAATTGTATCCCTCTGCGACATGATTATCGCAAGAGGATTTGATTTGAACATCTGGGCGTATGCCCGGGTGAATACGGTCACTGAAAAGATGCTGACCAAGATGAAACAGGCCGGCATCAACTGGGTCGCCTACGGCTTCGAATCCGGCAGCCGGCGCGTTATCGAGGATGTGACAAAGGGGTATACCGTGGACATGGTCGCCAAAGTGGTTGAAATGACCTATGCGGAAGGATTGCATATCTGCGCGAATTACATTTTCGGTCTCCCTGAAGACGATTACGATTCGATGCACGAAACCCTGAAACTCATGTTGGATATCAATGCCGAATGGGCGAACATTTACTGCACCATGGCGTATCCGGGTTCGAAACTTTACGATCTGGCGATCCAGAATAGCTGGCAGTTGCCTGAAACCTGGGAAGGCTATTCCCAGTATGCCTACGAATCGCTTCCTCTGTCCACAAAGTACCTTTCAGGCGGACAGGTACTGGCATTCCGCGATTATGCATTTCAAGCCTATTTCCAGAATCCGCGTTATCTGAATATGATTGCTGCTAAATTTGGCGAAAAAACTGTATCCGCCATATGCGAAATGACAAATGGAAGTTTGAAAAGGAAACATCTGGTTCGATCGTAATAAGAGATCTTGATATAGAGAAGAGTATGAGTCAGAAAGAGCTGATTATTGAAGCCGGTCGAACTGAAGGGCAGTACTGGAAAGACTTATGGGAATATCGTGAGCTTTTTTACTTTCTGGCGTGGCGCGATATTCTTGTTCGCTATAAACAGACAGCCATAGGTATTACATGGGCAGTGCTTCGACCTTTCCTTACGATGGTTGTTTTTACAATCGTTTTTGGTAAACTTGCAAAATTGCCTTCAGAAGGAGTTCCGTATCCGATTTTAGTCTTTGCCGCCATGTTGCCATGGCAGTTCTTTTCCAGTTCCCTGTCAGAGTGCAGCAACAGTCTGATAGACAATACGAATCTGATATCAAAAGTGTATTTTCCCAGATTGGTTATCCCCACCAGTTCGGTTATTGTCAGTCTGGCCGATTTCTTCCTGGCGGGAATGATACTTTTAGGGATGATGCTGTGGTATGAGATCTGGCCGACATGGCGTTTTATCGTGCTGTTACCGCTTACTGTAGTTGCATTTGCTGCAGCGATGGGAGGTGGCCTAATCATCTCCGCCCTGAATGTGAAGTACCGCGATTTCCGATATGTTATACCATTTATTGTACAGTTCGGCCTTTATATTTCACCGGTTGGATTCAGCAGCAGCATTGTTCCCGATAAATGGAGGTTGCTTTATTCTCTGAATCCCATGGTAGGGGTGATAGACGGCTATCGCTGGGCTATTCTCGGAAAAGACATTTCATTGTATTTGCCGGGATTTATACTATCTCTGGCTCTGGTTGTTCTGTTATTCATATTTGGTATCCACTTCTTCAGAAAAACTGAAAAAACTTTTGCCGATATAATATGATTCGATTAGTGTATCCAGGAAATTGCCCGTACATCCCGAAAATGAATTGAAACCGTGAACGTGGAATAAGCGAATGTCCAATACGGTTATTAATGCCGAAAATTTAGGAAAAAGATATTCAATCAGCCATCAGGGCCAGGATAAATATGTTGCGTTGAGAGATGTTATTACCGACAAAATAAAAGGTGCCGGCCAACGAATTTTCAACCCTTCATTGAAAAAATTAAGATCAGCGAATAATGAAGAATTCTGGGCTCTGAAAGATCTCTCGCTCAATGTCAAACAAGGAGAAGTCGTTGGAATTATCGGTCGCAACGGTGCAGGCAAATCAACCCTGCTGAAAATTCTTTCCCGTATTACCGAGCCGACAACTGGACGTATCCATATCAGAGGAAGGATAGCCAGTCTTCTTGAGGTGGGAACCGGTTTCCATCCCGAACTGACCGGACGGGAGAACATATTTTTAAATGGGTCTATTCTCGGGATGAGTAGGTCCGAAATTAACAAAAAATTTAATGAAATAGTGGAGTTTGCCGAAATTGAAAAGTTTCTTGATACACCTGTAAAGAGATATTCCAGTGGTATGTATGTTCGATTGGCTTTTGCGGTAGCCGCGAACTTGGATTCAGAGATTCTGCTTATTGACGAAGTACTTGCTGTTGGCGATTATTCATTCAGAAAAAAATGCTTGCATCGAATGGGAGACATTACTCAAAAGGGTCGAACCATATTATTTGTTAGCCATGATCTTGGGGCTATTCGAAGTCTATGTCACAAATCTTTGTGGTTGGATAAAGGTATTATTCGAAAAGAAGGAAATACGCCCAGTGTGGTCAGAGAATATGAGACCACCCAAATTCTCAATAATAGTCAGGGAACATTATCCGTCAGAAGAGAATATGAAGATGTCAGGCATCGTCCCTTCCACATACAACATGTCGAAATAAAAAATGAAAAAGGGGAATATACGAATATTTTTCATTTCAAAGATAAAATGACTCTGTTGGTAGAATTATCCGGCACTGCGAGCACGCCTGAATACAGTCTTGAGTTCAGAATATATGGACAACAAGGCGAGCTTGCTGCAATGGGGGCATCAGGAGCGTATCATAATAAATATTTTGAGAAATCAGTTAAAGCCGTCAGAATAGATATCGGACCATTAATTTTAACCAATGGTGAATATTTATTGTCACTGAGTATTATGACAGGTGCTATCAGAGCAGATACATGGGAGAGCGCGATCTCTTTTTATGTCACTGAGTGCCAACCCTTTTCAAAAGGACTTGACTTGAATGATGCTGTTTGTGTTCTTCAACAATCATTTTCTCAGATAAGTTAGGGTAGTAAGAATTCGAATGAAGATCCTTTTTTTTAATCCGGAACAGTATTTAAGTTTTGAAAATGAGCCGTCGAATTATGAATTAAGATTGCCCATTTTAAATTGCGGATTCGACATTTGTCACAGGGATTATATATATCAGAGAGTTTTGAGAGACCATGGTGATAAAGCCATGAATAAAAGGGCCATTGAGGAAGTTGAAAGCTTCCAACCCGATCTGGTCGTATATTCGACTTCATGGCCACATGAGAGTTTAGCCCCATATGTTTTGCAATATATAATGAAATTAAAAATCCCATTGTTCACCCATGTATGGGATACACATGTAACGATGAAATCGCATGAGTTCGAGTGGTTTCGCAACTGCAATTATTTTGGGGTCGCAGATTCATTAAACAATTACTATCGATTCCATGCCCTAAAGGGATGTTATCCAAATATTAGAGAGGTAATATTTACATCGGGAAATATTGTCTTTACGGATATAATTCATCAAAAACCTTCTGAAAAATTATATGACGTGAGCATAATTGGAAGTAATGAGGGAGAGCGTGTTAAACTTCTGGCCGATCTCAAAAGGCAATTAGAAAAAAAGAAAATATCATTTCACAAGTTTGGAGGATTAGTCGACAGCAAAAAAGGGGAGCCGGATCAAGGTCTTTCAGACGGTTGGATTCCAATGGATCAATACGTCGAAATTATAAACCAATCCAGAATTTGTATAAGTTCACAAACTGTTAGGAACAGAAACCAAATTAAGGGCAAAGTTTTTCACTATTTAGCATGTGGTGCGCTTTGTCTGTCTGATTCCGTCGCTGATTTAAAAAAAATAATTCCTAATGATTGTATTGTGTATTTTGATAACGTAAAAGATTGTGCTGATAAGATAACATACTATATAGAAAATTCGAAAAAGAGAATGGAGATAGCCGAAAATGGTTATCTTTGGTTTCAAAAGACGTTTAACTATAAAACGTTTTGGTATAGTTTTCTACAAGATGTAATGCATCAAAAGCAATTTTACTCAACTGAAACCATAACGCAAAATAAACTCTTAGAACCCAATGCGCCTTTGCGATCAGAGCAAAATGTATATCAAGATTCAAATACAGAAAAACTGTCGGTTTGGAGGAATATGAACAGAAATATAACTGAAAATGCGAATATAAAGTTTAACCTCTATAATGAACCTAACGTAGCTATACATAAACAAAACTATTTTTGTCGTTCTCCGAAAATCTCCGTTATCCTTCTGGATTGGTCATGCAGAAAACGATTTCATAGCCTTGACTCGCTGAACAGACAACATGCACTAAGAGAACACTACGAATTGATCTGGGTTGAGCTATATAATCGGATCGTTCCAGATGTAATGGATAAATCAGATGTTGTCATAACCTGTAACCAGAAAGGATTATATCACAAGCACATCGGTTACAACATCGGATTACTATATGCCAGGGGACAGGTTATTACCATATGTGATAGCGACGCTTTATTTCCTCCTGATTTTATTTCAACTATCATGACCTCCTTCAATGTATCTGGTCATTATGATTCACCCTCATCAAAAGTGCTCATGCATTACGAGCGACGCATCGATGAAAAATATTCTGAAGATTTTAAAGAGCTAATAGAGAATGAGAATTATAAACAGGATGATGTATTGCTCAATGTAAAGGCTTGTATGTCTTTAAGAAGGCTTGATGCACTGACCTTTGGTGGTTTTGATGAACATTACACATATAAGGGGAATTTATGCGGGCCTTATGAACTTGGCTGGAGGCTTATAAATGCAGGAGTCACAGAAAATTGGCATCATGAAAAAACTGCAATCTGGCGCTTCGCGCACTCGGATCATCATCCTTTATATTCGCTGAAGATATGGCGGCAAAATGCTTTCCCTCATATTGATTACCATGCATTTAATGCGGTTAAAGCCTTCACCCATGGTAGAATTTTGCCATTGAAAGAAAATCACTATATCCATGAAATACGATTGAAGCAACGCCAAATCGGGTCGAGATTGGAAGGGAAATATGCTGAGTTTGCAAAAATAGTGGAAAGACCAAAGAGACTTATACTCGTGCGCGTGATAGCATTTTTTCTTGAGCCGATGATAATAATTTTCAAATCGTCCATGAACAAACTAAAACTGTTACAGAATTAGACACGGTTACATAAAAAGGCGGATAAATGGAGATTCGCTATAGCTCCGATTGTGTTTCACGGCCCAGAGTAAGTGTTATACTTCTCGATTGGTCATGCCGTGAAAGCTTCCATATTCTGAAATATTTACAAGAACAAACCGTTCCGCGAAATTCATTCGAAATCATTTGGATTGAATATTATGAACGAAAACCAAAACCCATTATGGACTGGCTGAGGGATACAGAAAATTCCGCCCCCCCCATTTTGAATAAATGGGTAGTTATGGAAAATAATCCGGACGTATACTACCACAAACACGTCATGTATAATATTGGAATACTATTAAGCCAGGGGGATATTATTACCATTTGCGATTCAGACGCAATCGTCAGCGAAACGTTTATAGAAACTATCCATAACTTCTTTAATGAAAACCATAATGCTGTGTTGCACATGGATCAGATCAGAAGTGTTGATCGAAAATTCTATCCGTTTAACTATCCTTCAATTGAGGAGATCTTGAATTCGGAATGTTTGAATTTGATTGACGGTAAGCCAAAAGGAATCGTCGATCGTTCTCAACCATTGCATTTTCCGAATTATGGGGCATGCTTTTCTGCTTTGAGAGAAGATCTGATTAATATTGGCGGTGCGGATGAGCATATTGATTATCTTGGCCATATATGCGGACCTTATGAAATGACTTTTCGTCTTGTGAACTCCGGAAAAACGGAAGTATGGCATGACGAGGAGTGGCTTTATCATCTTTGGCATCCGGGGCAAAGCGGAGATAATAACTATGCTGGTCCCCATGACGGACTCCACATGTCACAAACCGCTTTAAGCGCGCGAAGAACTGGACGAGTGCTTCCACTGGTTGAGAATCCAGCTATTAATGAAGTGCGACTGAATAAAAATGAAAGCGGAAACGGCATTCGCAAAATGCTTAACAAAGGCGTATCAAATATTGATATTGAAAAATGGAAAATTTCTGAGGAATCATATGAGGCTAAAGGGTCTAAAGTGGGATATTCTAAAATTAAAGTAATGGAAAGAATTGATTCAAAACAACTTGAAATCAGAAAAATACTTCGTAATCCCTATATTATTTACAATCTTTTTAGAATTTTCATTTTAAAAACCTTTCGAAGATTAAATAAAGAAAACAAAAAGAAATCAAATACGCATACACATCCTGGTACAAATAATAGCAATTTAAAAGTTAGCTCAGTTCCAACGTATATACTCGCCGGTATTTCTCGAATGCGATTCGATGCTCGTTACATGGTCGGAAGGGCTATTCAGTGCCTTGACGATTTAGATGAAATGAATGTTAGAACTGTTTCCCTTTGGGGTGACTCCTGTGTTGCTGACATTACGATTTATCTGTTGAATAGAAAAAAAAATGGAATCAAATCTATTCATAAAACGAAAAAGGCAGCTGAATTATATGAAGGTGGCAGGGAAAAAATCGTCATTACCTCATTTGACGATGTCGAAGAAAAGACAAAAATACTAAAAAAATTAGGAATTGAACCGGAAACAATTATCGATCTATGGTAGCACCGATTTTCGCGTAGCGATTTGAAAAATAATGATTGCAACCCATTTTCAACTGTTCCCTTGAATCTTGAAGCATTTCAGTCGGATACGCAGGAATGCTTAAGCTCTGACCCTGGAAACTATTATATGAAATGACGGTTTGCCCAGTCAATTACAGAAGTTAAAAGCTACCTCGAAAGGCGTTTCGCCCATTACGTAGGCTCTTGAAAATGTTTCCATCATCCCATAAACACAAGCTTTTTCTTCTATTTGTCATTTTCCAGGCCAGAAAAACATGTACTCGCAATGTATCATTTAAATGTATCATTTAAATATTTCTTTATTGACATTTTCAGCGTCATATTATATATAAAGGCATGCGCGATGAAAAATATTTTCTACACCCTCGCCATGAATGGCAAAGGCGGTACGAAGCCTTGAGAGCGTCTTATGTCGATAGACTGCCGGCAAAGGTTGTCGGCGAAAAATTTGGCTACGCACCGAGCTACGTCAACCTCCTTCGCCATCAATTTGCCCACGGCAAGTTTGACTTCGCCGAACCGGTTCCCGAGGGGAAAACTCGAAAGCGCAAAGTTGACAGCGTTTCCCGAAACAAAATATGCAACTGGCGTGAACATAAGCTTTCAGCCGGTGAAATTGCGCAGCTATTGTCTGAAGACGGCACTGAGATTTCGGTGCGGACCGTCGAACGAATTCTGGCGGAAGAAGGCTATCCAAGACTTCCGCGGCGAACTCGGCTGAAAATTGGCCTTACCGTGCAGGGCGCTAAAGTACCTGAAACATCTCAGACTATCAGCATGACCGAGTGGGACAACAAAAAGCATGATTGCCAGGACGCCGGTATCTTCATCTTTGCGCCGTTCATTCAACAGCTGAACATGCCCCAGATTGTTCAAAAAGCTGGGTTGCCTGGAAATAAGACGATCCCCGCTCTCAGCTATTTCCTCTCTTTTCTTGCAGTCAAGCTTGTGGGAACCGAGCGCTACGCCCATATGGGTGAGCACGCCTTTGATTCCGGACTCGGACTTTTTGCAGGTCTGAATGTCCTTCCCAAATGCACGGCCATGTCCACCTATTCCTATGGCTTGGACTCCTCCGAACTTTTAAATTTGCAGCGCGCTTTCGTAAAACAGGTGAACAAACTCAGTTTAATCGACAAAAGCGTGATCAACCTGGATTTTCACACCATCCCGCATTTCGGTGACGAGTCTGTTCTTCAAAAGCACTGGGCCGGTGCTCGAAACAAAAGAATGAAAGGCGCCCTCACGCTTATTGCACAGGATGCCGCCTCTAAGTTGATTCTTTATACAGCAGCTGATATTCACAGAAATGAAACGGATGATCAGGTGCTCAGTTTTCTGAAATACTGGCAGGGCATCCAGCGCCGTATCGATCCCACATTTGTTTTCGATTCCCGGTTCACAACCTACGCAAATCTTTCTGCTCTGAATCAAAGAGGAATCAAGTTCATAACACTTCGTCGGCGAGGAAAAAGATTGGTCCAAAGCGTCGATAAACTCGGTTCCTGGAAACGCATCAATATTCCCCATACAAAAAGAAAATTTCCGAACCCGCTTGTTCATGAATCGCATATCGAAATCAAAGATTATGAAGGGAGCTTGCGGCAGTTGGTCATGCGCGGCAACGGCCATGACAAACCGGTTTTCCTCATCTCCAATGATTTCGATTCGCCGATAGAACTGATTGCCGGGAACTATTCCAGGCGATGGCGCGTTGAAAATGCCATCTCTGAAGCGGTCAAGTTTTTCAATCTCAATGCCCTTTCGTCGCCGATTCTCGTCAAAGTCCATTTTGACGTGACTATGACGATGATTGCCGATACCCTCTACAGCATGCTGGCGAAAAAGCTGAGAGGATTTGAAGACTGTGATGCGCCAAAAATATACCGGCATTTTATCAAGGGAAGGGGCAAAATAATTTCAAAGAACGGAAAATTAAATGTCATATTTCCAAAAAGAGCCCATAACCCGATTTTACGAGCAGTTCCCTGGCACCGTTTACCAAGTGTGCTCAGCTGGTTAAACGATACAAATTTAAAATTGGTTTTTTCCTGAATTTAACGAAAACTCTTATATCGTTGTGACGGTTAAACGCTACGCGAAAATCGGTGGTAGCTTGATTTGTAGGTTTTAACTTGGATTATGAATGAATGTGGATGTGACGAACAATTTTTTTTGAAGCCGGTACATTCGTTTTTATGGTATATCGCTTTTATTCGGCTGAGAATACGGATAAAAACATCGAAACGGAAAAAATATCGAGTATTTAAGAATTGTTCATCTGTAACGAATGGCAAGTTTAATGAACCCTCAGATTGTGTGTTGAGAAAATCAGAACCGCATATACTGTTTGTTACAGAAAAATGGTGTGACTCAAATCCAGACCTTGGATTGTCAAACAGCTTTCATAACCTTTTTGGTTCAATTCGAAATGCCGGAATAGGCACCTACGACACCTTTCATTTTGATGAATACGCTTATGAAAATGCGAAACCGGGCGATGACCAATTGATTGATTTGTGTAGGGAAAAGTATCCGGATTTAATCATTCTTACTTTTCTGGTCAACGGAAATTTCAATCCGAAACTTGAAACGCTTTGTACAATCCGCCGTCAGCTTGGTATTCCCATCGTCGCCGTTTGGTTCGATTCTGTCAAATTCGATGTAATTTATTGGATGGAAATGTTATCGCCGATTGTGGATCTTAATGTTGCTCTCGATTCCCGTTTTACCTATCCTCATATTGTTCTGCACGATAGGAAGTTCATGAACCTATGGACGCCTCAGGATCCTACGGTATTTTTGGATCCTAATCTTGAGAGGGATATTGATGTCAGCTTTGTTGGAAGTATTCGGGGACGTCGTGATCGCATTAAAGGACTTAAAGTTTTAAAACGTGAAGTGAATATTTATCACGTTGGCGGGCAAAGAGAGAAGCCGGTGTCGATTGATGAATATGCCAATATTTTGATGCGATCAAAAATTACCTTGAACTTCAGTGGCAATAAATATTTTGGGCATCAGATGAAAGGGCGTGTATTGGAAGCGATGATGTGCGGTGCAGCCGTGATGGAGTCCGATAATCCCGAGACCTCTGAATGGTTTAAACCCATGAAAGATTACATACCCTTTCGAGGAACGAAGGATTTGGTTGATAAGGTACGATATTATCTTGAGAATGATAAGGAACGTCAGAAAATTGCCAGGAATGGATATTTAGCAGCAACCCAAAAATATAGCTGCAAGCGTTTCTGGAATGTTCTGCTTGCTGAAGTAGAAAAATGAAGGTACTCGGATAAAATAATTTTGATATCGTTAATATTACCAACCAGAGGCAGACCTGCATTGATAAGAAGGCTGGTCGACAGCATCGTCGAGAACAGTGAAATAATATCCGATATCGAACTGGTAATGGTCATTGACGAAGACGACGAGGAAAGCCTGAATTTTTTGGATGCGCGTCTTGACATTGTGAAATGCGTAGGCCCCCCTGCCAGCATGGGGACACTTAATACGCGCGGATGGCAGCAAGCCACCGGCAACATCATTCTGCTGATGAATGACGATCTGGTCATCAAGACCCCCGGTTGGGATCAACAGATACGAGAACTGGATGGGCGTTTTGAAGACAAGATATACATGGCCTATCCGGATGATATGGAAAAGGCCGATCTTTCGACGTTTCCCATTATGAATCGAAAAACATGTGACATTCTGACGGATCCCTACCCAAGCGAGTATGATGCCTTGTTTATTGATGATCACATTTTCGATATTTTCATCCGCTTAAGAAAACTGGGGCATGATCGCCTCTTTTACCTGGATGGGGTCAAGTTCGACCATCGTCATTTCATTGATGGAAAAGCAAGGCCGGATGCGACCTACAAACACAAAAACAGATATTTGGATTATATCGTATACATTAGTTTCCATAATATCAGGCAGGCATCCGCATCCAAGCTGGACGCCGCTATTAAAGGACGTGCGATGCCGGATTTCCCTGGACGAAAGGAAATACTGCCCCCTCCTCGGAATTTCTATGAAGCGATTTTTAAGTATGCCACCATTTTTTTATTTGATCGGGGTTTAACCTGGCGTCGACGACTCTTATGGTTTTTGCGGTTTGCAAAATATTATGCGGCAATGAAGGGAGGCGTTGCCTTCCTGAAACGGAAGACCTATACGCTGTACGGCAGTTGACTTCTTTTTTCCCACTATTTAAGGGGAAGGCGTTTCAATATTGAATTGCCCTCTATGTTCACAAACAGGTTCACATCCGATCTATTCGGAGGGAAACTCCCTGCGTGTTGTAAAATGCAGTTATTGCGATTTCATGTATTTGAACCCCCTCCCTCATATAACAGTGATGAAGACAATGATGAGGCCTACTATTCGCAATATATCGACGCAAAAGCTGCCCAGAACGCTCTGTTCAATCATCGATTCAATGAGTTCCTGTCGGATTCGACGCAAGGCAAAGTGTTGGACATTGGTTGCGCTACTGGAAATTTTCTGCATGTTGCTGAGCAAAAGGGCTGGGAGGCGGTCGGGATCGATCTGTCGCCATGGGTATGTCGGCACTTGCAGGAAAAAGGGTTTACGAATGTTTTCAACACCACACTGGAAGACGCGGGATTTCCAGACGCATATTTTGATGCGGTGCACCTTTCCCATATTTTGGAACACGTTCCGAAACCAATCGAATTTTTGATGGAAATTCATAGAATCCTGAAACCAAAGGGGCGGGTCATCATTGAAGTACCCAACGAATCCAAATTCCCATGGAACTATAAAATCATCAATCTCCTTCAGCCCAGTCATGCCCCTCGTGTGAAAATGACGGAGAAGCATCTGAGTTTGTTCACTCCCCGGACATTGGCGCAAATGCTCCTGAAGGGTGGCTTAAATCCAAAAGTTGTGCGTTCGGAAGGCTTCGGCTCCGAAGGAAGAATGCAGACGCCCATGTTTCAGAAAAAAACTGTCAAGCTCTTTATTCTGCGCTTGGTATTGTCATTAAATATCGATGTGCGCATAGGATTCGGTCGGTATATCGTGGCTATGGCTGAAAAATGAGTTTAAGCTTTTTTGCCGATGACATAAAATAAATGGCTCATCGGTAGTTTGAAAACCCCCTTCCTGAACAGCATGTCCCACCTTCCCAACAGCCTCATCCAGCCCGGATATTTCCCCGTTTTAACATAGCCTAAAATCGGCACGTCCCAGTCGGGCTTTTCCCGGACCGGGCGGTGATCGGCGGTGCCATAGCGGCGGTGCAGGCGCACGTCCCTCGGGCCGCTGGGATCCGGCCAGCCCGGGGTATCGATGGCACCATATTCGAAGACCTTCAGGCCGGATTGCCGGAACAGTTTTTTGACCCGGGTGATGTGGTTGTATTCCACTCGGCCGTGGGTCCAAGGGAAACCGAACAGGAGGTGCAGAAAGCGGTGCCAGGGATATCCAGGCTGAAAATTGTTGCAGGTCACCAGCAATACGTACCTGGATGAAATGCGCTTCATCTCCATCAGATAATTCGCGGGATCGGACAGTTCCGTCCAGGTTACAAAGTTCCAGGCCATATCGAAGCTGTTTGGCGCAAACTCGGTTTGGTACACATCGACATTTGATTGGGTCGTCACCTGATTCTCAATTCCCAGCTCCTGCCACCCAGCCATCATTTCCGGTTCCGGATTCACCAGAGTGACTTTGCAGCCGACAAGGCCGAATCCGATGGAATAGAGCGATCCGGCTGCCTTGGCACCGTGACTGGGCATTTCCACAACCGTCCGAATGCCCAGTTCCCTTGTCATTAAGGCGTGCAGTTGGAGCAGAACATACCGGTCATATGTCACGCCGAAAACTTCCACTTCCCTTCCCGCCATTAAACCCATCCTTTCGATTGATACCATTGCACCGTCTGCCGAATTCCAACCGCGGGATCAATGGTGGGACTGAATCCAAGCTCTTTTTCCGCCTTCCGGATTGAAAACACGCGATCCGCAAGGGTGGATTCGATATTCTTACGGCTTACCGGCGGAGCCCACCCCAATCGGGTGAAGATCGATTCCATCAGTGTCGCTACCCCGAGAGCGAGTTTTTCAGGAACAAAAAGCGACGGACGTCGTATGCCCAACGATTCCAGGATAAGTTTACGAAGGTGATCGAATGGTTCGGATTCGGCATTGGTGATCAGGTAGGTTTCACCGATGCGTCCTCTTTCAGCCGCCAGCAGAATGCCGTGAACCGCATCGTCCACATGAATCAGCGGCGTAAGCTTCGGCCTGTTGCCCACTTTGGGGAACAGGCCTTTTTTTGCCATGCGTGTAAGCTTCAGCATGTCCCGCCAGTCACCCGGGCCGTACACCATGGAAAAGCGGATAATGCAAGCCGGAAGATGCCGGGATGAGACCATCTTGAGAATGGCTTCTTCGGCTTTCAGCTTGCTCTTGCCATACGGATGATGGGGAATGCAGCGGCTCTCTTCCGTAGCCGGGTTGTCCTTGCAGATCCCCATGGCGGCAACGGAACTGCAATGCACCACTCGTTTGACGCCTGCGTCGAGGGCTGCGTTCATGACGTTGATAGTGCCGTGAACATTGACGGCTTCAAACATTTGCGGCGACACAGTGAAATTGTTCAAATGGCCTAAAGTGGCCAGATGCAGAACGCAGTCAATTTCCCGGGCGACACCATTGAGTGTTTCAGGTCGCGTGATGTCCCCTGCAAAAACTTCAAGGTTGTTCGATTCGATCGTCGCAATCTTCTTCGGATCTCTGACCAGACATCGACAAAAATGGCCCTGAGATGATAGCTCTCGTATGAGGTGTGGGCCGATAAAACCGGTTGCGCCGGTCACGAGGTATCTGATTGGGTGCGTCATCGTCGGTAAAGCCGCCTTTCATTTATCGCGGGCTTTTACGATCTCTTTCACCACACACGCCAACGAAGGCGGGTGCAGCAAAATGTTTGAATACGCTTGATTGGCCAGAGGGCAGAAGCAGTTGCCGCCGGAAATGAAATCACGGATTTCTTGTGCCTCCGCGCCGGCCCAAAGCCTCTTGAAATCATAGCCGAAATCGCGCAGATTGCCCATGGATTTCTCGTATCCCAGGGTGCAGCAGGCCCAAATGTCTCCGTAGGGCGTCATATGGGCATTGGAAATCCCGGCGTAACAAGGGATGATCTGCCTCCGCTCTTCCATGATGCGAATGGCCAACTGGTAGTAAATCAGACGAAAGGCATGGGTAATGCGCTCAAAAAGAACACGCTCTTTCATATCCCGCTTAATCCGGGCCACGAAAAATTCGACAGCCTGCCGATACTCCGCCGGGTTCGGCGTGATGGAATCATCCATATTGAACATCTCAGATCGGTGTTCCGCGATTTCATTGCGGTAGCTGTCGGCGCTCAGATCGATCGCGAATTCGGATATCTCGGCAATCTCGGTAATATTCCATCGCGAAATGACTGTTCCCAGTTCCACATGCAGATTGGGATAGTCGGCTTTGTATGCTTTCAGCCGGTTGAACAACCCGATCACTTTTTCGAAATTACCCTTGACGCCCCGGATCTTATCGTGACTGTCTCCAATATGATCTAGGCTCGGCTTGATAGTGAGACGGACATGGGGGTATTTGGTCTTCAGGATTTTGAGAATGGGGCGTATCCGTTTGAGGACCAATCGGGGTGAAATGGCATTCGTGGGAATATGCACAATACCGGGTGTGAGATATTTGCAGGCGAGTGCGATGATTTCCGCGATATCGTTTCTGAGAAACGGTTCGCCACCGCTGATATTGAAGACATAAATGTGTCCCATCGTCATGAAAATTCTTTCAATCTCATCCAGCGACAGTTCCGCCTTGAGCTTGTCAGGGTGCTCGCGGTACAAGCGCCAGATACTGCAGGTCTTACATTTTGATTGACAGAGGTTGGTGACCGAAAAAGTCAGATTGATCGGCATCCCCGGGGGAACGAGTCCTCTGTAAGCCAGCGGGTAACAAAGGAGCTTCGGAAAAACCTCCCTGAAATACCCCATCGTCAGATTCCCCGCTGAAAAGAGGCTTGCCGTGGCGTGTGCAAAGCCGAATCATATACCAAACAGGTGGACTGGGCGATCCGGTCCCAGTTCAATCCTTCGGCCACGGCATCAAGGGATATCCGCATTTGATCCAAAAGCGTTTGGTCCCGAAGCACCCGTTTTATGGCGCGTGCCAGGGCCTCCGGATCATTGGGTGGAACAACTGCTTTTTTATGGGCGACCAATTCCGGAAGCCCGCCTACCGCAGTAACGATCATCGGCTTGCGAAACGCAACCGCCGTAGCCCCTACCCCGCTTTGACTGTCAAAACGCAGATAAGGTAATATAACCAAATCCGCAGCCATAAAATACCGGTGCACCTTCGCGGCGGGGACATAGCCCAGACGCAAAATGACCTTATCCTCAATTCCGAGGAAACGTATCAGATGCTGGTATTGGTTCCATGCTTGCCAAGTCTTTCCCACAATCAAGAGCCTCGCCTCCGGCATGTCCCCGGCTACGTCTGCAAAGGCACGAATCCCGATATCGAGCCCCTTGTATGGCCGAATCGCCCCGAATATCAGCAACACTTTGTTCTCAGGCCCGATCCCAAGTTCCTTTCGCAGACCGTCCCGATCTGCCGCGGAATTTACCTGGAAATCAAGGCTGCCGTGTGGAATCACACTGACAAGATTTGGTGGAATGCCGTAGGTATCAACCAGTTGCTTTCGATTCAACTCCGTGTGGACGATGAAATGATTGCCAAGCGAGAAAAGAAGCCTGGAAATCAGCCCGTACATTGCTGCCCCGTCATGACCCGATACATTATGAACCGTAAATATCACCGGCCTCTTTCGTATCTTGAAAGCCGCACAGACCACCCAATAGACCGGAGCCAGGGGCATGCTCCACCACTGGGCGTGCAGCAGGTCGGCCCGGGTGAATAACCCTGCCTTCAACCAGGAGATTGGGTTGTACCAGGTCAAACGTCGATGAACGGTGATCCCTTCGCGGGCATTTGTGGGGAAACTCTTATCTTCCATGAGTCCCCCGCCGGGGTATAGGAAGCCGGGGTAGATGCGCTTAAAAGAGAGAAAATTGATTCTAACCACTTTTGCCAGGGCGGACGCCAACTCCAGGCAATAGCTGCTCACCCCCCGCAACGGCGGGAAGGATCCCAGGATGGCAACGCGTATTGTGGTGGAATCATGCACAGCTAAATCGCTTCCTTATTGCTCCTCAAGAAGACCCCAGCATATGTTTCCACCAATAATACACCCATGCCCCATATTCCGCCAGCACCCAGCGAATCTGCCTGCCATGCTTCCACCAGCCGGCCGGATCATAGGGATCCGTCCGGGCAGGAACAATCTGTACGCTCAACCGGTCCTTGTACATGTTCTTCCAGATAAATGCAGCCCGCCGCGTATGGAATTTGCTCGTTGTTAGAATAATTGTGCGGTAACCCTTTCGGATCAACGCATCTCCCACAATTTGTGCTTCACTCACGGTGTCATATGCATCTTCGGCGCCGATGTGAACAATATCCTCTCTTGGCACTCCCAGAACCCCCAGGATTCTGAACTTATCTTCATACCAGGGGCAACATCTTTTGAAGCCCTGGGTCTCGATCCACCTAAGTGCATCGTTTTTTCGGTTGCCGTTAATAACGGCCTTGCCAACAGACCCCTTTACATACAGGCTGGCAGCCTCCATGAGACGGGGGTAGTACTCGACGCCTGTATACAAAACAACTACCGCGTCCGACGGCTCGGGCTTTTCGTCCAGCACCAACCATTGACCCACAAACGTCAGTAGTGGGGCGGAAAGGTAACACACTGCGAGGGCCAGGACCCCAAGCACAGAAATAACAGCGACAGAGCGTCTAATGGCCACCTCCTGTGTGACTTATTCTGAACGTGCTTCCAATGGCAATGGTCCCAATTTCACAGCGGAACCATATTGAACCATATATCTCACATTTACCTTACAAGCTCACACGATCTCACATCAAATGGTATACCTCACACGAGGACCGCTTCCCTTTTTGTGAACCAAACCCTTTTCTTCGAGTTGTTTCAGTCTGTTCAATACGGTATTTCGATGTATACTCAATTTTTCGGCCACTTCTTTGCTTCCCAGGCCCCCTTCCCTTTTGAGCAAATCGTATACCATTGCAAGTTCAGGAGGATCTCACAACTAAATGATAGATCAATTTCCTGATCAAGGCTGAGATTCCGCGCCTGCCTTTTTAATTCAGCCAGAACATGAATGTCCGCCTTTCGGTTTGTTGGACCGATTCTGACGAAAACACCGTCTTCGGGCCCGAATTTTTTCAAATAGTACGGCTTGTTTGGTCCAGGAAGGACTCTGATCACAAAAATGTTTTTGGTCTCAAAAGCCACTGTCTGGAAAAGCACATTGGGAATCGGGGCAATGGAATCGTAAAAAATACTGGAAAGTTTTTCTTCCAGATCAAAGGGCTCTTCGGCGATTCCCGGTACCGTACGATCATCATTTACGCCCACATAGATCCGGCCGCCTGCACCATTGGCAAAAGCCACTGCCGTCTTCAGTATATTGAGTTTGTTTTCCGGAATCTCCCTCTTGAATTCCAGAAACCTTCCTTCGGGCTCTTTGAGAATTTCCGCTATTTTCATAGGGGTCCCTTTCAGTTACTCCCTGATCAGAACAATCAGCATCGCAAGCACAGAAACAGCAATCACAAAACGTCTGATGATTTCACCTCTAAGGCTGTCTCGAAGTGTATTGGGGAAGAGACCGGTAGTGGAACTCACGGATCAGTGATTTCAGGATTTCTTTCTTTTCCATAAAGAAACAATATCAGTTTTTTTCTTTCCAATAAAGATAAAATTGGCCCTTATGGTTTCTTGAGGTCATTCAGCATGATAATTTCTTATTTTATCCGAATGGGCCTGTTTTTGCCTTACGATGAAGTCTTCCCTTTCCACTCGATCCTTAGGCGGTTCCGCGTCACATGCCGTACGGCCTTTTTGAGAGGCTACAGGATAGCGGTGGGCCAAATCATTTGTGAATGCTCGATAGAGAATAAATGCAAGCATCGCCGCGAAGTATCCATCAATTGCATAATGCCAACCTAAGACCACGGAACCAATCTGTACGATCACAGCGTATATCCACATGAGGATACAAAGAAAGCGGCGAACTTTAGACAGGAACAGCGCAAAAAGTACAACGACTCCAACATGCAAGCTGGGGAACGCGGCAACGCCCTCATAGATAAGGGCCCGATATTGATCGGGACTAGCGATCGCTTGAAGGTAGTGTGTAATTAATTGCGACTGCAGTTGTGTTGCAATTGGCTTCGTTACGCCGTCGAACCATTCACGGTAAACGTAGACAGGACCAAGTGAGGGAGCGAGAATGGCGGCAAGACCTCCTATCATCCACAATGAAAAGTATGCACCGAAAAACCGCTCTGATAGTTTACGGTTGGGCAGGATGATGAATAGAACCAAAACTGGAGCCTTCAACACATACCAGAACACGTATAGTCTGTCGATGAGCGTGGACATCGTAGGGTTATTCAGTAAGGTAACCAATGCTTGCATGGGATTGCTGCCAAAATGCAGCAAAATGTCTATCTGCAAGAGAATGTCATCTGTTAAGTCAGGATTGATGCGGGGGATAGCCTGTTTTATGTTGCAGTATATCAAAAGCACGAGTTTCAGTGCAATTAGCACGTGGAGCAGATCGTAGAGATGCTGCATAGTCAAGTATTTCGTGAACATGGTATGACGCCATACTTTGCCAAAGAGAGTGGCATCCTGCCCCTGTAAGCGCCGTACCACGGCCGTATATAGACCTATTGCGGCAATTGACAGCACCGCCATGAGGATCATTGTCAGATCATATCGCAGGTGAAATATTACGCCGTAGTTAATACTGAACCCGAAGTTCTTGGCCAGCAGCAGTGAAAAAATGAAATATAGCGCAATTACCCAATCGTAGGAGTAAAACCATTTTATTTTGAGCATTACATTTGTCCTGATTATGACGGAATTATGACGGATTTGGGGAGAAACCTTGCCCTTCATCTTGAAGTAAACACGGACTATTACCTCAATGACTGTAAAAACATGAAATAAAGTTGCATAAAAAGCTGCAAAACCTTAAGCCCAATCGAACCATTGAGTGGTATCGATAATGTATTTCCCATAAATTGAGAAAGTTATGGGGGCTCGCCCAGATCCGTTATAGTCAACATCATTTATCCATCCTCACTCTGAAAGTGGTTGGTGGTCGGCGAATGGCCTGACGTTGACAAGAACATACCTTTTTAATATCCAATTGCAGTTACCTGCGGTGGGGAAATGGCCGATTCAATAAAGATTATCGTAATTCAGTACTCGCTATTGATTATGCGTATTTCCTTGCTTCTCTCTCAGCGGTAGCCTCCCACTCCAGACAGTAGGGACTACCTCATGCCACGTTAATCCTGGAATTTTGGGCTGAGAGGCGCTTATGAGCATCATCCGGTCTTTTTCAGTCATTTTATCAACCCATGGTTTATAATTTTCGGCCTTTTTGCGGGAAAGCTGGATTTGACGGTAAACAGCCAAATCCTTTTTAGGCATCCAGGCGGGCTCAAAACCCAGAATATAGCGCCACGGACCGTGAGGGTTATGGAAAAATACATGATAAAAGACATCCATGTTGTTGCTGTAAAGAATACCTCCTTCGTTCGGGAGCCAGGGACGATGCTCCGCTTTAGCCATTAACGGCCATGGGGTTCCCAACTTCCCAGTCCACCTGCTGTTTCGATCATTCGTGATAGCAATAAAGAAAACCGCGCACGCCACGGCTACAATCCCAAGGCGTTTTAAGCTGAACTGCTCCAATTCCTTCTCCAAAATGAGCTCCAGTTCCAGTGCGACCCAGACGGTTATTGCCGGCCACCCCCAGTCTGTCCAGAACCGCCAGGCCACAAAACCCATCCCCCAACCCATGGCACCCAGAAAGAAGACCGGATTGTCCACGCATTTGATGTCCCATTCTCCGCGGGAACGCTTCCACAGCAGAATCCCGGTCACCAAAATGAGAACAAAAGGAACACCGTCAAAGGGCTGAAACTCACCAACCAGTTGGCGAGAAAAATCATTTGTGCCAAAAGCTACGATTGCATGGAAGACCATCTGATGCAAGAATGTAAGAGGAGAACCGGTGAAGAAGCTGCCTAATACAACCCCGACTCCTGTAGAGCAGCTCATAAGCCACAGAACACGCCATTCTCTGGCCAAAAGGAGGGCGCCTAGAGGTAAACCCAGAAGATACCATGCCCCATGAATCCATGTTGCCAGACTGGTGATCAGGGCGTAACCTGCCAATGCAAGGTAAGTCCGGTGTCTGTCCCGGATTGGTTTCCAAAGAAAGCAGAATAAGACAACCACGAACATGCTGAAAATATAAGGCCGGCCAAAGAAGGTTCTGAAAAGTGGTGGAAAAGAAAAAACGAGCATAACCAGCAATGCAAGGATCCAAGCTTCCGGGCGACGAAAGAGAAAAACAGGGATAAAAGCAAAAAGCAAAAACAGGGAGGCCACCGAAAAAACAAGAAGATCATCTGGTTCACCAGAAGCCAATATTTTGAAGCCTTTAAGGATTGCGTGCCACCCCGGATGGCTGTCCATGGTGATTTCGGGCCGAACCACAAGGATCTCCGACCACGCCTTTCCCGAAACGACCTTGGCCACATGGCGCAAGGCATCATCATAAGGTTCAAATCCATGCCCAGTAATCCGTAGCGTTCCCATCAGAATTGTTGACAAACAGAGAATGAGGATCAATATCGGGACAAATTGGTGATAGTTGCAAGCAGGTGAGCGATCCTGTTTGCTTTTTCGGACCGTTTCGTCATTCATATCTTCACCCCATGATAGGCCGGCAAACAATCAAACGCAGAACAGGCTACCTTTATCTCTACGATTACCATTAAGCTGCAACCTCCTTTTTTGCGGTTTTTTGTGAAATCTCAATGTTCGTTTGGACGGAAAGCACCCTCTTTCATTTCCATACTCCCGTATTTTGTTATTCAAATACGCTTCGGTCAATCCAACGCTCTTTTTCGAAAATACACTTTGGATCCTGCTTTTGATGATTCTTTATATCCCTATCTGAAATGTGAATTCCAACTCACACAAACCGATCCCCTTCACTCTTTTCAAATCGCATCTGACTGATCTGCTCGGAAATCAGACCCAGCATGAATATCAGGATAGACGTGGTAAACAAAAGTGCACTCATGTTGGTAAATCGCCCAGAAGCAAAGAAGGTATAAGCATAATAAGCAAGGCCGACCAGAAAAAGTCCCATACTGATGGGCAAAAAAATCTTCAGAGGTGAATAAAAAGTGCATATCCTGACAATAATCATGAAAAATCGAACACCATCTTTTATGATCCGGAGATCGCTTTTCCCTGCTTTTCTCGTTCGGGCATTGATTTTCACATACTTTACGCTCCTGCCGGATCTGAGCATTCCCAATGTGAGGGTCGTCGGATAGGAGTAGGTATTGGGCAGAAGATAAAGCAGATTACGGGCGAGATCCGCCTTTACAGCCCTGAAGCCCGACGTCAAATCCTGAACCGGGAAATTCGTCACATAGGATGCCAGACGATTATAGATCCGGTTGCCGAATTCCCGAACCTTTGAAGCCTGCCCTCCGTTGGATCTGGCCCCGACGACCATATCGAATTCCGGGAAATGCCGAATCAGTTGATCCAGGTCCCCGGGATCATGCTGGCCATCCGCATCCATGAACACCAGGACCCGGCCGGACGCAATCCGAACACCGCTTTTGATGGCGGCCCCGTTGCCGATATTGTACGGGTGCCGGTAAACAATGGCCCCCGCCTCCCGGGCCAAATCTCCCGTGCCGTCCGTTGAACCGTCATCGATGACAATGATTTCAAAATCGGGATGAAGCGCCAGAATGTGGGAAACCACGTTGCCGATGTGCCGGGCTTCATTGTGGGCGGGGATGATGACGGAGATATCGGATTCACTAATTTTTTTCATAGGACACTCAAAGTGTATATCGCGGAATTGACATTCATAAATTGTCTGTCAACCGGAAAAGCCCCACTCCATTTTGAAAGTAGATAAGGCTTGTGTAGTTTGCGAAAAAAGCCTTTACCAATTTCCGACGTTTCGCATCGAACAGATCGGTCGTCCATTTGCTAAAAAGCCCAATTTCAATGATCAGGTGGGTTACTCCCATCTCTTCGAAACCCACAACCAGATCGTTTGGACGACGCGCATTTTTTATAAGCCGGTACAGTTTATTTACCTGACCGCGGGTATCAGGAATGTACTCCCTGTCGCAGTAATACCCTCGCTTGCCCAGGAAGATCAGGAGCAAACGCGATTCCGCCGATAAATTTTTGTTCACATATTGCATGGCAGGATACTCAGGCCGATATTTGGTTATATATTCCTCCCGATTGACCGCACCAGTCAGATAGCCGAATGGTGTAACATATCTGAATTGCTCAATGATGTACAACACATTCATCCCCAAAAGCAGAACTACAATCAAAACAAGGATGGCGGTTCCTGTCTTTTGTGCGGTCCGGTTTTGTATTTTTTTTACGTAATCAACGATATTCCTCAGACCAAAGGTTGCCAGTATAACCAACGGAGGCACAATCGGCGCAATATATCTCACTCTCATAACAGCGCTGAAAAAGGCAAACACAAAGAACAGGGCCGAAAAGGCCAGCAATAATTTCTTCTCACGAGTGAGAACTTCATTCTCTTCCCTAATTTTCAAAAATGCAAACATGGGCAGGATCAGAAGGAAAGGGTTCAGCTTTCCATCAAAGTATTTATCACTTCCGTCCTTTCCCTCAAAAAAAATACGAATCGGAATGATGGCGATTTGCCACCATGGTTCGTTGTATGAGATGGTTCTATAGGCGAACAAACCTAAGCCCCCTTTTTCTTCCGCTTCCTCAGGGTCGATTTCGCTTAGGGTGGGAGGATTGGAGGGATTAAACCAGTTATCGTAGAGCGGATAAACCGGATTTGCTTTCCAAAGATAGTTTCTAATCATCCAGGGAGAAAACATCAGCAGGGCAATGATTACGAAAAGGATTCCGTATCCTACAGGCCTGATGATGCCTTTCTTTTTTTTCAAATACTTTGAATACAGATAAGGAACAAAAAGGGTCAGCAAAAAAAAGACAAGCAAACCATTATATTTTGTTCCAAGGGCCAGGCCACACATCGTTGCGGAAAGAACCAAATACCTTAGTTGGAATCCGGTTTTGATCCATTTCAAGAGCAAGAGGAGGGAGGCAGTAGAAAAGAAAATGAGCCCCAGGTCCACGTAGACGGTTATGGAGAGTTTAACTATTATGGGTATTGAGAGGAAAAAAACCGCCCCAAACAGAGCGTAGATCGCATTCAAACGCCGTTTCAAGTAACCAAAAATCAGCCATGCCGTTAAAAGTCCAAAACCAAAATGAATGAACTTTGGTGCGATATCATTGCCCAGATGAAGGGGAATCAGATAGATGAGATCCAGGTTCATTGGATAGTATGAAAAGGGAAGGGAAGGAATTTCGTACATGCCCCAATGCTGGAGGTAGAGCTTGGGGACATTCAAGTGATGGACAAGGGCATCTCTGCTGATTGGCGGTACAAGGGAAAGGATAATGATGGATATAATTATGACAGCCAGTAGGGTAAAGAGCGAAACCTTTGTGAACCAATTCTTCCGGATCATGATTTTCTTCATTATCCGATCTGTTTGCAACTTCTCCGCATGATGCAGGTTTAAGTCGTTTACAAACAATCACAGTATTTTTTGCTCAGTGCGCAGCTTCTCTTTTCGGATGGCACTGCTCAGCACACAAAAAGGGGTGCCATACGACACCCCCTTGCCAGTTTTCTACTTTTGCTACCTTATGGTACTGGTTTCGCCGAAAACACTCCATCTTGATCAACTGTAGCAGTATTGTTCGAAAGGCCCCATGCGGTGTCTCCAGTGGAGGTTATCGTATAATTGCCATTAGTGATTGAAGAGGGAGCCGTAGTGACACCTGAGCTTGGGGTAAAACCCGCGGTTTGAAGCTTCGTATTACTAAGAACGGTCGCATTCGGCCAATCGACAAGGTACGCTTTAGAAGCCGTGAGGGCATTTCTGGCGTCGCTGGTAATCGTAGCTGCAAAGCCTCTTTTCCTGTACGCATTGAACTGTGGGATGGCTATCGCCGCCAAAATACCGATGATCGCTATAACGATCATCAACTCAATCAGCGTGAAACCTTTTTGATCTTTTTTTTCATTTAGTTTAGATAGCATTTTTTCTCCTTTCTGACTTTTGTTTATTCGTTAAAATAATTAATTTAGCAATATCTTGATTAGATAGTTTTTTTTAAAAAACCCACCCCCTTTCATATTTCAAAATACCCACCTGAAATTAATTAATTCAGTCCTTAACACTACTACGTTATTCCACCGATTGCCCCTGAACTAAAACTCCGTTTCCTGTAAGCATCATATTTCGGGATTGCAATAGCCGCCAGAATACCGAAAATCGCAATCACAATCATCAACTCAATAAACGTAAAATCCCTTGCACAACTTTCCGTCAAATCTGAGACCTCTCACGGCCTACAAGTAACCCAAAATCAATGTCCGGGCAGAAGTTAATGCAATAATTGCGCCGATTCTTTTACCTGAAAATAAATAAATCGAATTCTCATTTCATTTCAAAGTGTTAATTCTGAATTTTGTATTCTTTCATTCTTAAATCACCATCTCTTTACTAGTGAATCTTCAAAAATTCAATCATTTTTTGCGCAGATCATGACAATTCTTGTAAAATCCTAGCCAAAAAGTTATGAAAAAATGAACCCAAAGGCCACTTCTTTCACTTGACTCCCATGATTGTTTTCTCTAACCTCGTTTGAGCAGGAAAATAAACTTGTTTTGAACAGCCAAAATCAAGGTGATAACGGCACACTGCGAAACCCTTGCCGTAAATTCATAGGAAAAGGAGAATATTGTGATGAAAAAGTTCCAGAAGTGGGTAATTCCCTTAATTGGCACAGTTGCCATCGCCCTGATGCTGGCTGGTTGCGCTACCATGGAGAAAAACAAAGTGACGGATATTGAAGGGCTGCTCACGCAGGCAGGCTTTCAAAAACATGCGGCCGACACCCCTGAAAAAATGGCCCATCTGAAGACACTGCCCCAGCAGCACTTCAGCCGGCATAAAGGGAACGGTAAAGTCTATGTCATCTATGCCGATGCGGCCGATTGCCAGTGTATGTACGTGGGAAGTGAAACACAGTTTCAACACTACCGGGACTTGGAGCGTCAGCAAGGCCTGAATCCCCTCCAAATGGACCGGCCCGATTATGTCATGGGCGAACAGTGGTCTAAGGTGCCTTGGGGACCATTCGATTAGTAGCGTTTTTGACAAAATGGAAAGACAGTACTCAGGAGCCGGAATTCAGGCGGTATTCCTTTCGGGTCCGGCTTCTGAATAATGATTTTCACTTACAGTCCGGCACTGCATTCATCACCTAAATCAGATTCCATGTTGCGTCCTTTTCGAAAAAGAGAAAACCATTTTCAAATCTCCATCGGTATCGCCACCTTTGAAAGACGATTTGAAGACTATTTTGTGCCGCTTCTAAAAAGCATTCGAGCCTATGAGGCTGAAGCGGAAGTATTGGTTGCCGTCAACGGTGAACATAAGAAAGCATTTCGTGAAGATTACCGACGACGTATGCTGGCAGCGCTAACGGAACATCCCAGCGTGTTTCCCATCTTTTTCCCCATGTTCAGAAGTCTCTCAAAGCTCTGGAACACCCTCCTGATTCACGCTTCCAGCGACTTTGTTTTGATGCTCAATGACGACACCCTGATAACCGACGAAAAATTCATGGGGAAAATCGGAAAGATTCTGGAAAAAAACGGGGGACGTTCCTTTCTCATCAACCAGTCCTGGTCTCATTTCGTTGCAGCAAAGGAAGAAATCGCCCATCTGGGATATTTTGATGAAAGGTTTCTGGGTATTGGCGAGGAAGACGGCGACATGACATGGCGATACATCCGCGAATACGGCGCGCCCATGAAAAACCACACCATGAAGGGGTTCAAAAACTACGCACAGGAAACCCTTTTGCAGCAGCCCGAAAACATCACCTGCCACTCGGACAGCAAATACAGCCTTTTTAATCGGCGGTTTGTTCACAAAAAAAAGTATGCCGTCTCCACTCAAGGTATAAAGGGGATGTTTGATGTCCCAATGGAAATGAAAGATGAAGGTCCGGAGCAGTACCCCAATGAACGCTTTTACCGTAACCATTTGGATGAACTCTAAACTTTTTTCGTTGAGGCCACAGTGATCACGGTCGGCATCGTAAAAGACTGGGACTGGCCAGATCTGCTGCGACAGACGCCCGGTGAAAAAGGGGTCTGGGAAGGGATCCGTTTTGTCCTGTCCCCTGAACAGACCTGCGACTTTCTGGTGGTACTGAACAACAAAATGAAGACGGAAACCCGGATTCAATGTCCCCCGGATAACATTTGGTGCCTCATGCAGGAGCCCTATATGAAGGGACACACGGACTGGATGGTTGAAAAGCTGGATTCCTATTCAAAAGTCCTCACCCATCATGTTCCTTCGACTCTGCCAAAATTTACGCTTTCGCAGCCCGCAGTCTCATGGCATGTGAACAAGACCTTTGACCAGCTGGTTGCCCTGGAAATATCTGCCAAGCCCAAGACCCTTTCGTGGGTGGTGGGTAACGCCGGGGATCTGCCGGGACACCGAAAAAGGCTGGCCTTTTTGGAATATATCCAAAAGAACAGCTCTCTGGACATCGATCTGTTCGGCAGGGCGGTTCAATTCATCGAAGATAAATGGGATGGGCTGGCCCCTTACAAATATTCCCTGGCCATCGAAAACAGCAGCAGTTCCGATTATTGGACGGAAAAAATTGCCGATTGCTTTCTCTCCTGGTCGGTTCCCATATATTACGGCTGCACCAACCTGGAAAATTATTTTCCGCCGGATTCATTCATTAAAATCAATATCGACTCGCCCAGGGAGGCCTTTGAATCGGTCAAAGCCATTGTGGCCGGCGATAACTGGGAGAAGCGGCTTCCGGCACTTAAGGAGGCTCGGGACCGGGTGCTTCACCAATATCAACTTTTCCCTCACCTGTCCCGGTTGATACGATCACAGCCCGAAAAAGATTTAAAACCCGAGAATCTTGTCCTACCCGCGTATCGAAGGAGCCAAAAGGCCGCTATAAACCATTTCTTTTACAAGGTGCTAAAATTTTTTGGCTTTCCGCTCCAGTAAATGCACCGTTTAAATGGGCTGAACAGCAATTCCCGACCGCGTCGCTACTGAGTCTATTTCTTAACATTTCTACAAAATAGATACCGCTGTCAAAGAGCCTTGCTGAGAATTAGCTGAAATTCCTCGTTTGGCCGGTCAATTTTTGATGAAACAAGGGGCAAAAAAAAGACCTAAA
Organism: delta proteobacterium NaphS2; assembly: GCA_000179315.1. Lineage (GTDB taxonomy): Bacteria > Desulfobacterota > DSM-4660 > Desulfatiglandales > Desulfatiglandaceae > NaphS2. The sequence goes on from ADZZ01000383.1 coordinate 58,642, forward strand.
ACCAATCCCATATGATTTACCGCACAGATGTCCCTTACCGGCAAATACCAATTTTTCTGGAATTGACGCTTTTTTTCATTGGTATAGTGCATCTTGCATTCAATCGTCATCATATAAAATTATCGGCGGTTGGAATTTCATCCCGTAAAAAAGGGCTTCGTAAAGCATCCTCATCGATTTGAACGCAAAATCTCTAAACAAGGATCGCATACGATCCCAAAGTTCTCGTTTGCTACCCATCTTATGCCATGTAGCTCGAAACAGGGGACAACAGAGCTGCTGTGTTTGGTCAACCAAAAAGGCCAACATCATGAGCATCACAAAAACTACACTCAGATTTTTCTTTCCGAGCCCATAGTTATGACCGAAATGATAGCCTTGATTCTTGAGGGTATTGAACGTCTCATTTTCTATTTTCCAGCGTGCACGACCGCCTCGCATAAGTTCATAAGAGTTTCCCTTTGTTATGGTAAAATCAGTAACCCAGCTGAAATGTTGCGTCTTTTCTGACGTGATTTCCCAGTATTCCAGGAAATTGATCAGCAAATCCTGATTTGATTCATTCAGGGGGAGGTGGTTAACGAAAAGGAAACGATGCGTTTTTTGCGGATTATCATTATCGACCAATTCAAATTGAACAGCTTCGCCATTTTCTTGTGCCTCTTCCACTTTTCTGAACAGGAAAGGATGATCCCCCTTCTTCACACCCAGAATGTAATGAAGATTGTATTTTTCCGCCTCCCTTATGTGTGGCGCATTCGAACTTAGGGCATCTTCGGTAATGATAACGGGCAGGTGTGGATGGTCCTTTCTAAGACTGTCGAAGAAACGTTTTGCGGCATTACGCTCACAATCGTTCTTGCTTTGGCCGTCTTGTTTGATTATGAACTCCGGGGCTAACGGAATGACCTCTTTGAGATCGGGATGAACAATTGCCGCCCCCAGCATCTGTTGGTAATAGGTGATTTCGCCGGTCTTTTTGTTTACTTTTTGCAGACAATTATCAGAGAAAATTTTCTTCGAGGAAAAGTAGCCTGTTCCGTCCAAAGATAACAGATAGCATCCCTGGAAGAAAGCCAGGCGCTCCAGAGCTTTGCCTCTTTGCAATTTACTAAAAATATTCTTATACGCAGGTCGAATTTCCACAGGGTCTACTTCATCCAGAATCGTTCGCATCTGCGAGTCACAAGGTATACTTTCTACATGATAAATGCTTTCTAAATTCTCAGCGGCTTGTCTTCGTTTGTCAAAAGCAAGCAGGGACGGATCTTTGAGAGAGAAAACGGCAAAGCCAGACATCAAGGCGTCTGCCATTGATATTTCCGGATTACCCTCACGGTAGTCCGATACTCCCAAAAAATCTTTATGCAGACCCTCGAACAGTGGATCAGCACTAAGATACTTTCGAGAAGCTAACCTTCCCTTTTTCTGTTGGCTTTGATGTTTCATGACATTTATGGGAGTGAATCATGAACCATCGTTCGCCAAATGTCCAGGTTTTCCTGAAATTTATTTGCAGTTTTGACGCTTTTTTTTGAAAAAGAACTCCATAATGCGCTTTTTCAAGAACTTTCAATGCCAAGGCTTTACGAAAAGCGAATTTCAAGTTACACTGATATTGGGCCTTTCAACAGCAACCGGGAATTGCTGTGGGCTGAACAAGCATAACTCTTGACGACGGAATAAGAGTTGTCTTATAAAAAGCTAGCCAAAGAGATTTGAAATTTGAGGAACGAATATCGAATATCGAACAAGGAATGAAGAATGTCGAAGGAGAGTTCTGAATTCGACCTTGAAGATCGTTTGATTGATTTTGCTGTACGTATAATTCGCACAACAGAGGCTTTGCCAAAAACGAAAGTTGGAAAGCATATTGCAGGCCAGCTCATAAGGTCCGGCACATCCCCAGCCCCCAATTATGGTGAAGCGCAAAGCGCAGAATCAAGGGCTGACTTTATACATAAATTGAAAGTTTCACTAAAAGAGTTGCGGGAAACTCGAATATGGCTGCTTATCATTGTCAGAGCTGGCTTGTTAAAACCAACTTCGAAACTCAAGTCTTTGATTGATGAAAACAATCAGTTGATTTCCATATTCGTAAAGAGTGTTGGTACTGCTAAAGCTAACTTGAAGAAAACTTCATAATTCGAAATTCCTTGTTCGATATTCTGCGGTTCAAAAACACTTAATAATTTAAGCGATTATAAATCTGAGAGATATTCTCTCACATTGGACGAGTATGAATCTTCAAGATTCAGGGGGATATCTGAGATCGAAAAAATTATTGAGGATAATTATCATGCACTCAGAACCGCTTGGCAAGAGCATTTCGGAAGTTGAAGTAACGAATATATCAAGTCACGGTGTTTGGCTTCTGGCTCGTGATAAGGAATTTTTCCTGGCCTATGAAGCCTTTCCCTGGTTCAAGGATGTTACGGTAAGCCAAATCCTCAACGTGGAAGAACCGATGCCGGGCCACTTTTTCTGGCCGGACCTTGATGTGGATTTAGACGCTGAATCTATCGAACATCCGGAGAGGTTTCCTTTAACGTCAAAATACGACTTGAAAAAAGACTGAGTTTCTCAAATGGTCAGCATCATCCTATGCTTTTATGAAAGGCTGGATCATTTGAGATGCTGTCTTGATTCCATTGGACTCTCGGCGGGACATTTTGATGAGGTCATCATCACCGATGATGGTTCCGGCAACACCACTGTTTCGCGGCTGAAAGAACTGATCGGCGCCTACAATTTCCCCATCCGCCACGTATGGCAGGAGAAGAAAGGATTCAGGAATGCCGCCGCCAGAAACAACGGCATCCGCCATTCCAATGGTGATTATCTGATTTTTTTCGACTGTGACTTTCTCGTCTTGCCCCAAACCATCCCACAGCATCTGAAACTTGCAAAAAAGGGAAGATTCATCGCCGGCGGGTACAAGAACATGGATGAAGCCACCACCCGAGGAACCTTTGAATCCGCCATCACCGTTGATCTTTTAAATCGCCTGGACAAACGATTCCCTGAAAGACCGCTGATTAAAACCCATCGCCGTTTCATCAAGCGCACCTTTCTCATGCGGCTTCATCTGGCGCCGCCTCAAAAACAGAGTCTGGGCGGTCACTTTTCCATCCACAAGAAGGATTTGGAACGGGTCAACGGCTATGATGAAAATTTTGTGGGGTGGGGAGGCGAAGATGAAGATCTGGGCATCCGCCTGGTTCGAGAGGGCATTCATTGCCGGTCGGCCATTCGTACCGCCAAGGTCCTGCACATGTGGCACCCGCCGGCTATCACGGATCGACGCTGGCAGGAAGGCCCGAATATTCAATATTTTAATCGAAAAGAGATTCCTGTTTTCTGTGAAAACGGCCTTATAACTTACATTTCGCACGATTAGAGCGTAGTTTTCCGAATTATGTTGAGTTCAAATTTTGACCTAATTCCGAGTTTTTGAAAAGCCACCATCGGTCTTGGATAGCAGCGTATACAGACGGCGGAACACCTAATAATTTCAACACAAATTCGTGCAACTGGGTGACACCCTTTGTAACTGTTTGAATGATTTTGTCTTGCTTTTCAACCATGCTGAGATGAACATTTTTAAAAAAGTAGTTGAGATTGTTCCATGTTGGTTTTTTGGTATTCATGCCGTTGGGTAAAATGGGCAGTTTTTCAACCCCTTGCTCAGCCATATTCTTTCGAATATTACGTTCCATAAGGCTGACAATCATTAGTGCGATGAAATAGAGAAAGGTCATCGCCTCGATTCGCTCCGTCTTTTTGAGAAAAACGGGAGCGACCTTTAAAATGGACTTGGCCGTGTACATTCTTTTTTCCAGATACGGTTGATTTTTATAGGCTTTAAGGACTTCTGCCGCTTCCATTTCAGCGTTTGTAATGAGAGGGAAAATGCCATCGCGGGCAGCCAGATTGTTTATGGCCTTGTGATCCAATTCCCACTCGAGGCAGTAGGATATATTTTCTTCTTCTTTGTATTGTGTGTTCGGTCCCGGCTTTCCAGGACCTATCTGGCGCTGAACAATTTGTTTGTCCTCGATGAGCTGAATTTGGAAAAGATCAAATGTACCTTTGGTTGCCTTCTTGATTGCCTTTTCAATCTGTTCCTTTGTCTTGAGGTTGTATTGATTGAGCCGGGAAGAAAGTTCAGTGAGTTGGAGATCGGCTTTGGCGATCCTGTTGTCTCGGCGGCTTTTATCCTGTTTTTCTTTGGCACTGCTGTGAACCCAAATGATACGATATCCATTTTTGGAAGGCTCGCCTTCGTATGTTTTGTATAGGATGGTTTCTGCTTTTTTTCGGCTGTTTGGCGTTTCATAGGCATATTGCCATTCGATGGAGTTTGTTTTTAGAAATTCGTGGAACTGTTTGACTTCAGATCGGTTTTTGGGAACGATCGTAATAAATATTCCACCGTGTTCATGGATATGGTCCAGATTTTTCTGTGAACATAGTTTGCAGTCGGCAATATAAATAAAATCCGACTCTCCCAGGAATTCCCGGAGGGCATTCCAATTGGGGACATGGGTTGTATCGTCAGTGCGGTTTCCATCAAACAATTCAAATGATAAGGGGACATTTCCATCAGCCGTGATATTCAGACCAAAAACGATTTGTTTGCAGTCAGGCCGATGGTCCTTGTTAAAACCGTATTTCAGTTTAACGGCTCCGGGGTGTTGATTTTCATATTCGCCGGTGAAAGTAACCGATGTGCTGTCATTATGGATCTGTCTTGTTTCAAGCAGATATACTCCAATGGCATTTGCGCTCAATTCACACATAAAGGAATTTCGGTCTGCCTTGAAAAGACAGTCAAGCTTTTTGGCAATTTGATCGTCATTGTACATTGAAGCGTTGAGCCCATATTCACTTAGTCCATCCATGTAATCAGCGGCCCATTGTTCAACTTTATAAAGGGGTTGTGATGCACATATGATATTGGCTACCACAACCGAAAGAATTTGAGCAGGATCAACTGGCGATTGTTCCGGCTTCTTGACGTATTTCGAAAAAAGCCCATAGATCCCGAGCTGATCAATGTAGTACTTTACCATGGGAAGAACATCGACCCTTTTCGTAATGACATTCAATTGCTCCATAAACGGCCCCAAAAAATAGAGTTTTGAGCGTATTATGGATTATTAGGAAACAAATGTCCAGAAAAATCGACAACATATTGGTTTTATTGACGATTTTATAATTCAGAAAACTCGTACAGCAGGTGCGGAATGTGCGTTATAAAATCGAAAGGATCCCGTTTCACTTCAGGTTAATTTTTTCTCAAGCTCCCTCAGTTTCACATACCTAACGAACATGGCATAGGCATCTGAAACGGCGATGATCAAACCGGGCAGACCGTCCAGAAAACCTCTTTTCAACACATAGACTTCCAGGAACTTAAAAAACGGCCGTGAAAAGAGAAGCGCCAGGTGGAACCGCTTTCCGCGATCAAACATGTCATTGGCCAGCAATGTGGAAAAACTGTTAATGGTGTTCAACTGTCCCGTTATCCCTCCCCCATAGGGATAATGGAGAATATCATTCTTCAACACGCCCACATGTCCGTCCACCGTCATCCGTTCATGGACCCTGCCACCCACCCATTTTCCCCTATCCCGCCTGAAAAGTCGAAGCTGGCGATCCGGATAATATCCGCTGTGGTTGATCCAGCGTCCCTGGTAAAAAGAACGCCGGGGGATACGGTAGCCATCCAACGCATCGGCTTTGGCAATCTCTTCCAGGATTTCCCGGCGCAATCCCTCTGAAACCGCTTCATCCGCATCAAGACTCAACACCCATTCCGTCTTCGCATTTTCAAGGGCAAAATTCTTCTGGGCCGCATATCCGGGCCACTCCCTTTTAATAATTCGGTCCGTGTAGGCTTTGGCGATCTCACGGGTCCTGTCCGTGCTCATGGAATCGACCACTACGATGTCATGAACCCATTTCAGGCTCTTGAGACACCGTTCGATGGTCTGCTCTTCATTATGGCATATGATACAGGCTGAAATTTGACTTTCGACCGGTTTTCCCATGGATCTTTTCCCGAATTTATCAAAATGAAGGATTTACCGTTTTTTACCCTTTCCTGAAACGCCGGTCAAGGGATTCACGAGATAGGTTGCAGACTTGATCGCTCTCTGATAAACAGGACTTTTCCGACAATTGAAATTTCGGCCCGGAGTTTATGGAACCAACCCCAAGGAAAGATTTTTTCTACCGCCACGAAATCCTGATTGTTTTTCTTCTCGGCATGTGCCTGTTACTGCCAAGCATCTGGAGCGAAACCAGCATTACCGGTCAGGACGAATATTGGCTCTCCTTTCGCACACCCATGGAAACCCTTGAGCATGGCGGCTGGTTCACGCCTTGGGTCAATGGCGAACCGAGACTCAAAAAGCCGCCGCTTCTGTACTGGGCCATCATGCTGACCTACAAGATTTTCGGCATCGGCCCCTTTGCCGCCCGCATATGGGGCGTCTTTTCGGGGGCAGCACTGGCCGCCTGCGCTTGCCTGCTCTACCGGGAGCTGTTCAGAAAAAGCGGACTTCTGGCGGGGCTCATCACCTTGGGCACCCTGACCGTGGCCATAGAGGGCCGCCGGGCCATGCTGGATCTGCCCCTGGCCCTTTTTACGGCCCTGGCGGTCTATTATGCCCTCAGATGGGGAAAAACCGGCCGGATGCGCTGGATTCTGCTATCGGCCGTTTCACTGGGCTTTTCCTTTCTGGTGAAAGGTCCCGTGGGTATTATTTTGTTTATGGTGGCGGCTTTCTCGGCAGTATGGGTGTTCAAAAAATGGCAATTCCTGATGGCCCACTGGCTCCAGGTTATCATGGCCCTGGTACTGATGATGGCGATCATCCTTCCCTGGCCCCTGGCCATGTCCCATCTCTGGCCGGAGTTTAGCAAGGTCTTGAACAATGAAGTCGCGGCCCGGGGCATCGGGACCCTTCACGTGGGATCCTCATTTTCAACGCTGGGGGGCGCTTTCGGCCTTGTTTTCCCCTGGTCGCTGATTCTGTTTGCCGGGCTGGTGTACGCCCTACGGCACGCCCGTCATCCTGCGGGCAGAATTGACTTATGGCTTTGCGCCTGGTTTTTCGGCTGTGTGGTCCCCTTCTTCTTCATTCGAGGGTTTGCCCGTTACATGACACCCCTGATACCGGCCGCCTGCGTACTGTGCGCCAGTTGGCTCAACCATGGCACCGGCACCTTGAAAAAAGTCCTGTTGCGCGTCTCCATGACCCTCCTGGGCCTGGTTTCAGTGCTGTTTTGTATTTTTTTCATATGGTTCAAGGTGGGTATTCCGGCGGCAATCGTATCCCTGGCGGCCGTGGGTCTGATGCTCTGGCTCACCTATTCCGGCAGGGATGACCGTAGCATCGCCATTTCCGTGGGCGTTTTACTGATGCTGCTCATGGGTGTGTTATATCCGTCGCTCAGGATCAATGCCATGCCTGAAAATCTGGATACCATTGTCGGATCAAGACCGGTCGCTTCTTTTGACAGCTCCCAGCCGTCCATGCTCTCCATTCGCCTTAAAAGAAGCGCCCACCGCATACGGAGTTCCAGCCGGGCCGATCTCAACCGGCTGAAAAACTTTAAGGGCTTTGTCTTTATGAGTGCATCCGAAACCCCGTCTTTTGAAGCTCACGCGAAAAAACTGGGCCTCAAATTTGAGCGGGCCGGAGAATTCAAGACCTTTTTCTCCCGCCAGGCATGGATTCGGTTTGCACGGAAAGACGCCACCGCTAAAGACTGGGAAAACGCAATTAAAAACCGCACCTTAGACGGACTCAAACCCACCATCTGTTACTATCGGGTGGGCTTTTAAAACTGCCAGCCAAGGCTGAAAATCCAGGCTTGATCCCATTTATCCTTCCCATCCGCCGGCTGATTGTCGAAATCGTAGTTAAATTGAAAAGATGCAAAGAGTTTTGAAATCAGGGGCAATCGAATCCCCTGTCGTGTGCGAAGCACCCAGTTGGTGCTGTCCTCAAAATCGTAGAGAAAATCATCGTGATGAAAAACCTGGAACAGTTTTTCAAAGAACCACATGTCGAAATCGAGCACCCAGTAAGCGGAAAAATATTCCCTGTGATCGGTGTTTCCAATGAATGCCATGTTCTTGCTGTATTTTTCATAGGTATAGCCGGGGCCCAGTTTCATGGAGAGGTTTTTCTCCTCTGAACTCCACACTTGATAGCCCGGTCCCACCGCGGCGTTGGCCCGAAGGGTCAAATCCTTGAATTTGTCTGACTGCGCCACACCGGTGCCCCACAAAAACCATTTTTTATCCAGGAAATGCTCATAGGTTCCCGATCCGAGCCAGTTGTCCTTCGTAAGCGCATTCTTGCTCCACTCCTTATTGTATTCGCCATAGAACTTGATCACCTGAGGCAACTTAAAAACCTTCAAATTTCCGATGAAGTTGTATTTTTCCGTATTGGTATTGCCCGTTTCCTTGCTGGCCCCGGCACTGACATTACCGGTATAATCCCAGGTGGCAGGCGGTTTAGGCCGCGTCATGGTCTTCACCTGCGCCAGTTTCAAGGGCGGTGGCGGCACCCCTTGATCCGGCTTCAGCTCCAGGTCTCCCGACGCTGAAGTGGTCAATTGGCCCTTAAAGGTCTTGTCTTCCCCCAAGGACACTTCAAAGGCCTCGTCGGTAGTAAGCTTTGCCACCTGATCCCATTTGATACTTATCTCACCGGCATAGCTGGTTTTGAAGACCAGTTTTCCCTGGCTCATGGAAACCGCCGTCCCCTGAATGCGATCACCGTTTTTCATGACCACTTCATCCGCCCGGCATGGATTTGTCATCAGCAAGCACAAAAATGCCGTCAGAAAGCCAATCAACCAACGATCTTGTTTACGTTTCTTTTCCCCGTGACAGTTGCTTGATTTCGAACGCATGCCGCTGTGGTCAAGTCCCTTCATGAAATCAACTTCCCCCATTTAAAGAATAGCGAT
>ADZZ01000382.1 GCA_000179315.1 delta proteobacterium NaphS2
AGTCGAAAATCAGGCGGCAAAACTCAAAAAAGAGATAGAGCCATGATCAGACAATCCAAAAAAGATGCCATTTTGGAACTGAAAAATACCGGTATGAGTTTGCGCAAAATCGCCCGAACGCTCAAGGTCAGCCGAAATACCATCACGAAGATCTTAAAGGATCCGGATGAAGCAGCACCCCACAGAGAATCCCGGCATGAAGAACATGTCCCTTTAATCCGCGATCTTTTCAAGGAATGCAAAGGAAATGCCGTGCGAGTGGCGGAGGAACTGGAAAGCCGCCATCAGATCACGATTCCTTATCAAAGTCTGACCTGGATCATGAGAAAACACGAGATCCGGAAGCGAAAAAAAAGACGCGCGGGACAATACCATTTTAAACCCGGTCAGGAGATGCAGCATGATACGTCACCCCATCAGGTTACCATTGATGGGAAAAAAGTATCGGCCCAGTGCGCTTCCCTGACACTGGCCTTTTCCCGAAAGCTTTTTATTCAGTATTACCCGCGTTTCACCCGGTTTGAGTGCAAGGTTTTTCTGTCAAAAGCCTTCGATTTTATGGATGGGGTGTGTTCCCGGTGCATCGTTGACAATACCAGTGTTATTGTGGCCGGCGGCACCGGACCTGACGCATTGATTGCACCTGAGATGAAATACTTCGCTGATATGTATCAACCGGGTTTGTGGCCCATGCCGTAGGCGATGCCAATCGAAGTGCCCGCGTGGAAAGGCCTTTTCATTTTGTGGAAAATAACTTTCTTCCTGGAAGAACCTTTGTCAGCTGGCATGATTTGAACCGGCAGGCCATCGACTGGTGCCGGAACACCAGCGACAAAACGTTCAAACGGGCTTTGGGAATGATACCGGATGAGGCCTATATCATTGAAAAACCGCATCTCATTGATTTACCCCCATACCGGCCGCCGGTCTATGTGGCAAAACACCGGGTCGTCGATATCGAGGGATATGTGCATTTGGACACCAACCGTTATTCCGTCCCTGAAGCACTGATTGGAAAATCCCTGGAAGTTCAGAAACACTGGCGCAAGGTCATCGTTTATGACAAAAGCCGGAACGTGGCGGAACATGACCGTATTCTGGATAAACGTGATACGCGAACAACTGTGCCGGGACATCATGTTTCGATTCGAAGAAAAAAGGATGCCCGGGTCCCTTCAAAAGAAGAACAGCTGTTGGTGGGAAATGATGCCGTTCTGGATGCGTATGTGGCCGAACTGAAGAAAAGAAGCCATGGTCGTGGCGTGGTCAAGTTACGCCGTCTGCTGCATCTGCAACGGACTTATCCCGGTGAGCCTTTTCTCAAAGCCGTAAGACAGGCCCTTAAGTATCGACTTTTTGATCTGTCCCGTCTGGAAAACATCATCCTCGATTATACCGCGGGTGACTTTTTTGATCTGTCATGAAAAAGAAAATTGAGCAATTACTCATTGACTTGAAGTTTAAAGGCATGGTGAAGACCTTCGATGAGCAGTTGGCTTTGGCCGAAAAGAACGGGCTTTCCGTTTACGAGGTCATATACAACCTCCTGGCTGAGGAATTACGTTTCCGGCAGGAGCGGAGCATGACTTATCGGCTTCAGATTGCACGGCTCCCATGGGACTGGACCCTCAACTCCTTTCCGTTTGATCTTCAGCCCGGAGTCCGGAAAAGCCGGATGATGACTTTGTCCGGCCTTGATTTCATCAATCGAAGAGAAAACATCGTATTTCACGGAAAGACCGGCGTAGGGAAAACAGGCCTGGCCGTCGGCATACTCCGTCAAGCCATTATTGCCGGGTACCGGGGGCGTTTTTATAATGTTCAGGATTTGCTGGATCAACTCTATGCCTCTCTCGCCGATCGATCCACCCCCAAACTACTCAATGCCCTGTGCCGATATGATCTGCTGTTGCTCGATGAACTGGGATACCTGACCCTGAAAAAGGAGCAAATGAACGCCTTTTTCAAACTCATGAAAGAGCGATATGAAGCCGGGCGGCCCACCATTATTACGACCAATCTCCAGCCTGAACAATGGTATTCCCTCCTTGAACCAAAGGACATGGTCGATGCTCTGCTGGATCGCCTCAACCATCGGTGCATCAATGTTCATATCGATGGGCCTTCTCTCAGAAAAACAGATGCCGGCTAATCCATTTTTCTAAGCCGATCTAAACCCTCTCAAACCTCATGATGCCACATGGCTTTCAATTATCTGTAAACCTATAAGAAAAAAACCCTTTTCAAGACCTCTTCTCAAAAAACACCGCCTCTCACATTCCAGTTTATTCTGCAGAAGCAACAGAACAACGCGCAATCACCGGTTCCGTTACGATTAGCAGAACTGGTTCTGTTTTCGTTAGCGGCCAAGTCCTGTTGTCTCGGCGGCTTTTATCCTGTTTTTCTTTGGCACTGCTGTGAACCCAAATGATACGATATCCATTTTTGGAAGGCTCGCCTTCGTATGTTTTGTATAGGATGGTTTCTGCTTTTTTTCGGCTGTTTGGCGTTTCATAGGCATATTGCCATTCGATGGAGTTTGTTTTTAGAAATTCGTGGAACTGTTTGACTTCAGATCGGTTTTTGGGAACGATCGTAATAAATATTCCACCGTGTTCATGGATATGGTCCAGATTTTTCTGTGAACATAGTTTGCAGTCGGCAATATAAATAAAATCCGACTCTCCCAGGAATTCCCGGAGGGCATTCCAATTGGGGACATGGGTTGTATCGTCAGTGCGGTTTCCATCAAACAATTCAAATGATAAGGGGACATTTCCATCAGCCGTGATATTCAGACCAAAAACGATTTGTTTGCAGTCAGGCCGATGGTCCTTGTTAAAACCGTATTTCAGTTTAACGGCTCCGGGGTGTTGATTTTCATATTCGCCGGTGAAAGTAACCGATGTGCTGTCATTATGGATCTGTCTTGTTTCAAGCAGATATACTCCAATGGCATTTGCGCTCAATTCACACATAAAGGAATTTCGGTCTGCCTTGAAAAGACAGTCAAGCTTTTTGGCAATTTGATCGTCATTGTACATTGAAGCGTTGAGC
>ADZZ01000381.1 GCA_000179315.1 delta proteobacterium NaphS2
GATCCACTGTGTTTTTCGAAAGACCCAGACAACCCGGACAGGGCACTTGAGTGTTTTGAGCATAACGATTTGGGAGTATGCGTTGACTTCACGGTATTTTCCGTACAGGAAGACGTGATAGGTTGAAGCGTACGCCATGAATGCCGCCGCCATTTCAGCGCACGAACCCAACCTGCTGCCATATTTTTTGGGTCTTCCCGGCTTTTTGGAAGAACCGATCTTGGGGATGGAGTACAGTACGGTATTGGAACGTAATCTTGAAAGCAAATGAACAAAATTTCCGAGTTTAGTGCGGAGGGGTTTGAACAGGCCGTTATTTCCGAACCAGCTGTCACAAACGATTATTATGTCAACGCCGGCAAAGTGTTGAGCTACCTGAATTACCATCTCGACAGCTTGTTGGAGTTTGGTTTGGAAAGAAACGACCTTTCCGGCAACCCTCATATTGTCCGATTTGGCATTTATGGCCTTTTGGGGCAAATAAAATCGCTGTGAAAGGGGGAGACAAGCCCATCGTCCTTTGATGACCTTTAACAGACCAATAAGAACCACATTCTGTGCCCATGGATATTTGGATTGATTGTCCTTTGCGGCATGATCGAAGATATGAGAACATCCGAAGATGTTGCGACCTGTCTTTGGATTGATGAAATCATCTAATGCGATCATAAGTCGCCCATCGGACAAGGGGTCAGGAATGAGGTGCCATAAGGCGGCCCATAGGTTATGCCATGGTATTTTGTTGGAAGCCATAAAGGTGTAGAATCGACGTTTGTTAATGTTGAGCCCAAACAAGGTATTGAGGCAACGCAACACGTTTGAAGAGATAGATGAAGTGAAAGGGATGATGAAAGCCAGGATGGCATAAGAGAACCAGTGTGCTCGTTCCCTGCCGAGATTGGTGGAAGAAAAAGCATTTTGTAGAGGCTTTAAGATATCGTTTAGAATAAACATGTTGCCAAGCTCCTTTCCGATGGAATATCAATAAGTTGTTATCGAATCCTATCACGAGATGGAGCGAATTTCAAGGGTAAAAAGTTAAATAACTAGTTGAATTTATTGGCATAAAAATTGAAAAAATTTTCATTTTTCGTGCCAAAATTCTCTGCGCATAATAAAAAAAATGCGCGGAACTGGCTGGAAAAATTGGAAAAGGTTCAAAAACGGTGAAACTTTAGATTTTTTAAGGACCGTAATAAAAATAGTATTTGGGATTGTCTTCCCGCAAATGTTAAAAGGATTTCATCCCATTACAACATGCGGGTCGCCACCCGCCAGGAAAGGATCGAAACAAAATGGTAAAATTAGAAACCAGCATGGGCGATATTGTTCTGGAGCTTGATGAAGAAAAAGCACCTAAATCCGTGGAAAACTTTCTTTCGTACGTCAATGACGGGCATTATGACGGCACCATCTTTCACCGGGTCATCGACGGTTTTATGATTCAGGGAGGTGGGTTCACCGAGGACATGACACAGAAACCCACAAAAGATCCCATTGTCAATGAAGCCGACAACATGTTGAAAAATGACGCTTACACCGTTGCAATGGCCCGCACACCGGATCCCAACAGCGCCACGAGCCAGTTCTTCATCAATGTCAAAAAAAATGACTTCCTGAACCACACCGCCAAGACAGCCGAAGGGTGGGGATACGCGGTCTTCGGTAAGGTTGTCAAAGGCCACGGCGTCGTCAATAAAATGAAAGGCGTCGCCACGGGCAATAAAGGCCCTCACGCGGACGTTCCTCTTGAAACCATCACCATCAACAAAGCCACGGTGGTGGATGAGTAGAGAAAAGGAAGCCAGGGTTTAGAATGAGATACTTCTTTTTCTTCCGACTGCTGAATCTACCCCAACCTAAGCGGATCATTTGATTAGCGCCAAGTAGCAGATAGCTGGATGTGGACGATTCCTACTAAGAGCGACGGAGGGTACAACCTGTTGTAGTCATCGCAGAACCATCTGGATGTAAATCGTGTGCACGCAAGTATGCCTCCGATCCAAAGATAGGATGCTCGGATATTCCCGATTCACATCCGGATTTTTCTTACCCGATAGCCATCCTCAAGATCTCCGACAAGTCGGTCCCACTGATACAGGATATAGGAGATTGCAGTACCAAGGAGTTCCTTGGGTGGTGCCTGGTGGGGCCTGTTCGGCAACCACTTTTTAAGGTCATCCAAAACCGGCAGGGATTCCTTTTGGCGAATTCGGTACAATCAGGAAGAGCAGCGGAACGCGCCCACCTCAAGATCCCTATGCAGCCTCTTTCATCCCCAAATCAAACGCTTTCAAATTGGACTCCAGGAAGGCCTTTTTGGTGGATGTGGAAAGGACTTTCTTCATCACTTCGGCACCGATGGGGATGGTTCCCGAACCGATGAGGGCGCCCAGCATGACCATGTTCAAGAAGAGCGGGTTTCCCACCTTTTCCGCGATGGCGTTTCCGTCCAGCTCAATGGTCTTTTTGGCCCGCGCTCGGATAAACTGCAATGTTTCCGCTACCGGTGGATAGGTCCCCTGACCCACTGCCACCGTAAAGGGGGGCAGGGGATGGGTATCGGTGATGACCAACGTATTTTTGTTGCACTTGTCAAGGGCACGCAGCGTCTCCAAGGGTTCGAACCCGATCAAAACGTCCGCTTCCGAACCGGATACGATGGGGCTTGATACGTCTCCCGGCAATACCGCCGATTCCACAATTCCGCCCCACTGTACCATGCCGTGTATTTCACTGACCACCGTGGGGATATCCATGGAAAGAGCCGCCTCACCCAGCAACCGTGAGGCCAGAAGATTTCCCTGACCGCCCACGCCGATAAATACCAATCTTTTTGTTTCCATTTAAAGCCTCCCTTTTCACGCTTTTACGGGCACGATGGCGTTCTCGGGACATACCTGAGCGCACACGGTGCAACCGATACAAGCGTTCTTGTCAATTTCCACCTGATCCCCTTCCAGATACATGGCCGGACACGCCAGAAGATTGAGGCAATCACGATGGTTTTTGCACTTATCGTGGTTGACCCGGAAAGACTTGGACTTCTTGAATTGTTTGGTGGCCTTGGCAAAGAGAGGACACATCTCTTCTGAAATGATGACCGACAGGCCGTCGTACTCCATAGCCTTTTTAAGCTTGAAGGGCTTGATGACGTGCACATCCTGAACCCCCAGCGCCCGCACAACGCTTTCGATGGAAATGCGGGTTCGCTCAATTCCCATATCATTTACGTAATTAAAGCAGGTTCCGGTTCCGACGACCGCATTGTAGGCGTCACTGTTGGAGATTTCAGAGGCTTTGGCTTCTCTTTCGAGCAACACCTTGTGGAGGTTACGGCTGACGGCGGGAACCGTCACAAAACGGAATGGGTTCTTTTCAAAGGTGGCTTTCTTAACGATGGGTTTCAGTTCTCCCAGTTCCACCGGGCCTCTTACATGGGCCAGGCGGTGGTGGTCCTGATGATGACCGGAAGTTCCAGCGCTTCGGACATTTCAAAGGCCTTAAGCGTCATGTCTTTCATTTCCTGGCTGGATGTGGGCTCCAGCATGGGAAGTCCGGACAGTCTTGAATAGTAGCGGTTGTCCTGTTCGTTCTGGCTTGAAAAAAGGGAGGGTCATCTGCGTTGATGATCACCATGCCCCCTTTGACGCCCACATAGGCCAGTGTCATCAACGGGTCGGCTGCCACATTAAGTCCCACGTGTTTCATGGTGACGATGGTTCTGAACCCGGAAACCGCAGCGGCAGCGCCAACCTCCATGGCGACCTTTTCATTGGTGGAATATTCGAAATAGAGGTCCGATTCCATACTGATATTGAAAAAGTTCATGGGTATCTCAGAAGAAGGTGTACCCGGATAACATGTGGCAAACGATACCCTGCTTCCAGAGCGCCGCGGGCAATGGCCTCATTGCCCAAAAGCAGCATCTTTTCTCCTGGAGCATCTGTCAGCAATTTGTGCATTTTTTCCTCCGATCATTTTCCCGGCTGAAGGTTCAATGAATCATTTTGTATGATAGCTTTCCGATTCATTTCGTTCCTTCTCCGTAAGTCTTCTTGAGCATCCTGTGGAGTATTTTCCCCGTGGCGGTCCTGGGCATTTCCTCTTCTTTTATGAAGTCAATGGATTTCGGCCGCTTGTACCCGGCAATTTTGTCCCGGACGGAATCGATAATCTCTTTTGCCAAGGCTTCTCCCGGCGCATACCCGTCATTTAAGACCAGGACGGCCTTGATCTTTTCACCCCACTTTTCGTCCGGCAGGCCGATCACCGCAACATCCCTGACGGACGCGTGCATTTTAAGCACATTCTCCACCTCCGAAGGATAAACGTTTTCGCCGCCGGTAATGATCATGTTGGCTTTTCGGTCCACCAACGTGTAATAGCCGTCCGCATCCCGGATGGCCATATCGCCCGCGGAAAACCATTCCCCTTCAAAAGCCTCCTTTGTCTTTTCCGGATCCTTGAAATATTCCTTGAAAACGCAAGGGACCCGATAAAACAATTCGCCCACATCACCTTCCGGAACCTCGTTTCGATCCGCGTCCAGAAGCTTGATGCGGTCGGACCCGAAAATTTCCTTGCCGATGGAACCCAGTTTTTTGAATTGGTCCTCGGGCCGAAGCAGGGTGCCCAATCCGCCTTCGGTACTTCCGTAGGCTTCCCAGAGTTCCGCGTTCTTGAAATAGTCCATGATGGCCAGCTTCAGATCCTTGGTGGCAGGCGCGGAAGAAATGAGCAACTGGCGGATGCTGGATACATCCTTGCTTTTTTTCAGCTCTTCGGGAAGGTCCAGTATCATGCGATAATGGGTGGGGACCAGGGAAGTGTAGGTGATCTTGTATTCGTCAATGGTGGTCAGCAGATCTTCGGGATCAAAACTGACCATATTGTAAACAAACACCGGTGCGGTCATCAATGTATAGGGAAAAGAGTATTGAATGGAGTTCACGTGGCACATGGGCATCACCAGCATGACTTTGTCCGTGGGCCGCACGCCCATGTTGATGTTGCTTACCAGGTAATGGGCCATATGACTTTCATGGGTCCGTACCACGCCTTTGGGACGTCCCGTTGTTCCGGAGGTGTACATGATGTTCCAGATGTCATCCCCGTAAACGAGCCGTTCCGGTTCATCGGGGGAAGACTTTTCCAGAAGCGCTTCGTATCCCACGTATCCCTCCGGAACCGGGTCCTCTCCCAGATAGATGAAGGCGTCCTTCGGCACATTGAGCTTATCCCGAATACCATCAATGAGCCCCACAAAGGGCGCTTCAACAACCATGGCCTTGCATTCCGAATGATTGACGATGTATTCAATTTCAGGGCCTGCCAGACGAAACATGATGGGCACGACCACCTGCCCGCCTTTGGCGCATCCGGCAAAAAGATCCATCCACTCGCCGCGATTGTAGGAAAGGACGGCAAACGCGTCCCTGTAACCGACATTCAGCGCTTTCAAGCCGTTTGAAAAGCGGCAGGCCCTGTTATTCCACTCCGAAAAGGTGAATTCCCGCGTCTTATCCTGCCATCCCAACTTTTCCGGGTAATTGAGCGCGTTCATTTTGAGAACATCACCCATGTGTATCCACTTGCTTCGATTCATATGGAGAACTCCTTCTTTTGGGACGGTTCTTTCAGCGGCTCAGATATTTGTCTTCCATGGCCTTTACCAGGTTTGCCATGGTGCTGTAGCTCGGTGTCGGAACACCTGTTTCTCTCCCGTATTCGACCACCTTTCCGCCCAGAAAATCAATTTCCGTCCGTGTTTTGTTGGCCACATCAAAGCACATGGAATCTTTATGGATCCCGACTTTTTCAAGATACGCCAACGCCTGAGTCAGGTAGTCTTCCCCCAGGTCGTATCCTTTCGCCTTTGCCACGGCCAGCACCTCCTCAAAACAGGCATCGGCAATTTCCCGGGTGGGCGGAAAAGACAGGGCATCCTTGATGGTTCTGTCGGTGATGGCACAAATGGATGCCATGGTGCACTTCATGATCATTTTTTTCCAGACATACAGTTTGATGTCATCCACAAATTCCGTGTCCAGGCCGCCCGCCGTAAACATCCCGGCTATTTCAAGGCCCATCTCTCTGTTTTCGGGGATCAATGCGCCCAGGTGGTTGGGCCGGTTGAAGAAGGCCGTTTCCACTTCGCAAGGCCCCTTCAGCGCAACCCCGAAATTAAGGGACATTCGAAAGGCGGCATCCTGGCCGAAGACATCGGCAATGACATCCTCCGTACCCAGTCCGTTGTGGGTGCTGACGATCTTTGTTCCGGTTTCAAAAATCTCCTTTAACGATTCCAGAACCGGAGGCAGATGAAATGTTTTGGTGGAAACAAACACAAGATTGGGGCGGTTGTCCTTCAGATCTTCAATATGCTCGAAGAAATGGCGAACCGGAACCTGGTAGTCGAGTTCCCCGGAGATGGTGATCCCTTTTTTCATGATTTCTTCTTTCAATCCGGGCCTGGGATCCACCAACATGGTTTCAGGGTCCTGCTTGAGCAGGGCCGCTGCCACCACCGCGCCCGTTGCACCGATACCGACGACTGCAATTTTTAAATTTTCCATCATTAAAGTCCCTCTTCTTTCATTGTGTTAATCTGACAGACCCAAAAAGCTCCAGAAGTTTCTTCTGACCGCTTTGACTATAAACCTTTAAATTCCACTTTTCTTCTTTCCAAAAAAGCCTGGACACCCTCCTTCTTATCATATGTGGCACAAAGGGTGCCAAAGAGCCGGCTTTCTTCCCGCATGGCATCCGAAAAAGACAATTCATCCCTGGCGCGCAATGCTTCCTTGACCGCTTTGCAGCTCAAAGGCGGTTTTTTGGCCAGTGATTCAGCTATTTTGGACGTCTCCCCAAGAAGCTCATCCACTTTCACGACGCGATCCACCAGACCGATCTGATAAGCGGCATTTGCCTCGATAACTTCACCATTCATGATCATCCATCGGGCCCTGGAGAGGCCAATCAATTGGGGTAGAAGCTGGGTCCCTCCGGCCCCCGGCAAGACGCCCAGGTTGATTTCCGGCAATCCCAATCGGGCATTTTCAGCGGCCACCCGAAAGTCACAATGGAGTGCCAATTCCAAACCGCCTCCCAACGCGTGTGAATTGATGGCAGCAATTGTCGGAAAAGCGCATGACCGGAGCTTACCGAATACGTCCTTTGCGCGATTAACCGTGGCTGTTCCCGTGTTTTCATCAAAGGTTTCCAACTCTCGGATATCGGCCCCCGAAGCAAAGGCTTTTTCCCCATGGCCGGTGATCACCAGACATCTGCAATCCTTTTCCGCCAACACATCATGGATGAATTGGTCCAACTCTTCGATGATTTCTTTCGAGAGGGCATTGAGCGGTGGGTTGTTAAGGGTCAGCGTCGTGACTTTCTCTTCTTTTTCTATCAAAACCAGTTCGTGATGCATCTTCAGTCTCCATATGTTGTTATGTGTGCTTTTATCGCTACTAAACACGATATTTCAGACCTTCCAAAAATTTCTTGTTCTTGTCTCTCCATTCATCCCCGAATCTTTCGTCATAATAAGGCCCCATCCGGTCCAACCAGCGCCACCAAAAGCGCTTACCTTTTTTGATCCCTTCAAAAACATCCTCAAGGTAAACTGGGAGATTTGCCATTTTCTCCTTCGGCACATAAAAGGCGGCCCCCTTCTTGAAAGACTTGACCGTATCGTTGACGGTCAGGGCATGGGCCGTCAGCATCACGGCCGTGACGCCTTTTTCCTTTGCTATATCCAGCAACTCATAGCCTTTCACCCCCATAATGTCCAATATGGTCATATCAAACGGTCTGGACTTCAAAAGCTTTTCAGCCTCTTCAAAGGTGGTGGCGGTCGTTACCCGGCATATATCCAGCAATGCAACCAGCGTTTCGAGGACATCCTCTTCATCGTCCACGACCAAGATTCTTTTTCCTTCAAGCCTGCTCTGTGTATTCATTTCTATATGTTCCTCAAATTTCCGTTCATCTCATCTATGATTGCATGCCCGAACAACTGAATTTCAAAGGCATGCTTTTGACGCCGATTCCTATCTTACATCATCCATTTGGGCAAAAACAAAATCAACGACGGAAAGAGATTGAGTACCAGTAACGCCGCCAGATAGATGGTCAGCGGCGGTATGACCGCCACTGCTATCTTGGCATAGGATTCCTTCATTACGAGGGACGCAACGAAAAGGTTCGCGCCCAAAGGGGGCGTACAGTAACCCACCCCCAGATTGATGGTCAGAACAACCCCCAAGAAAATCGGGTCGATACCCAGGGCCTCGACCGTGGGCATGAGCAGGGGGGTGACCACAATGATTGCTGAGAGGGGGTCGACAAAAGTCCCCAGAAAAAGGAAAAGCAGATTGATGCAAAAAAGAAAAAGGGCCGGGGACTTGAAGTTGGCGATCACAAAAGATGACAGGTCCTGGGGAATCTGTTTCAAGGCCAGGTAATCACAGAAAATACAGGCTCCGGCCATGGTAATCAGAAGCGCGCCTGTCGAGATTCCAGAGGTCGTCAGTACCTCCCAGATATCTTTGGGGCTCAGGGTCCTGTAAACAAATGACTCAATGATAATTGCATATACGCAACCGATCACGGCGGCTTCTGTTGGCGTAAAAATTCCGCCATAAATGCCGCCAAGGATCAGGAAGGGCAAAAGCAATGCCCAGATGGCCCTTCCCGCGGCCTTGAACGCACCCATAATTCCACCAGCCTGGTTTTTTTCCGATCCGACCTCTCCATAGCCTTTCTTTCTCGCCACGAGCGCGGTATAAATCGATAACGCCAGTGCAATCAGAACACCCGGGACAAATCCTCCCAAAAAGAGTTTGGACATGGAAACATTTGCCACCACTGAATACAGGATCATGAGGATGCTGGGGGGGATGATGACCCCCAAAACACTTGAAGTTGTGACCAGACCAATGGAAAAGTCCTTATGGTATCCGGCTGTTACCATGGCGGGCACCAGAATCGTGGCAATGGCCACCACCGTTGCCGTTGCCGAACCGGAAATGGCGCCAAAAATAGCGCAGGCCATAATGCCCGCAATACCGAGGCCCCCTGGAATTTTGTATACGAGGGATTTGGCAAACTCCACAAGATGCTTTGAGGAATTCCCGGCCTTCATCAAATTTCCCAGCAAAATAAAAAACAAAACCGCCTCGAGGGGGAATGAATCCAGTTTGGAAAAAAGTCCTTCCGCCACCATCAGCAAGGGGACATCCGAGAACAACAACAGCAGCACCACGGCCGTGGCGATGAAGGAGATCCCGATGGGTGTGGTGAGCAGAAAGAGTCCGAACAGAACAACAATCAGCACAATCGTTTCCATTTCATGAAACCTCTTGAAAACAGGACCTCATAGGCTCCGGTTGATGCCTGTTTAGGTATCCGAAGACAATACTCTCTTCTTTGTAAGATTTTTGAGTAAGTCAATGAGCGTAACGATGTACTTAACTGCCATCAAAAAGCCGGAAACCGGGACAATGGCATAGATAAACGACATGGACAGCGCAAACGATGCCGCGGATTGTTCCATTCCCATTAAAATATGTGTAAATTTAACGCCTTGATAAACAATGAGCAGGGCTATGGCAAGCCCGGCGCACGGGGAAAAAATCGAGGTCAAAACGTTCAGAAATCTTGACGGGATCAGTTTAGGAAGCGCATCGATCTTGATCTCCGCGTTCCTTTCAATGGACTGGGAGGCACCCAGATATACGATCCAGATCATCACATACCGGCTGGCTTCCTCGGGCCACGTGGGAGGATTGTTCAATAGATACCGGCAAAAAACAGTGACAAACAAGATGACCACATTGAAACCGAGCAATACGGTAATAGACGTGGTCTCGATCCTCGAAATACCTCTTAGAAGTAAACGCACCATGGTCTCTCCTCACCGACAGTTCAGAATCCGCTGGAAAAATGGCTGTCCTGCCCTAAAACATTGTTCATCGTTGGGAGGATCCGAATTTTTCCGAATATCTACAAATGTCGGGCAGGGAGGTGATCCCCTTCCCGATAAAAGTAGGTTTATAACCCCTTTTTAAGGTTTGTAATCCATTTCCGCGTAAAATTCATCGATCAGTTCAGAACCAATTTTAGCCCTGTATTTCTGCTGGATGGGCACCGTCTTCTTTCGAAAAGCGCCCAGCTCTTCACTGGTGCGGTATAAATCTCGGGAAACGCAATGGGGGTGGGGCTCGCTCCCAGGATCTCGTACAGATCTACCAGGACGGGAGTCGGGTAGACACGAATTTTCAGGCCCTCCAGGTCCTCCGGTTTGACCATCACCTTTTTCACTGCGAGAATGTTGAAAAAGCCATAGCTTCCAACTCCCACCAGCTTGAAACCTTTCTTGTCCAGGGACTTGGCTATTTCAGCCATCACCTTGCCGTTAGCAAATTTTTCAACGTCTTTCCAGTTTTCGATAACGAAAGGCATCATCAGGACATTGGCTTTGGGTTCGATGGTGGAGATGGCAACTCCGGTAATGGCGGCAGCCTGCACCGCCCCGAATTTTAGCTTGTTGAGTCCCGCACTCTCAGGACCCAATTGGCCGGAAGGGAAGAGGTTCATTACGATTCTGCCATTGCTTCTTTCCTTCAGTTCAGCCTGCATTTTTTTCATGCTTGTATTGATGGGTGAAGAGGGCGGCGCGACGCAATAGTAGCCCATTTTCACTTCCTTGGCTTCTGCCGCCGTTGTAGAAAACGCAGTGAACCCCATCATCAGACCGATTGCCGTCAGTGCCAAAATGATTCTTTTCATAACAACCTCCTTAAATTTTAGGTTTGCGGCCAGGACGCGGGTCCTGGGCTATTGAAGCTGCCGAAACTGAAATGCTTTTTTAGGGTTTTCCACGCCATGGGCAAAAGCCTATGCGTTACCGCCTCCTTTCGGTTCCGTGACTGGGCTTGCTTAGATGTTTCTTTTTGCTTTTCTCAATGCCTCCGTCGCTTCATGATCAACCTTTATCCTCTCTGGATGACCCAAACTCGTCGGGTCAAAAATAACACCATAAATCGCCTCTGCTCTTTCTAGCGAAATAAGTTCATCCCTCACATCATTTCTAATTTTCTCGGGATCACGGTCCAGGGGATTACCCCAACCCCCACCCCCCGCGGCATGGCTGATGAGAATTTCGCCAGGAAAAGTCTCGCACATATCAAACGTGTACCACTGGTCTCTATCCGGTTTACCGGGTCTCTGGATGAATAAGTCACTATGAGGGGACATTGGGGCGCCAGCCGCCCCTTTCACGCCCGCCACCTGACCGTCGCAATCACCAGACATGAGAATTGTTTTCGACCCAGGAGGGGCAACACACTCGCGCTCGCAGTATGTCCCGTGCGCGCCGATAAATTCACCAGCTCCCTCGATATCTTGATGCAAGCTGACTACATTGAACCGGATGGGCGTGAAAGTCTCATTTTCCTCTACGGAACCCCTGGCGATTACACCGCATAATACGCTGCCACATACCCCATCCCAGCCATCGTACCCCTTTGCCGCACCGCTTCCGCTCTCCTCGATAAAGGGAGCCATAAAGTACTCCAGATCCCTTCCCGTCCGAGGGTCTGTGATAGGAAGCCTTCCGGAGAAGTCAGTTGAGAAATGCCTGTTAAAGCACCCCATCGCTCTTTCAGGGATAGCTTTCCCCAGTGCTTCGAGACAGGCCTCATAGATTTCACAACCAATACTGCAAGCGCAGGCGCCATAAGTGGCTGGGCGTGTTGGGTTTACGATTGAGCCCTCAGGTGCTATGACATGTATAGCCTCCATGGATCCATGGTTGTGAGGTATGGAAGGATCCATCGTAAGAAAGACCGCCATATACGCATAAGTATAAGTGTTTCCCAAAGGACTGTTAACAAAGTCGATTCCTTTACAACTGGGACATTCTGAAAAATCGAAGGTCATCGCATCGCCTTTGACAGTCAACTTAACCTTTACTGAGATAGGGCGGTCCATTACTGTCCCATCCCGATCGCACGTCGCTTCACCGGTATAGGTGCCATCTGGGATCTCATGAATTTGAGCACGCATGGATTTTTCATCTCTTTCCATGATCTCCCTGCAACAGGCCCTTATGGTATCCAGGTCGTATTTATCAACCAGGTCTGTGATGGCCTCGGATCCCCGTATTATAGAGCCTCTTATAAGCTTCGCATCGGCCCATATGCCTTCGGGTGTCCTTACGTTATTCAATATGATTTCCCGCACTTCCTCGTTCACTTTGCCCCGCTTGAACAATTTTACGGGAGGTATATTGAGCCCCTCGGCAATGCAATCATAGGCACGCGGAAAATAGCCTCCAGACAGCGCACCGCCGGTGTCCATTTGATGTCCCCTGAAGTGAACATAAAAAAGCAGTTCGTCTTCGTAATATATGGGCGCGAAATAGGTCCAATCCGGCAAATGCCCACTCTGAATTATGTGACTATCGTTGGCCAGGACCACATCTCCGGGATCCAATTTCCCATTAAATTTATCGACAATATTTCTGGCCGGAGTTTCCGCAACCAAACAATGGCATGGAAGAAATTCAGCTTGGGTTATGATGCGGCAATTCTCATCAAGAATAACGGGCCCCAGATCCCTGGCCAACCCCATGATTAGGCTTTGCGCGGAGTGATAGACTCTTTCCCCCATATCCCTTGTAATCGTCAGTAATTTGTTCCACACCACGGACAGCGTGATGGGATCGACTTCCATGTTTATATTTTGCATCATCTTTATTCCTCCTTCTCTATAGTGCCTCGCAAATGGATTGATACCAATTGTGGGGATATGTTTTAAATTTCAACGTGTTCCGAGTATCCTCGGCATCAGGTCATCTGCGAGGAACTATAACCACTGATATAATTGCCGTACCTATCAACACGCATCGAGACACCCTGTGGAATAACGATATTCGTCATCTTCTCCTCGATAATACAGGGGCCGAGCACAATATTTCCCCTCTCCATTTTGTCACCGTCATACACATTGGTCCTCACAAAACCATTTGCTTCATCAAAGTAGACATCTCGTTCTTCTTTCAAGGCTTGAGAAGGATTCTCTCCCCCATTTATTAACTTTGCGACTTTTATTTCCGACATTTTCCCAAGTGCGGTTAATCCGAACCCATAGAATTCGATAGGAAAATTTTCATCGGAGCTGCCAAACATCTCGTCATGCTTTTTGTGGAAATTTGCTACGCCAACATTGATAAGATCTCTTGTTATTTCGCCATTTGGCCATGGTACTTCGATTTGACGGAATTGACCGAAATAGCGAATCTTCACCGTCCGTTGAAGCACCTGCTGGCTTTGCGGAACGCCCTCCCTTTCCAAAACAGCAATACCTTCGGCCTCCATTTTTTCATAAATCGCCTTGACGCGCTCCACGTCCAGGAAGTCGCCTGGAATATGGTAAAACATGCTGTAATCGTGCTTTAGATCAACCGCAAGCATTCCGAAAGCACAGTAGACGGGGGCGTACTTGCCTACCATCACTCGAGAGATTTTCAACTCTTCGGCAATCCTCACTGCACAAAGAGATGCCGCCCCTCCTCCAGCGCAGAGGACAAAGTCTCGAGGATCATAGCCTCTCCTCGTAAACGTGGTCGAGACCCCGTTTGCCATGACAGTATTCGCAACTTTGTAAATAGCAGCCGCAGCTTCTGTTACACTCAAGCCAAGTTTATCAGCCACTTTTTCCTTTACTGCCTTTTCCGCAAGGTCTTTCCTCAACTTCATTTTCCCCCCTAAGAAATAGTCGGGGTCGATGTATCCCAGGACCAAGTTCGCATCGGTGATGGTTGCCTCCTCACCGCCTTTCCCATAGCAGGCTGGCCCGGGATCTGCTCCTGCGCTTTTAGGTCCAATTCGCAATGTGTCGGATGTGTCAAACCAAGCAATACTCCCGCCTCCCGCACCGATTGCCGAGACGTCAACAACGGGCAAAGAGAACCTGTACTCATCTATTAGGCTCTGGCTCTTTGTAACGACATTTTGCTTGTCGACGATTGAAATATCACAGCTTGTTCCCCCCATATCCACTGATAAGACATTAACATTTCCATGTAAATTACCGAGGAATATAGCTGCTGAAGGTCCTGCTGCCGGTCCGGATATTGCTAGATTGGCCGGTATCGCTTTCACAATTTCAGCAGTTGCAACCCCTCCGTTGTTTTGCATAAACAGAAATTGACCCCTAAATCCATTTTGCTTTAGCCAGATTGTCGCAGAGTCTATGTATTTTCTTATATCAGGCGCCACATACGCGTTAATTATGGCAGTACTGGTACGTTCATATTCGCCCAGTTCCGACGTCATCGTATAGGAAAGCGTTACATCGATCCCTGGGAATTCCTCATTGATGATCTCCCCGATCCTTTCTTCGTGATCGGGACGCAGAAAGGAGAAAAGGAGGGTGACAACAATAGCCTCTACTGCCATTTCCTTCAAATAAGAGACGGCCTTGCGAACACTGTCCTCATCCAACGGTACTAATACATTGCCCTTTGCATCAATCCTTTCCACAACTTCCCTGCGCAAATACCGGGGTACAAGCGGCTCCGGACAGGGTTTTCTCCAGTCCCACATATTATCTCTGGGAACTCTTCTCAGTCCTATTGTATCCCGTTGCCCCTGCGTACAAATCAATCCGATTTTTGGACCGCTCCGCGTAATAATCGTATTTGTCCCTTGAGTGGTTCCGTGAATAAGACTCGTGACTTGGCCAAGAAACTCTCTTAATTCCAAGTTGTTCTTTCTCGCCAGTTCCTCTATTGCTCCTCTGGACCCAATGTGAAGGTCTGTCGGATTAGTGGGGACTTTGGCGGTAACGAGATGCCCTTTTTCATCAACAGAAAAAGCATCCGTAAATGTTCCTCCTGTATCGATCGACATTCTAAATCTCATATGAACCTCCTCAATAAAATAATATTAGATTTGCAGCCAAAAATAATACTAGATTTGCAGCCAGGACACGGGCACTGAGCCGTCAGAGCTGCCAAAGATGAAATGCCCTTCCGCATTTTCAACGCATCAGTGCTGGTAAACACCCTATGCGTTTTCTTTGGTTACAAATTGTTCTCTTAACTTTTTCTTCAGAATCTTCCCCGACGGGTTCTTGGGCAGGGCATCCAAAAATCGGAGGTGCCGTGGCTTTTTGTACCGTGCCAGACTGTCTTCACACAAGGTTGCAATCTCCTTTTCCATGGCCTTATGACCTTTCTTCAAGCTGATGACGGCCATTATTTCTTCTCCCAGTCTTTCGTCAGGAACGCCTATTACGGCCACCTCGAAAACAGACGGGTGACCCGCGATGACTTCTTCAATCTCCCTCGGATAGACGTTTTCTCCTCCACGAATAATCATGTCCTTGATTCTGTCTACATAGTAGACATAGCCGCCTTCGTCCTTTGTGCAAATATCCCCGGTGTGGAGCCAGCCGTCCACAATGGTCTCCGCAGTGGCTTCAGGCAGCTTCCAGTACCCCTTCATCACGTTGTCCCCCCTGGCAACCTGTTCGCCGGGCGTATCGGGTGGGACTTCAATGTCGTTTCGGTCGACAATCCTGACTTCAGTCAGTTTCACCTCCTTTCCTGCCGACCCGAGCCTTCTGGTCAATTCTTCCACGCCTTCGGTCACGTGCGCCTCAGGCCTCAATATGGTCAGAATGGGACTGGCCTCGGTCTGTCCTGCGCACTGGATAAAGTCGCATCCGAATATTTCCATGGCCCGTTTTAATTGGGCCACCGGCATACTGGATGCGCCATAAATCATCAAATCCACACAACTGAGGTCATAACGTAAAATCTCCGAATGGTTGATCACCATGTTCTGCATGGCGGGTACCAGATGAACGATGTTGGGTTTCCATTCGCTGATTTCTTGAAGAACCATGCCCACATCAAACTGTTTAATGGTCATGGACGTACATCCATAAAAAAAGTAGGACATCATGGTGCATTGGCCGGCACAGTGATACAGGGGCGGCAGGTTGAAAAGCGTGTCATCGACCTTGGGCTGGAGTTCAAAGGACTGGTTGTACATGTTGGTCAGGACATTTTTGTGGGTCAGCATCGCTCCCTTGGGACGTCCGGTGGTGCCGCTGGTATAGAGGATGTAGGCGAGGTCCTCGGGACTCAATTGCGCGGGCACCTCCCGGTCCGACGCACCGTCGATCAACGTTTCGTAATCATGGGCTTCCGGATTCCTGTCTCCGACAGAGATGAAAAATTCGACCGTATCCAGATCCTCCCGGATTTCGTTCACGGTATCCTGATATTCGCCTCCGGCCACCAGGACCTTTGCCTCGGCGTTGTTGATCAAATATTTCAGCTCGTTACCCACAAGCCGATAATTCAGGGGAACGATAACAAAACCCGCCTTGGGCAAACCCAGGAGAAGTTCGTTGTATGCAACGCAGTTGCAGAGCAAAATGGCGACCCGGTCCCCTTTTGACACCCCCAGATCCAGCAATGCGTTACAAAGCGCATTTATTCTTCTATTGAGTTCCTGAAAGGAAACGGTTCTTTTTTCATCCCGTAACGCAATCTTTTCTTTGAACCTTTCGGCGTTAACCCTTGCGATATCTCCAATTCGCATCGTTCCCCCTCCTTATTGACTTCATCAACAACCTAATCAAAGCATTTGAAAGGCCAATGCCAGTCCCATTCCCCCGCCAGCACAAAGGGTGGCGACACCGATCTCCTTTTGGTCACGGCGAAGGCCGTACAAAAGCGTGGTAACAAGCCTGCATCCCGTGGCTCCCACCGGATGACCGATGGCAATGCCGTTGCCGTTGGGATTGGTGGTTTCCCGGTCCAGCCCCAACTCCCGTTCGCAAACCAGATATTGGCTGGCAAACGCTTCATTCATCTCCACCCTGTGGATGTCCCGGATTTGCAATCCCGTCCGCTCCATGAGCTTTTTGACAGCGGGCACAGGCCCGTATCCCATATAATTCGGGGCCACGCCCACTGTCGCATAACCCAAGAATTTAGCCATGGGGCCTATGCCCAATTCCTTCGCCTTTCGGCCGTTCATGACGATCGCCGCCGCGGCTCCGTCGTTCACGCTGCACGCATTACCGGCCGTTACGGTTCCGTTTTCCTTGAACGCGGGCCGAAGTTTTGACAGTTGTTCCAACGTGACATCCGCCCGCGGGTGTTCGTCTTTATCGACAATGGCCGTTTTTCCCTTTCTCTTCCGGATTTCCACCGGTACGATTTCCTGCTGGAAAAGCCCTTTCTCGGTGGCCTCGACCGCCCTTTGGTGGCTCAAAAGGGCAAACGCATCCTGTTCTTCCCGGGAAATGTCATATTTTTCCGCGAGGTTTTCCGCTGTCAATCCCATCCCGACACCGACGGCGGGTTCCTGCATGGCTTTCCAGAGGGCATCCGTCATCCTACCATGTCTTATTTTTTGTCCCCATCGTGCTCCTTCCAACACATAGGGAATATTGCTCATGGACTCGGTACCCCCAGCCAGAATCACTTCTGCTTCCCCGTCGCGAACGGATTGGGCCGCTGAAATAATGGACTGGATGGAACTGCCACAGGTGCTGTTGATATTATACGCGGGAACTTCTACGGGAATTCCGATCTTAATGGCGGCATTTCGTCCCACGTTGTGTTCGAGGGTTGAAAAATTATTACCGAAAATGACTTTCTCAATCTGATCGTTTTCAAGATTCGATCTTGAAATGGCCTCTCGCATCACGATCTCAGCCAGTTGACTTGAAGAGAGAGACGAGAGTCCCCCGCCAAAATCACCCACCGCCGTTCTAGCGCATCCCGTAATGACGATATCTTGATTTTTCATATTCATGCTTACCTCATTTCCTTATATCTTTTATTCAAATGATCTGGGAACCGGATGTTTTGGATCCGACCAGTCGTAAAAACCACTTCCACTCTTGAACCCCGTGAATCCCAAGGCCACAAGCCGCTTCATGATGGCGGGGGGGGCATACCTTTTGTCCTTGTACTCTTCGTAAAGGATCGTGCCGCCTTTTATGAGGATGTCGAGGCCGATAAAATCCGACAGTTTCAGGGGCCCCATGGGATGTCCGCACCCAAGTGCCATGGCGTTGTCTATATCGTTCACATCCGCCACCCCCTGAGCCAGTGCATTCATGGCGTCGAACAGGTAAGGGGTTAGAAGACGATTAACGATAAACCCCGCGCCATCCCCTGTCATGACCGGTATCTTGTTCAAGGACTTGACGAAATCGGTGGCGATTTTCAAAACCTCATCGTCCGTGGTAATGGTTTTGATCACCTCAACCAGCTTCATGACGGTTGGAGGATTGAAAAAATGAAGCCCCACCAATCGGCCGCCGGTCCCGGTCCTGGCGACCAGGTCCGTAATGGACAGGGTTGACGTGTTGCTGGCAAAAATGGTTTTGTCTGAACAAATTTCCTCCAGAGATTGAAATATTTTCGTCTTTATTTCCAAATCTTCAAAAGCCGCTTCGATGACCAAATCGCAGTCCTTGAGGGCCGCCATTTCGGTCTCGCCCATCAATCTGCTCATGGATTCATCTTTCTTTTCCGGAGAGATCTGTTCTTTCCGCACCATCTTTAAAAAAGATTTCTCTATCTGCTGAACCGCTCGATCCACCAGCGTCTGGTCGATATCCACAGCAATCACCTCGTATCCCGACTGAAGCGAGACTTGAGCGATTCCCGTACCCATCGCCCCCAAACCGGCGACTCCTACCTTTTTGATTTCCATAGGAAAACTCTCCTTGTTTCTGGGAATTTAGCGCTGTATCGAAAAGCTGATATCACGCTCTCAGAATTTCATTGGCAACGGTAATTTTTTCAATTTCCTTTGCACCTTCATAGATTTCGACGATTTTTGCGTCACGATAGAAGCGCTCAACATGGTATTCATCCATGTAGCCATATCCGCCATGGAGTTGCAGAGCCTCATCCGTTACCCGAACAGCGGTTTCCCCTGCAACCAGTTTGGCGATGGAAACGATTTTCGGATCCAATGTGCCGTTGTCGATCATCCATGCGCCCATTCGAACCAAGGCTCTGGCAGCTTCAACGCGAGAAGCCATTTCCGCGAGTTTGAACTGCAGTCCTTGAAAGGAGGTCAGCGGTTTGCCGAACTGCTCCCGTTCCTTCATATACTTCACCGCAAGATCCAATGCTCCCTGGGCCACGCCCACGCCTTGGGAACCGGCGATGATCCGATTGAAGTTAAAACACTCCATCACTTGCCGAAAGCCCTTTCCTTCCTGGCCCCCCAAGAGATTCACCTCGGGGATAAGAACGTCCGAAAAGCTCAATGAAGCTGTATCGGAAGCCCGGATTCCCATCTTGCCGTTAAGTTTGTCTGCTTCAAATCCCTCTGTCTTTGTATCCAGAAGCAAAAAGCTGTATTTCTCATAGCGCGATTTGGCTTCAGGGTTCGTGATGCAGAAAACCAACAGAAAATCAGCTATACTCCCGTTGGTAATGAACATCTTACTCCCGTTCAACACATAGCCACCGTCCTTTTTTACGGCCTTGGATCGAACCGAAAAAATATCACTGCCCGCATTTGCTTCGGTGATGGCGCAGCCGAAAATGGCCTCGCCACCTGTCACCATGGGCAGATATTTGGATTTCTGGGCATCGGTTCCATGATCCTGGATCACCTCACTGCCGAAAACCGACAACAATACACAGCCCACTCCGGGATCCACACGCCAGAACTCTTCCGTTACCAGGGACTGTTCCAGCAGCCCCAGTCCCAGTCCCCCGTATTGCTCATCCAGGAAGATCGCCGTGAAACCAAGTTCAACGGCCTTTTTCCAAATATCCATAGGAAATTTTTCTTCCCTGTCAAACTCTATTGCGATCTGAGGAAATTCTCCCAGAGCAAATTTACGTGCGGCCTCAGAAATATTCTTTTGTTCCTCGTTCAGCTCAAAATCCATATTGACATTCCCCTTTCTTCGAAAATCCATTTTTGCACTGCATCATCCTTATATCGATGCTAACTAACCGGATAGTTAATTACATAACCTAAAACAAATGCGTGCAATTTGGCGAAGGCCGACGCATTTGAACATAACAGCGAATCGGAGACTGTATTAAAAAGTCGGCGCAGGCATTAACTAACCGCTCAGTTAATCAGGCGGCAAAAAACTTTCCTCCTCGCTCAACCTTTAACCTCCCTATGCAGAGATCCCCTGAACCGCAATTTGCCGGTATGTCTTGGCCAACATGGGGCCGTTAATGTCATCCTGGAACATGTACCACTCAAGAAGCATCCCATTATTGATGGCATTTATAAAATGTGCGATCATTTCACTGTCCACATCGCTTCTGACACAGCCGTCACGCTTGCCCTGTTCAATAAGACCCTTTAGAAAAAGCCGTAACTTGGTGTATACGGAGATTATTTTTTGTTCGTGTGTCGTTTCGCTTCCGGTAAGTTCAGCGGCAAGGGCCATGAATCCGATGCAGAGTTCTCTGTTTTCGTAGGCAAATTCCGTTGTAATTTTGTGAAACAGTTTGTACTTTTGAATGAAATTGCCGGGTGTCTGTTCCAATTGGAAAAATACGTGATCGACATTAACCCTTTCGTATTCGTCGATGATGGTATCCAGCAACTCCGCCTTGCTTTTGAAATGCCAATAGAAGGCACCTTTGGTGACTCCAACCGCATCGGTGATATCCTGGATTCGGGTCCCTTTGAAGCTCTTGCGCACAAATAGCTTTATGGCTTCTTGGATCATTTGTTCCTTGACATTTTCCTTGGATTTGTTTTCCATTTATCGCTAACTATCCGGTTAGTATGTCCGACTGCTGAATATTAAAATATGCTTCCCAAAGTTGTCAAGCAAAAAAATCAAGCATACTCTTATTTTTAAGGGACCTTAAAATAATCGTGAATCAGGGGCTCAGAAACACCTGATCTTCAAAGGCTTCACGCAACGCCTTTGAAAGAGCGCCGGCAACGCTTTTATCGGTCAGTTCCACCATCAATTCCCGGGACCCACCACCAATTTTCCATATCGCTCCACGATTTCGCCAATTTCGGAGGGTTCCTGATTCCACCAGCCGCGCGTCCGCATCAGTAATTCCTTACCTTTCAGGCGGCGAGGCGTCACCAGGTCGATTTTGCGAAACCAGGCATCCCAACCGATCTCTGCCAAACTCATCTGAAATCATCATTGTCTGACATCGCTTTTTCCAGCGATTTCTTTTAGGACTTCTTCCAATTTTTTCAGTCGTTCCCCATAACCTGCCCAATCCCCACGGCGCAAATTCTCTTTTGCCTGGTTGTAATACTGAAGCGCCATCTTGCCCAGGTCGGAGGTTTCAAGAAACCGGGTGGCTGCCGGCACGTCGGCTTTTTCAATCGCTCGCCCTTTTCCGAGCACACGGCTCAGAGCCAGATCGAGGTTGTGTTCCATTGCGACCTGGTTCCCGAAAGCCACGATCACCCGCTTCAGCTCGGGAAGTGAGGCAGCCCGAGATGGGTCGGCGCCGGATGAACCCGAACTCAGTTTTGACTTGAATTTCTGGAGCCCTCCCGTGGGCGTTTCACCGGTAGTGGGAGCGGTGCTGTCCTCTTGCTTGGCCTCCAGATAGATGGGCTCCACGTAAACAAAAGCATCAAGGACCGGAATGGCCAGAAGATTACCGCGAATCACACGGGACCCCTTTTGGTCCCACAAACTCAGTTCACGGGAAATCTCAGTCTGCTGATCCACCCTGGCTTCAATCTGCATGGGCCCGTAAACCAACTTTTCCTTGGGCAGCTTGTAAACAATCAGGCTGCCGTATTCGGGCAGATCGCTTCTGGCCGCCAGCCAGCCGATCATGTTGTCCTTTTTTGAAGGGGTAAAGGGCAGCATCAGGAGAAATTCTTCTTTCTCCCCTTCGGGCAGTTTGATGATGATATAATAGGGCTTCATTTTCTGCCGGCTGTCGCCGTACATTTCATCGGGCAATTGCCACAGATCTTCCTGGTTGTAAAACACCTGCACATCTTCCATGTGATATCGGGTATAGGTGGTTGCCTGGATTTGAAAAAAATCCTTGGGATAACGGATATGGTGTTTCAAGTCTTCGGGCATATCATCGAACGATTTGAAGAGGGCCGGGAAAATGCGATTATAAACACCTGCAATGGGATCCTTTTCGTCCAGCCGGTAGAAACGGACATCCCCGTTGTAAGCATCGATGGTCACCTTGACGGCGTTTCGGATATAATTGAGGATGCCACGGTCAAAGGGACTGTGACTTCGGGTGGAGTAGGGATACATGTTGCTGGTGGTATAAGCATCAAGGATCCAGTAGAGTCTTCCATTTGAAAGCACCATGTAGGGATCTTGATCGTAGGAGAGAAAGGGCGCAATGGCTTTAACCCTGCGCTTGATCCGGCGATTGTACATGATGCGGCTTTCAGACGTCAGGTAATTGGTGAAAAAGATCTGCGGATCGCGGAATTCAACTGCATATAAAAGCCGCCGAATAAAGGAGTTGATGGGCACCCCTCCCCGGCCCTGATACACTGAATAGACGTTTTTGTCGCCTTTAGGAAAATCGAACTCCTTGCTGGTGGTCTTGACCAGTACGTACTGATCCGTCATCTCGCCGTAGTAGATCTCGGGACGCACGATTTTTTGCAGGCCTGCCTCGCACACGGGGGGGAGATCCTTGATAAAAAGGCGGGGTAATCCTTCCCGGGTCACTTCATTGACGGGGCTGGCCGCCAGGCCATAGCCGTGGGTATAGGTCAGGTGCCGGTTGACCCAGGTATTGGCCTGGGCCGGAAGCTGTCTAACCACCAATTCCCTGGCTGCCAGCATGAGCTGCCGGTATTGTCCGCCCAGCACATAGCGATCCACATCCACATTGTTGAAGTCATAGTAGAGCCTGATGGACTGGATCTGCTGGTAGGTCTTGAGCAACGGCCGTTCATCCCAGATGCGGATATTCTGGATCGTACCCCGCTGCTGTTTCAATTCCGCCAAACTTAGCCTTTCATTGACCTGAAAGTTAACCTCCCGAATCTTGTTCAGGTTATACGCTTCACGGGTAGAGGCGATATTATGCGCAATATATTGGGATTCTTTTGCGAACTCGTTCCGGTTTCACCACCAC
>ADZZ01000380.1 GCA_000179315.1 delta proteobacterium NaphS2
AATCCAATCAGGTCCTTTGTCCAGCAAGCGATTACGGGCATTTGATATATTTGATCTGCATCCACCCTTAGAATCCGGCAGATTTTGTCGTAGCCGTAATAAGACAGCCCGTTTTTGTCAGATACCACCACCAGAAAAATGTAGAGCAGCAGTTCAATATGACTCAGGCTCTCCCAAAAACCCTTTCGCAAAAAGCGATGTTCAATAAAGGCAAAACCGCCGGCGATTTTGCGTATTCGTTTTGGAAAAAGAGGCTTTTTAACCATCATGTGAACACCTCCGGAACAGTTTGTGGATGATTGCCGTAGCCTCGGCGGGGAAAATCTTTCACAATAACACCCCATGAGCCGCAAAAACGGCATCTCGGACCCACGCCGGACCACCTGGAGGGCACCTTATCACCGGATGACGGGGGTGTTGAACCCTGATCATCCACGGTTTTTTTACTTTTTTTTATTCTTCGCCGACGTTCCGCCCTCCGATGAGCTTTGCGGCCTTTTTCTGTTTGCCGGTAACGGCGTTGTGCTTGTCGTCGCTGTTCCGTGCGGGCTTGTTCACGACATTGATCGCTACAGTACGCCTGGCCTCTGAAACAGCTCCGGCACACATGGAAAATGAATCCACAACTTTTACACTGGATTTTTTTTTAGAAGCCTTAAGGGCATGACGCCTTTGATCTTGAAAAGGATCAAAAGCAGACCTATTGTTGCCGTTCACATTATCCCACCGGATATTGTCCACAATAAAGCACGAAGAATATTTTGTTTTTGCCTGATTGATTTATCGTTGCAAGGCGATGCGTGACGGACTGCCTATCTTCTGATCGGGGTGCTGTTTCG
>ADZZ01000379.1 GCA_000179315.1 delta proteobacterium NaphS2
GCCCTGGTTGTTACAGAGAAAGACAAACTGATTCTGGTTGATGGGTACTTGCGTGTTCGAGCGCTTCGTGCTGCGGAAAGGACCAAATATGTGTCCATTTATCAGAAGAAAACGAACAAAATGCCATGTTTTCGCTTTTGGCCAAAACCAATGAACGGCAATGGGAAGCCATTGAGCAGTCGGTTTTGCTTCAGGAATTACATCGGCGGTTCGGGTGCAGCCTCTCCCATATCGCAGCCCGGATAGGACGCGACAAAAGTTTTGTGAAACGACGGCTTGATCTGGTTGAGGCCCTGCCTGAAAATATTTTGAAAGCCGTGATTTCAGGAACGCTTTCAACCTGGAGTGCCAGCCGTGTCATGGCGCCGTTGGCGCGCGCCAACATTAAAGACGCACAAAAACTGATGGCCCACCTGGAAAATGAACCTTTATCCACGAGGGAACTGGCCCATTTTTACGAACATTACCAAAAAAGCAACCGGTCTGTTCGAGACCGCATGCTGGAAAATCCCTTTCTTTTCATAAAGGTTCAAAATGAAAGAATCCAATCCGAACAGGCCAAGGAGATTCATGACGGACCGGAAGGCAAATGGTTCAAGGATATTAAAATGGTATATGCTGTGCTCGGACGTCTGCTGAAAACCGTTTCCCATGTCCATTATCCAAAAAGCGATCCATTTAAGAAACAAACCCTGAAAGCCTGGGTGAACAAAGTCGAAAATCAGGCGGCAAAACTCAAAAAAGAGATAGAGCCATGATCAGACAATCCAAAAAAGATGCCATTTTGGAACTGAAAAATACCGGTATGAGTTTGCGCAAAATCGCCCGAACGCTCAAGGTCAGCCGAAATACCATCACGAAGATCTTAAAGGATCCGGATGAAGCAGCACCCCACAGAGAATCCCGGCATGAAGAACATGTCCCTTTAATCCGCGATCTTTTCAAGGAATGCAAAGGAAATGCCGTGCG
>ADZZ01000378.1 GCA_000179315.1 delta proteobacterium NaphS2
CTTTCTTCCTGATCTGAGCGTAAAGCCCTCTTGATCCGGGCGGCAAATGAACAAAATCCGCGATAATCCCGTAGCGAAATAGCGCCACCTGCTCTTGTAGTTCGTTTTCTGCCATCTAAAACCTCCATTCTTATAAAAAAATTGGCGAACGGAAGCCTTTTACCCCATCAAACGGGCATAAACAGTCCCCATCAATTGTTGGAAAACCCAAGGTGGCAATACCGCTTGCCGGAACGGGGGCCGAATCCGACAATAGGCGGCATGGATGGCAGATATTCCCGACCCATTTCACGCAATTTGATCAGCACCCTGTTTGTGCGGAATTTATTGCGGAATGATTCAAGATCCGGAGCACATTCGGTCACAAGAAGTCCGGCCAGAATTGTCAGTGCCTCCTTTACATATTGGATCCTCCGCCTCAGCCAGCGAAGCCCTGATGGAAGAGATATCTCCGGTCTCAAAACAAAAGCCGCTTCTTCCTGGCTTTTGCATGATCCGGCTGTATTGACGGCCTGCTCGATTTCGTCTAAAGTTCCCGGAAAGCGAGATGCAAGAAAATCAGGCAGCAGGCTGATGGTCTTGTGCGCACTCGGGCAGTACCATCGAGGTACCAGACAGTATTCTGGAAATTTCCTGGGATAGGTGCCATGCCTGGCCAGGTCGCATCCTCCCTCGGGATGAAAGGGACAATGATCAAGCTCCGCATGTTCCCAGGCCTTTTGCTCATTGTATTCTTCTATGGTTAAATCTATAGGGTATCGAAGCTGCATATGAAAAAAATCGGACGTAATGAGCCCTGCCCATGCGGCAGCGGCAAAAATATAAAAATGTTGTCTCACGCCTCCAAATACCTATTGGAGGGACTTTATTA
>ADZZ01000377.1 GCA_000179315.1 delta proteobacterium NaphS2
CGCTCAAAAAGACGGCGGAGATTCCCCAACAGACCGATATCCGGGGTGAAGCCCCCCGGATCGGGGTATTCGTGTGCCGTTGCGGCACCAATATCGCCGGGGTCGTGGATGTTCCCACGGTTGTGGATTATGCCAAAACCCTTCCGGGTGTGGTATATGTGGGGGACAACATGTTCTCCTGCTCCCAGGATACCCAGGACAAAATGGCCGCCCTCATCAAAGACCAGGGTCTAAATCGCATTGTGGTGGCGGCCTGCACCCCCAAAACCCACGAGCCCCTGTTCCAGGAAACCATGACATCCGTGGGCCTGAACAAATACCTGTTCGACATGTGCAACATCCGTAATCAGTGTTCGTGGGTCCACAAGGATGCCCCGGAAGGGGCCACCCAAAAGGCCAAGGACCTTGTGCGCATGTCCGTTGCCAAGGTAGCGCTGCTGGATCCCCTTACGGAACCGGTTTTGGACATTCACCAGAACGCCCTCGTGATCGGTGGCGGCGTGGCGGGCATGGAAGCGGCCAGAAATCTTTCGGCCCAGGGTTATCATACCTACCTGGTGGAAATAACGGATCGACTGGGAGGTCAGGCCAGGCATTTGCGTCAAACCTGGCGGGGAGAAGATGTTCAGGCGTATCTGGCGGAACTGGAGACATGCGTCAGAAGCGACGGCAATATCGAGATCTTCACCAATACCCGAATCGATAATGTTACGGGTTTTGTGGGAAATTTCAATACCACCGTCACTTCCGAGGACGGGCCCCGGGATCTCACCCATGGGGTTACGGTCTTTGCCCTCGGCGCCTCGGAGTACAAACCGGAAAGCCTGTATCTCTATGGCCAAAGCGACCGGGTTCTCACCAATCAGGAATTGGAAAAACGGTTTATGGCCGAGGATCCCAACGTGGCCGGGGCGGATTCGGCGGTGTTCATTCAGTGTGTTGGTTCGCGAATCCCGGAACGTCCCTACTGTTCCCGCGTATGCTGCACACAGAGTATCAAGAACGCCCTGGCCCTCAAAGAACGTCGCCCTAACATGAGTATCCGGGTGCTTTACCGGGACATGCGGCCCTATGGACTGCGGGAAGATCTATACCGCCGTGCGCGCGAAGCAGGCGTCATGTTCATCCGTTACGATTTTGATAAATCCATTTCCGTAACACACTACAATGGCGGTGTAAAGGTCGCCTTCACCGATTCCGTATTGCATCGGCCCATGGAGATCCGCACCCGAATGCTGGTGCTGGCATCCGCGGTGATTCCACAAAAGGAGAACCCCCTGGCCCAGATGTTCAAGGTCACTCAGAAAGAGGATGGCTTTTTTGCCGAGGCCCATGTGAAACTCAGGCCTTCCGATTTTGCCACGGACGGTGTTTTTCTGGCCGGGTTGTGTCATGCGCCCAAGAGCCTGGACGAATCCATTACCCAGGCCAAGGCGGCCGCGGCCCGTGCGGTGACGTTGCTCTCCAAGAAATCCGTTGCCGTTTCAGGCATCGTGGCCCGGGTGGACAGTGCTTGCTGCAGCGCGTGCGGCGTTTGTGTCTCCATTTGTCCATATGCCGCGCCAAGGTTGGACGAAACCTCTGGCAAGGCCATGGTCCAATCCACCCTGTGCAAAGGGTGTGGACTGTGCGTCAGTTCCTGCAGGTCAGGCGCCATCCACCTGAAAGGGTTTGACATCTCCGAAATCATGGCTCAGATCGGATCCCTGTAAAAGCGTCCGGGAAAACACCTAAAATAAAGGAAGAGATGTCATGAAAGGTGGTGAGGCGTACCATCTTCGGGAGGAAGCCGCACCCGTCTCCCGCATGAACCGTTGATCCTGGTTGATAACGGGCGTGTGATCTGCAGATTGATGGATTTTATGTTGAAAGTGAAAATAAGCCACCCTCAAAAAGGAGAATTTTTCCTTGACTTGAAATTTGGGAGGACGTAGAGAAGCAG
>ADZZ01000376.1 GCA_000179315.1 delta proteobacterium NaphS2
CGTCTTTCAAAGAACTATATTGTGTGAAGTGTAAAACTTTATTGTTTCTATTAAGGATCCTGCTTATGTGGAGATATTCAAACAAAACCATATGGTTTGTCCTATTGCTGATCTTCCTTTTTCTGTGGTTTAAGAAGGAAAATGGGCCGGTTTTTGAGGAAAAGCGACCCACTGTTCAATCCCTCGATTTCAACAATCCGCAACCCGCCATGGTCGCCAAGCCGGCGGTTTATTCTTCCGATGAAGAGATTAATGTTAAGGTCTTTGAAAAAGCCCATCCGGCAGTGGTGAATATTGCCAGTACAACACTCAGCATGAATTTTTGGATGGAAGTTATTCCAAGGCAGGGCCAGGGCTCCGGATTCATCATTGATCGGAGGGGATATATCCTGACCAACAACCATGTGGTGGCCAAGGCTCAGAAACTGACGGTAACCACTGCAAAAGGGAAAAAGATAGATGCCACCCTGGTGGGTCGAGACCCCGGAACGGACCTTGCGGTGATTCGGATACCCGCAGGTGATGTGGAAGCCGTAGCCACCCTCGGGGATTCGGACAAAGTGAGACCCGGTCGAAAAGCCATTGCCATTGGAAACCCTTTTGGCCTTTCTCACACGCTGACCACCGGTATTATCAGCGCCGTTCACCGAAGTATCCGAACCGAAGAGGGGAATGAGATTGAGGACCTGATACAGACGGATGCCGCCATTAATCCCGGAAATTCAGGCGGCCCGCTGCTGGATTCAAACGGCGATGTTATCGGGATCAATACGGCTATTTTCAGTCTTTCCGGTGGATACCAGGGGATTGGATTCGCTATTCCCATCAATCTGGCCAAGCGTGTCGCCACCCAATTGATTACTTCCGGCAGAGTGGCCAGGCCCTGGCTGGGTATTTCCGGGCTTTCCCTGAGTCCTCATCTGGCTGAAAGTCTGGGCTTCAACGTGAAGAAAGGTGTTCTGGTGGTTCAGGTGCTCCCTGGAGGGCCTGCGTACCGGGCAGGGCTTAAGGGAGGTGATCGCGAGGTGCTCATACGGGGTTTCAGGATTGCTTTGGGGGGAGATATCATTACGGATATTGATGGCACAACCGTGGAGGACATGAAGCAACTGGTTCATCACGTGGAACAGATGAAAGTGGGTGCGACAACGGATCTGGGAATCATACGGAAGGGGTTTAGAAAGCGTATTCGCGTAAAGCTTTCGGAAAGGCCGTGATTTGGAGGAGGATTCAATGGGTTCAGTGCTTTGCAGAGTGTTGCCGTTCACATTATCCCACCGGATATTGTCCACAATAAAGCACGAAGAATATTTTGTTTTTGCCTGATTGATTTATCGTTGCAAGGCGATGCGTGACGGACTGCCTATCTTCTGATCGGGGTGCTGTTTCGAGAAAACCCTTGGGGCTCTGCCCCAAACCCCGAGGTTTTTTTAGGCATGAAGGCTCCTCGGAAATATYACATAAAAAAGGGGAGCCCGAAGACTCCCCTCCCGATGACGATATTTCGTCGTCGCCTATCCGGCTATCCCTTGGCGAGTTGCTCCTCAGCAGAGCTCGCCTCTGTTTCACCGAATCTGATTATGCAGGTTTAGCACTATCCCGTTTCCTCCACTGCGGTAAGAATATGTTCAGCCGATACAAGCTGGGCATTCTGCAGTGCCGCCACATTCAATGAGAGGTGTGCCAGCAGATTGATTTTGCGTGGCAGACCGTTTGTCGCCTGAAAAAGCGCTTCAAGAGCCGGCTGTTCAAAAAGATCCATCTGGGTTCCGGCCAACTCAAGCCGGTGTTTCAGATAAGGGAGCAACTCCTCTTTTGCAAGACCGGATATGTGATAACGCACCACAAGCCTTTGAGCCAAAGGCTCATGGACGGACAGTGAAAGCCGTCGCCTCAACTCGGCCTGGCCAACAAATATCATGCAGAGACGATTTTGTGAGTCCATCTCATAGTTTGTCAGCAGCCTGAGGTTTTCGAGGACCTCGTTTCTCAAGTATTGCGCTTCATCAATAATCAGCACTGGCCTGATTTTGGATTCCAGACAGAGTCGGTTGACCTCCATATGGATGGAACGATAAAGGGCTGCCAGGCTCCGTTCCGTGGTTAGCCCCATTTCCCAGGCAATGGATTTGTAGATATCCGTTACATTGCCGGTGGTCAGAGGAACGTAAAACACCCGGTACAGACCCGTATTCAGAGAAGCGGCCATCTTTCGGCAGATACTGGTTTTCCCGCTGCCCACTTCTCCGGTGACAAGCCCGATACCGCGCAGCTTCAACAGATAATGGAGCCGGGCTTCAAGCTCATCAGCAGCTTTTGAACCAAACAGTTTGTCCGGTTCCAGATCTTTTTCAAAAGGGTAGTGGGTCAGCCCATAGACCTTTTTATACATAGCCATCCCCCTTTTCGGCTTCGGAGATCCTGCTGAAGTTAACAGGTTGTTTGGGTCTGCTTTCCCGCTTATGATCGACGGCCTTTTCAGGATCAAGTGCTTCAATGGTTTTAGACGGGCGATCACGTTTCACAAAGCAATTGGCGTAGGTGTCCACCAGTTTCGCCTTTTGGACGAAACGGCCGTTGTGACAGACCTTTATCTCTTTGCCCTGCTCGGAAGGGTTGTAGCGGAGTGTTACGGTCTCTCCCACCAGGGAAGCGTCAATTTCATAGGCCATACCGTTCAGACTTACGGTACGGTCTTTCTGCACTTTGCGTTTTGATTCAAAAAGGAAAAGGTCGTCCAGGTCATCGCCCGGTTCGGGATATCGGACCTTCTCACCCACTCTGGCCCAGCGATCAAGGGGCGTTTCGCAGAGACTCCGATGGGGCGAACGGTGGTACTCTGTTTCGATATAGGTCCAAAGTGCTCTGTTGATCGCTTTCAGATTCAACATATGTTTTTCCGAAAGCATCGGGAGAAACTGCAATCGTACCGTTCTGAACCATCTCTCGATTTTTCCCTTGGCCGCTGCATGGTAGGGTCTGGCGTGAATCAGGGTTATGCCGAGTTTTGCGCAGACCAGGGATAAATGCTGTGACCGGAAAGCTGATCCGTTATCCACAAAAAGCCGCATGGGGATACCTCGCCTTAAAACGGCTTGTTTCAACACCTCCATGAAGGCAGCGGTATTTTCCGAATGGGCAAAAGCGGCATAGGGGATCACCCGGGTCGCATCATCAATAAAAGCGATGAGATAGGTTTTTCGTTTCCTGCCGTCATTTTTCCTGACCGCCGGACCGTACATGACATCACTCATGAACAAATCCCCGGCATTGAGGTAGGCGAAGCGACGATGGTCTCTATCAGGTGATGTAATCTTTCGGGTTAACCCGTGGCGTGCCAGCAGTTTATACACGGTGGATCTGGGCATCCGAACATCATCGGGAATGTTGCCGGATGCTCTGACTTTCTTGATTAACAGCGGAACGGTTAGTTCCGGTTCTTTTTCTTTGGCCTCAAGAAGTAAAT
>ADZZ01000375.1 GCA_000179315.1 delta proteobacterium NaphS2
AAACTCAATTGCTGCGGTGCACCCTTCTGGGATCCAATGACGGTGTTTCAATGGCGTTAACCCGAAAAAACTGGACAGCGGGCGTGAATCGGGGGCAGATTTTCTGTGTACCGCCTGCCCCTACTGCCAGCTTCAATTTGACCAGGTGCAACACATGATGGCGCGCGAAGGGAAAAACGGCGACGCCCTCCCCTCCATCCTATACGCCCAATTACTGGGTTTGTGCATGGGTGTTGATGAAAAGGCTCTGGGTCTTAAAGAAAACCAGGTGGCGATGGATAACATCACCTCTTTTTTTATAACGCAGGAGTAGTTTATGTCGACTGAAAAACTCGGGTCCGTCCTGGTTGTGGGCGGCGGTATTACCGGCATGCAGGCCGCGCTGGACATGGCCAATTCCGGATATTACGTCTACCTGGTGGAAAGGACCAGTTCCATTGGCGGCATGATGTCCCAACTGGACAAGACCTTTCCAACCAATGACTGTGCCATGTGAATTATCTCACCGAAACTGGTCGAGGTCGGCCGGCACATCAACATCGAGCTTCTCACGCTTTCTGAAGTAACCGCCCTTAAAGGGGAAGCGGGCAATTTTGAGGTGAGCATTCTGCAACACCCACGTTATGTGGATATGGACAAATGTATCGCCTGCGGGGCCTGCGCGGAAAAATGTCCCAAAAAGGTGGATAACGCGTATGATGCGGGTCTGGGCAAACGAAAGGCCATCTATGTAAAATACGCCCAGGCCGTCCCTTTGAAATATGCCATTGATCCGGAGTACTGTATCAAGCTCACCAAGGGAAAA
Source organism: delta proteobacterium NaphS2 (assembly GCA_000179315.1). Classification (GTDB taxonomy): domain Bacteria; phylum Desulfobacterota; class DSM-4660; order Desulfatiglandales; family Desulfatiglandaceae; genus NaphS2. The sequence goes on from ADZZ01000375.1 coordinate 806, forward strand.
TGCGGTAACTGCGAAAAGATCTGCCCCGCCGACGCCATCAATTATGAGGACAAGGAACGGCATCTCAACCTCAACGTGGGGGCGGTTATCGTCTCCGACGGCAGTGAAACCTATAATCCCGCCGATCACGACACCTACGGCTACGGCAAAAACAAGAACGTGGTGACCAGTCTCGAGTTTGAGCGGATACTGTCCGCTTCCGGTCCCTACGGCGGCCACATGGTTCGGCCGTCGGACAAAAAGGAACCCAAAAAAATCGCCTGGCTCCAGTGCATCGGCAGCCGTGACGAGCACCTGGAAGGTCGCGGGTATTGTTCCGGCGTTTGTTGCACCTACGCCGTCAAGGAGGCCATGCTGGCCAAAGAACACGCGGCCGGCGACCTGGACGCGGCCATCTTCTACATGGATATCCGTACCAACGGAAAAGATTTTGAGCGGTATTACAACCGGGCCAAGGACGAAGCGGGGGTTCGGTTTATTAAATCCCGGGTAACCAACATCGTTCCGGATAAAGAAACCGGCATGAACCTGATCCGTTATATTGACGAACAGGGTCTGAAGGTGGAGGAAGCCTTTGACATCGTGGTCCTGTCGGTGGGACTCGGCGCCACTGCCGAAGGTCGTGCCCTGGCGGAGAAAATGGGGCTTAAACTCAACCATTACAATTTTATTGAGACCACCAGTTTTAAACCCGTGGAGACGGATACGCCGGGCATTTTCGTTTGCGGCGCCTGCCAGGCGCCTAAAGATATCCCCTCATCGGTGGTGGATTCCAGCGCTGCCGCGGGCGTGGCGGGCAGTCTCCTTTCGGAAGCCCGCTGGGCCCTGACCAAAAAAGCGGAAATTCCAGAAGAGCGCAACATCAAAGGGGATCCGGTGCGCATCGGTGTTTTCGTCTGCTGCTGCGGCACCAATATTGCGGGCGTCGTGGATGTTCCCGCCGTGGTGGAGTTTGCCAGGCATCTGCCGGGGGTGGTATTCGCGGAACAGAACATGTTCAGCTGTTCTCAGGACACCCAGGACAAAATGAGACAGGTCATTCAGGAGCAGGAGCTTAACCGGGTGGTGGTAGCGGCCTGCACGCCCAAAACCCATGAACCCTTGTTTCAGGAAACCCTCACCGGCGCCGGGATCAATAAATACCTGTTTGAGATGGCCAACATTCGAAACCAGTGTTCCTGGGTCCACAAGGATGAAACCGAATCCGCCACCGACAAAGCCAAAGACCTGGTGCGGATGTCGGTGGCCAAAGCCGGACTTCTGGAGCCGCTGCCCGAACCGGTTTTGCAAATCGATCAAAATGCACTGGTCATCGGTGGCGGCGTGGCCGGCATGGTGGCCGCCAAAAACCTGGCCGATCAAGGCTATTTTACCTATCTTGTGGAACGTGACGGAGCGTTGGGCGGCAACGCCCGATCCCTTCATGAAACCTGGCGAGGTGAAAACATTCAGGAATATCTCAAGGGACTGATTGAGGAAGTGTCGGCGGATGATAACGTCGAGGTGTGCCTGGGTGCTGAAATTACGGACGTGGAAGGTTTCGTGGGGAACTTCAAAACCACCATCACACAGGGGCAGGAAAACCAGACCCTTGAGCATGGCGTTACCATCATGGCCACGGGGGCAACCGAGCACAACCCGCAGGATGCCGCCCTCATGGAATCGTCACGGGTCATGACCGGCCTCCAGTTGCAGCAGGGATTCAACCGGGGGAACAGCGAGCTCAACGGGCTTGGTTCAGCCGTATTTCTCCAATGCTACGGATCTCGTATTCCGGAAAGGCCTTTCTGTTCCAAACTGTGCTGCACCCAGTCCATCAAAAGCGCACTGGAACTGAAGAAAAGGAATCCCCGCATGCGCATCTATGTGGTGTACCGGGACATGCGGCCTTACGGGCTCAGGGAAGATCTTTACCGCGAAGCCAGAACCCGGGGCATCTCTTTTGTGCGTTACAACTTTGAAGAGGATCTTACCATCACGCCTGACGACAAGGCGGTTGAAATCGGATTTACGGACACGGTTTTCAGAAAAAACGTGACTATCCGCGCCGACCTTCTGGTGCTGGCAAGCGCCGTGGTTCCGGAAAAAGAAAATCCGCTTTCGCGGTTTTACAAGGTTGCACAGAATGAAGATGGCTTCTTCGCTGAAGCCCACGTCAAGCTGCGTCCCGTGGATTTTGCCACCGACGGCGTTTTTGTCTGCGGTCTGGCCCACTCTCCCAAACCCATTGACGAAAGCATTGCACAGGCCCAGGCCGCAGCAGCGCGCGCCGTTACACTGCTGTCGGCCGAAAGTCTCCCCGTAAGCGGAACGGTTGCGGAAGTGAACCCGAACAAATGTAGCAGTTGCACGGTTTGCGTTTCCATCTGTCCTTATTCGGCGCCTCGAATGAATGAAAAAACCGGCAAGGCGGAGATCGAATCGACCTTGTGCAAGGGTTGCGGCCTTTGCGTGGCGTCGTGCCGGTCAGGCGCCCTTCATCTCAAAGGCTTTGAAACTTCACAGATCATGGGAATGATCGACTGTGCATGACCTTAACATTGCGGATTTCGGAATGCGGATTTAAGAATGCCGGAAACAATCCGTTATTGCTTCACCAGGCCGGATGAAACGTCTCCGGACGTCCTTGATCAGATCTGCGACCTGGTGGCAAAAAGCGGCGGCGTGGGCACTTCCTGGATAAGAGAAAACCTGGATAAAGCCTTCCTTATCGGCTACGCCATTCATGAAGACCGCGTGGTCGGCACATCCACCCACAAATACCCCAAAAAAAGATACCTGAAAAAGATCGAAGCCGAGACCGGCCTCGATCTTTCAGGGTTTTTGGAGCGGGGGTATACGGCGGTGAACCCGGCATTTCGGAACCGGGGCATCGGATTAAGGGTCATTCAAGGCCTGATCGAAAGATCCAAAGGGAAGAAAATCTATGTCACCATCGACATGAACAATGCCTGGCCTCTTCGAATGACCCAAAGGGTGGGGATGGTGCTTGCTGGCAAGTTCATTAATGACCGAACCGGCCATGAGCTGGGAGTTTTTACCAATGTTACCCCTCCGTTAAATTCACGAAACGAGATCATGCCATGAAATTATCCCATCTCTTTACCGGAAAACCCTATGATGAGATCGAGAAGGATGCAGACGCTCTTTTTCAAATGGGCGAATACGGTTCCGCGAAACTTGAATATGAAAGGGCTTTGCACAAATCAGCAAAGAAAGCACCTGAGGCCCAAGACCAACTGGAGACAAAAATCGCCGAATGCAAAAATGCCCTTGCCCTTGAACATCTGAAGAGTGCGGAGAACTTAATCGAAGCGGGGCTCCACGAGGAGGCCCAGGATCTTCTGCGGCTTGCCCTGGAACTGGCGCGAGACAAACAACTTGCCATTGAGATTGAGGAACAACTGAAGCAATTAGAAACGCATCCGATTGTGCATGAAATTTCACGAATATCCGATAATAAGAAAGACCTCAATCCCGTTGCGGCCATTCGACACCCTCCTCTTCTTGGGCAAAATAGCAGAATCTGTTCCAATTAAATTCCTTATGGGAAACGGGACATCGAAGTTTTACCTTGTGATCCGTCACGCCGATCACTTCCCAGTCGCCATTTCTTGGGCCGCCGTCAATATGTATCTTTTGACCCACCTCAAAGGGAAAAGGCTTAAAGGTGATAACGCTGGATATTGCCATGCATAACCCTCCTTGAAATCGCTTCCATCTTTTTACTTCTTCGATAGACGCTTAGACGGAGAATGTAAACTTTTTTCCCGATGTTTCAAAGCCCTCACTTGCCTTTTTTTCATAAATTTGTGAGGCTGTGTTATACAGAGAACCTATATTCCGTCTTTTTGGCAAGCGCGGATTTCAAAAAAAGTTCTTCCGGTGCTGAAGGAGAAGGGTACCATTTATGCCACAGAGAATCTTGATCATTGAAGATAACAAGGATCTGGCCCATCTGCTTGAACTGCACCTGCGGGATCTTTCTTATGATGTCACCCTTTCTTTTGAGGGTCCCAAAGGCCTGGCAGAAGCCGAGTCCGTGGATTATGATCTCATCATCCTCGACCTCATGCTGCCGGGCATGGACGGCCTTGAGGTTTGCAGGCGTTTGAGAAAGCGACCCGCCTATACCCCCATTCTGATGCTCACCTCAAAGTCTTCCGAAGTGGATCGGGTGCAGGAAAAGCCAACAAACGGAGCCCCCTAATTTTCCTCATGACAAAGAAATTGATACGGCCGATGAAATCGACCTTCTCACCGTCTCCTTCAACCAGATGGCAAAGCGGATTCAGGCACAGATGGACCAACTGAAAGAATCGGATGACACCCGTCGTGAGATGGTGGCGAACGTATCCCATGATCTGCGTACCCCTTTGGCGACCCTCAGAGGTTATGTGGAAACCCTGCTGCTTAAGGAAGATGACCTCAGCACGGAAAAACGACGATATTATCTGGAAATCGCCATAAAACATTGTGAGCGATTGAGCAAACTGGTGGATGAACTGATGGAGCTTGCCAAACTGGAGAGCCTCGAAACCGAGGTTCAAAAAGAATCCTTTCACCTGGGAGAACTTGCTCACGATGTGATTCAAAAATTCAGACTGAGGGCCGAGGAAAAAGAGATTACACTCAAAACGGACATTGAAAAGGAAATGCCTTTAACCCATGGGGATATCGGGCTAATCGAAAGGGTTCTCGAAAACCTGCTGGAAAATGCCATCAACTATACACCGGAAGGGGGAACGGTCGGTCTCTCCATCAAATTTGAAAATCACGAGATTTCAGTAGCGGTGAGCGATACGGGAACGGGAATACCGGAGTCCGAAATTCCACACATTTTTGAGCGCTTTTACAGGATGAACAGAGACAGGGGACAAGGCGACGGACATCATGGGTTGGGTCTGGCCATTGCCAAACGGATACTTGAACTCCATCACCGTTCCATCCATGTGCAAAGTCTTCTTCATAACGGCACAACCCTGTCCTTCAACCTTCCTGTTTGGAGAAGTGATGACGACAAAAAATGATTTTCAACCAAGCAAAAAGCTTGCCGCCGTCTGTGGACTGTTCTGTCCCGCTTGTACGCTTTATATCGGCACAACGGAAAAGGAGCCGCAACGGTTTACGGCTGTTGCGGAGGCTTACAACACAGCACCTGAAGTATGGGAATGTCAGGGATGCCGATCTGAAAAACGCAGCTACTTCTGCTCCCCAGTGCGGAACCATCAACTCCACCTACGATCTCAAATGCCGTTCATGCGGAACAGAACCCGGTTGCGCCTATGTGAAGCGGCACAAAGATGAGATCCTTTCCTACTGTTAGGAGGGAGCTTTGGGTGAATGCCCTCCTGCTGACATCTCATGCAGTCGTCAGTATTGCCTTGATCGGTAGAAACAGAGGCTTGGGTGGAGGATTTCCACAAATCTCTCCTTCAACGAGGTCTTCTATCATTCGAAATCCAAACCTTGCGTAAAACGCAACAGCTTCTGATTTGGCATCCACAACCACCCCTACGCATCCGACCGTTTCTTTTTGTGAAATCGCCAAGTTCAAGCCATGACGAAGCAGGTGCTTCCCAATCCCTCTTCCTTGATAGCGACGGTCTACCGCCAATCGACCCAGCCGCAAAACAGGCAAAGGATACGGGACTGCCGGGAGTTTTTTATCGGGAAGGGATTCAGCCTCCAAAACCCCCATGGCGACCGTTATATATCCAAAAACGCTGATTTCATCGGTGGCAATATAGGTTACGCCGATATGGTGCCGAAACTGGTTCTGCCCCGCATAGCGCTTGAAAAAATGATCCAGATCTTCCTGCCCGCATTCGAAATCCTCCCGGTTGTCATTCTTTTTCAGCGCTCTTATTCGGTACTCCATCCATCAACTCCTGCATGGCCTTTGTGGGCGAAGGTGGATTTTCAACCCATTCAACGACTTTTTCAAAGGAATCCTGAGACAGCACTAACCGCGGAGGAAGGAAAGCTTCTTCCGGCAACTCTTCGAGGGCTCGGAAATGGTATAGGAGAGCCTGTTCCAGCACAAAAGCTTTCCGCATCCCACGCATTTTAGACAACCGGTCCAATTTCCCTTTCGTCCCCTCGCTCACATGGGCCGATATCTGAGGGAGTTTCAATGTGCTCTGTTTCATGATCATATCCATCCAAGAAAATTGGTAGATTCTATTTTTATCTACATTTTTGTAAATATATATGGTCATCCTATTCATGTCAAGACCATTTCAACAAAATCCAATGGCCGTGCCAAAGGCAGTCGCGCCTCTTTCCAGCAAACTTGATATATTTCAGGATACCCATGTCAGAGATCAAGAATAGTTATCCGAACATTCTGGACCAGAACTTTACTCGCCTCCTTCTGGCTTCCACATCCCGTATCGCAGGTGGCATGGCAACTCCAAGATCCCGGAAAATCTTGCCGCAAATTCCCTTGCTCTGACTCCTGATGGTAGGCCGCCGACCGTTTTCATAGCCGCACCGACAAACGTCATATTCCATCGGCTTTTTCCGTTACATCTACCATGACGGACAGGGTGTGTACGCCGCCGCCCATGACCACCCCTTTAACCGGGGTGACGTCGCCATAATCCCGTCCCCAGGCGAGAATGATGTGACTCTCACCGGGAATCAGATTGTTGGTGGGGTCCAGATCGACCCAACCGATGTCCGGCACAAAAAGGGAAAGCCAGGCGTGCGAGGCATCCGCGCCGATGAACTTTTCTTTTCCCGGCGGGGGATAAGTTTTAAGATACCCGCTTACGTATCGTGCCGCCAGCCCCAGTGACCGGAGACAGCTGATGGCCAGATGGGAGAAATCCTGACACACCCCTTTTCTGGTTTCCAGCACCTGTTCTACGGAAGTTTCCACCGTGGTGGCCGACTTGTCGTATGTAAATTCCGTGAATATTCTCCCCATGAGGTCCACCGCCCCCATGAGCACCGGCGTTCCCGGCGCGAAAGAAGGACGGGCATAGGCCAGGGCGTTTTCTCCCACGGTGACCAGGGGACTGGCAAAGGCAAACTGCTTGGCATAAAGGCCCTTCGGCGGCTCACAGGCCGCAATTCGCCGCACCGCCGTTTCCCATGGAACCGTGCTTTCAGCCGATGGAAGCGTGCGCGGCGTTGTCTCCACAACGCTTTGGGCGGTAATGGTCAGCTCGCTGTGGGAATGCTGAACCATGAAAACGGTTGCCCTGTTGCCGAAATAATCGGTTCGGTCGTGCATGTATTGCGGCTCCGGTTCGATGGTCAATCCGCTCTTAAGAACCCGTTGGAAAAGCGTTTCCCTGGGGTGCAAAAACAGCTCATTTTGTGACAGGGAGGCCGGTTCCGAATACTGATAGGTCGTCTGGTGGCGAATCCTGTATCTCATAATCCCGCATCACCCGAACTTATGGAAAAATGGGGCGTGCTCGGAATCCGAGCCAAGTAATGACCGCTGATTTGTTGTGAAAATTCCGTTAGCCGCGTCTCCATGTTTTCCAGAAAAACCGACAGGTAAGCGGTGTCAGGTTCTGTTTCTTTGCAGGTCATCCCCGTAAGGTCCAGAAGACGGACGCTGGTGAGCATCTCCAGCGCCAGGCGTTCTTCAGGACTGGTAAATCGCCGGTCGCTCTGCCGGGGCAGGTGCTCCACATGGTCAGCCAGGCGACTGACCTGGAAGGCCAGGGATTTGGGGTTGGTTTCGTCCATGAGCAGAAGATCCAGCACCGGCGCAAGCTGAAAGGCAGTGCGATAGCGGGCCCGGTAGGTCATAATACTGTCCGAAACTTCCAACAGCGCTTCCAGGGCACTGCGCGAGGACCTGCAGATTTCGGACAGGCTGGTGCGGATGAGTCCGGCATGGTTCAAGGCTCTTTCCATGCGTCTTCCCATGTCCATGAAACGCCATCCCAAACCACGTGTCATGCTCTCCATGGCCAACCCGCTGAAGGCGCTCAGGGTGAAAAGGGTGCCATCGAGGAGTTCCAGGGGGTCATTGGCCGGGACGTCCGAGAACTCCTCCAGCCGGTTGATGACCCGCCAAGAGTCCGGGGAAAGCCGGTCGCGAACATTTTTCGCAGCATCACGCACCTGACCGAGTACGGCAGCCACACTTTCGATCCGGTTCTGTTCGAACAGGGCTTCTTTCAACTGTCTGACCAGATCCCGGTAGAGAGGAACATCTCCACCTCCCGGGTTCGGCGGGGGAATGATGTTTTCGGAACGGAGCAGGTTCAGCAGAAACGGCAGTTCAGGGATATCGTTGGGCCGTGCCTCTCCCGAAAGACGACGAAAAAAGGACCTGAACACCCGGATCATTCCTTCGGCCCGTTCCAGATACCTCCCCAGCCAAAGCAGATGATCCGCCACCCGGCTGGGCAGATCACTGCCGCGCGTAACCTCGGGCACGGCATCCATCCCGCCGAGAAGACTGAAAGGCTCAACGGGCTTTTCCGATAGGATCCAGATATCCTTGCTCTGCTGACGTTCCGGAGGTCCCGATGTCAAAGTTTCGATGTCCGAAGCCGTAATGGCCATACCGCCGGGCATGACGGCAAACCCCTGATCCGTGGCACAGACAAAAACCCGTAAGATGAGATAGCGGGACGTCATTCCACCGGCCGCCCATGCGGGCGCCACCGCCGGCAAAAGCGGTTCTTGCGCCATAAAGGCATGTGGGGTGGCCCGGACTTCCCTCATGGAAACGGATGGCGGTGCCCCATGGCCGGGCCACGCCATGGCCGGGGCGATGATACGCGCTTTCGAACCTTCCCCAATGGCGCGCATCCCTTCCGGTCCTCCGCACCAGTAGGTTGGATGACTTTCCAAGAGCAGATCCTCGCCCGTCAGCAGGCGGCAGAGGGAAGGAAGAAACACCGGGAGCACCGGCGTATCCACGAAACCGCTGCCGATGGGATTAATGATCAACAGATTTCCTTCACGGGCTACCTGAATGAGCCCCGACACCCCACCGGCCGTCTCCCGCCGCAATGCAAAGGGATCACTGGCGCTGTCCTCCGTGTGCCGGAAAACCGCGTCCACCGGTTCCAGGCCGGCCAGTTTTTTCAAGAACAGACGGCCGTTTCGAACGGTCAGATCCCGGCCTTCCACCACCGGGTATCCGAGATAGCGTGAAAGTAACGCATGTTCGAAGTAGATGCGGCTGTCCGGCCCCGGAGAGAGCAGCACGATTTCAGGGACACCCCGACCGGCTCCGGAGCGCCCAACCAAAGAATGATGAAAGGTTTGAAACCAGGGTGCGAGCCTTTGGATCTGAGTATCCTGATAGAGCTCGGAAAAAACCCGGGACATGATGATCCGGTTTTCCAGGGCGTAACCCAGACCCGACGGGTTGGCGGCATGATCCCGCAGTATTCTGAATCTGCCGTCCTTCCCCCGATAGAGGTCCGCCGCATAATAAGCCAGGAAACGGTTTCCCGCGGGCTGTATGCCGTGGCAGGTGCGCAGAAAATTGGGGTTGGCAAAGACCAGTTCCGGTGGTATCCGCCCGTTTTTCAACAAATCCTGTGGACCGTAAACATCGGAAAGGATTTTTTCGAGCACCGTGGCCCGCTGAATTAACCCGATCTCAAGATCCGCCCATTCCCCGGCTGTCAGCGGCAGGGGAAGAATTTCCAGGGCCCAGGGCGTTCCCCGGCCCGACGCATCGTCGAAAGGATTGTAGGTGGCTCCATCCTCATGGCGCATGCGGGCAACCCGGTCCTGATACTTATTGAGCATCTCTCTTCCCATGCCGTCAAAGGCGGCCATGAGCGGTTGCCAGTGTTGCCGAAGTGCCACGGAAGAGGCCAATGCCTCTCTGTATGCGTCAGGGAGAAAAAGCGTCCCGTCAAAAAGGGATGCCGACGGACTCCCGAGCTTTTTGGAGTGGATATTGTGGGTCATTCAATCCCATGCTTTTCTTGAATCCCATTCAATTTTCATGGTCTACATTATACCACGTTCCTGCATTTTTTTCAGAGAATTCGCAGTCGTTGAAAGGCAAACGGGAAGTTAAGTTGCGGGCAGGAGAATCATAGGGAAACAGCAAGGCGATTCGAGAAATTGAAATGCTGATAAGCAAAAAATCCGCCTGTTTCTGCCCGTCAATCTTCAACGTTTTGTTCGGCAAACCGTTGCCTGGACTCTCTTACCGCAGAAAGAATGTCTTTTGTAGTTGCTTTGGTTTGGATTCCTGGAACATCAAATGGTGATTTGTTGCTTTTCCTAAAAATTATTGAAAAGGTTTCACCACCCCTTCTTTTGATAACAACCTCTTCATTTCTGGCTATATTAAGAACATCTGCTAGACGCTGTCTCGCTTCAGAATATGTATACACTTTCATGATAGCTTACTCCAAAATTGTGATTCTCATCTCCCGTGCCACTCTCTGCATTCCTAAATCAAGCGTCAGCAAGGGACTGCGGAGGTTTTCAGCGCATTTTAAAAAATACGCATCATACGCATAGAGGTTAAATCTAATCGCAATACTCAATGCCGATTTTATATCGGTTTGCCTCAAATCAACTGGTATTTTTTGAATAATATCCCATGCCGATTCAACTTCATTCTCTTTCAAAGCATTTTTTTTCATCATTGCCGTTAATGCATTCCCAATTTCAAACGGCAAAACATCCGGAGCAATTAAATCATGCCCTTCAGTAAGTTGAATGATCTTTAACTTTTCCGGCTCATTTAAAGCAACGGCTATGAATGTATTTGTATCAGCAATTATCTTCATGGGTACAATTGTACGTATTAAATTTGGGTTTGTCAAGCCAAACTTCAACATATGTCCACGTCCTATCCATCCGTAGTCGTTTCTCAGAAGAATGTTTCCGTTGTACTGAAACATGTTCTGGGTCAACATTTTCGGTCCCAGCAGGTTTGGCCCCTCCTGTTGGGAGCCGCCAGACAGGTTTTAATGGGATGGTTCGATAAAATTCTTCAACAAATTGCAATGGGTTCATAAGGATAAAACAACTGTATATCAGGGATGATATTTGAAACGGGGATTAAGTCAACAAAAAATGGCTTTGGTTCCTAAGGTCCCCGGAATTCCATCAAAGCGCCTGGGTTTCTAACGCCGTTCTCACGGGTACACGGCCAACAATGTATTTTTATGGCAAATTGCCTTGGCCCGCAAGAATCCCGCTTCAAGCGGCTTCATTGTATACAGCCGTCAACCCTTAACCCATTTGCCGGCGCAGATCAAGGGTATAGGGAAAATAGGGATTGGTTTCCACTTCCGGAATTGATGCGCGTGTTCCCGGCGTATGCCCGCCGGGCACAAACCGGGCATTGCGACGTCCTTCGGCTTCATTGGTGTTCACCGGAAAAATCTCGTGACCGCGCCCACCGGGATGCCCCACATGGTAGGTACAGCCGCCCACGGCCCGACCGGACCAGGTATCGAACAAATCGACGATCAGCGGGGTGTGTACACCGATGGTGGGGTGCAGACAGCTGGGCGGCTGCCAGGCGCGATACCGAACGCCCGCCACGAAAACACCTGCGGTGCCGGTGGGTTGAAGGGGTATCCGCCTGCCATTGCAGGTTACCACATACCGGCTTTCCGTCATGCCGGAAACCTTCACCTGAAGGCGCTCCACCGAAGAGTCCACATAGCGGGCGGTTCCGCCGCCGCCCGGTTCCTCTCCCAGAACATGCCATGGTTCCAGGGCCTGCCGCAGTTCCACTGTCATTCCGCGACAATCCACCTTGCCGTAAACGGGGAAGCGGAATTCAAAATGGGGATGGAAAAAATCCATTGTCACCGGATAACCTGCCCGTTTCAAGGCCGCCAGAACATCGGAAAAATCTTCCCGCACCATCTCCGGAAGCATAAATCGGTCATGCAGCCTTGTTCCCCATCGCAGCAGGTCCCGACGGTAAGGCCTGCGCCAGAACCATGCCATGAAAATCCTCAAGAGTAGCTGCTGGGCCAGACTCATGCGGGCGTGAGGCGGCATTTCAAAGGCGCGGAACTCCAAAAGGCCCAGTCTTCCGGCGGCGCTGTCCGGCGAAAAGAGCTTGTCGATGCAGAACTCCGCCCGGTGGGTGTTTCCGGTGACATCCACCAGCAGATGGCGGAACAGACGGTCCACCAGCCACGGCGGACAGGGCTGGTCAGGGGCCGTTTGCCGGTCCAGTTCGGCAAAGGCGATCTCCAGCTCGTAAAGGCTGTCGTGCCGGGCTTCATCGATGCGCGGCTGCTGACTGGTGGGTCCGATGAACAGACCGGAAAAGAGAAAAGAGAGAGAGGGGTGGTTGTTCCAGAAGGTAACAAAACTTCTCAAAAGGTCCGGCCGTCTTAAGAAGGGACTGGCTGCCGGGGTAGACCCGCCGATAATGACGTGGTTTCCGCCGCCGGTGCCGGTGTGTCTGCCGTCCAGCATGAATTTTTCCGTGCCCAGGCGGGTCTCCCGTGCCATGTGGTAAAGCTCCGTTGTACGGTTTACCAATTCATCCCAGTCGTGCATGGGCTGAATGTTGACTTCAATGACCCCGGGATCCGGCGTTATCTTCAGGCTTTCCATGCGCGGGTCGTAAGGAGGCGCGTACCCTTCCACGATGATGGGCATCCCAATTTCTCGGGCGGTCTGTTCTATGGCGGCCGTCAGTTCCAGGTACCCTTCAAGGGAGCCCATGGGCGGCATGAATACATACAGTCTTCCCTCACGGGGCTGCACACAGAGCGCCGTACGTACCACCCAGGCAGCGGACTCACCGGAAACCGGCGCCGGGTCTTCAAAAGGCGCGGGCTGGGTCTGCACCCCTTCCCCCATGCTTTCCGTCTGCTGTTGTGAAAAGGCGGGCTGGTTCTTGTGGAGGTTCGGCAGGAGACCCCGGTCCGCCATGGGGTCCGTGGGGTGATCGTAAGGGACGTCTTTTTCCGAGACCCACGGCAGGGATTCCAGAGGGAGGCGCAGCCCGGCCGGGGAATCTCCGGGCAGAAGAAACATGCGGTCCCCCCGAAACGGCCAGGGGCCGCTTTTCCAGGAACCGTACTGCAGCGGCAGGGCGAAGCCCGCCACCTCTCCCAGCCCCTTTTCAAAAGCCCGGGCCATCCTGGCGCGTTCCTCGGGGTCTTTCAAACGGGAGTCCTCCGGGTCCACGTTTACGGGCAGGCGCTGCTCTTTGTAAAGATAATAAAAGATATCCTCATACCCCTCGCGGACGTAACGGTGGTTCACCCCCAGCCTGTCAGCCAGGGTTTCCACAAAAAGTCTGGCTTCCGCGGGACCGAAACCGTAATCTTTGCATGTGTCCGCGATCCATCGATCGTCCCGCCAGACCGGATTTCCATCCTTTCGCCAGTAGCAGCCCAGGGCCCATCGCGGGAGGGATTCGCCGGGATACCATTTCCCCTGGCCATAGAGCAGAAGCCCGCCCGGCGCCCATTTTTTTCTGAGCTTTTTGATCAGACTTTCGGAAAGCGCCCTTTTTTCCTTTCCCAAGGCCGCGGTGTTCCATTGTTCCCCATCCATATCGTCAATGGAAACAAAGGTGGGCTCGCCACCCATGGTCAAGTGAACGCCGGCCGCCGCAAGCTCACGATCCACCCGCTCACCCAGGTCGAAAATTGTCCGCCAGACCTTTTCCGGATACGGTTTCGTGGAACGGGGCGCTTCCATGATCCGTCGCACGCTCATGGCGTGGGTGAATGTCACTTCACATTTTTCCAGACCACCCGTGACGGGCGCCGCGCTTTTGGGCTTCGGCGAGCACGCCAGCGGAATGTGCCCTTCACCGGCGAAAAGTCCCGAAGTGGGGTCCATTCCCACCCATCCGGCGCCGGGAAGAAAGACCTCGGTCCAGGCGTGGAGGTCCGTGAAATCCGACTCGGGTCCGGACGGACCATCCAGGGATTTGACGTCCTGGGCCAGCTGAATCAGGTACCCGGAAACAAAGCGGGCGGCCAGGCCCAGATGCCGCAGAATGTTCACCAGAAGCCAGGCCGAGTCACGGCAGGAACCGCATTTCAATGACAGGGTCTGTTCACATGATTGGACATTGGGCTCCATGCGGATCAAATATTGAATCTCACGACTGAGCATCCGGTTGATATCCACAAGAAAATCGATGGTCCTCCGGGGCGTTCGATCAATCTCCGACAGATAGGCTTTCAACCGCTTTCCGGCTGGTTCCCTGGCCAGATACGGTCCCAGGTCCGTTTTGAGCCCCGCGTCGTAGCGAAATGGAAAGGTCTCCGCATCGGGTTCCAGAAAAAAATCAAAAGGATTGATGATGATCATTTCCGCCACCAGATCCACTTCCACATGAAACGCATCCGTCTTTTCCGGGAAGACCAGACGGCCCAGATAATTGCTGAAAGGGTCCTGCTGCCAGTTGATGAAATGGTTTTCAGGTGTTACCGTCATGGAGTAACTGTGAATTGGCGTCCGGCAGTGGGGTGCCGGCCGCAGCCGGACAATCTGTGGAGAGAGTGAAATCCGGCGGTCATAATGGTAAGAGGTTTTGTGGTTCAGTGCCACATGAATTCCCACGGATAGTCCTTTCTGATATCTGTATGATAAACTGAGAAACGTTATGCCGGCTTTCTACTGTTCGGCGAGTGTTGTTCCGGTTAAGGGCTTGAGGTTGAAAAAGGCTTCTCCGATGGCATCGTCCACGAGGTTTATTCGGGTCTGCAGGCCATCCAGATACTCGTGTAGACCGCCTTCAATCACCTCGTCTATGTCAATATATTCCAGGTCGGCCACCAGACGACCCAATCGCTTTTCAGCATCATTGTGGGCCGAACCGCTGGATGAACCGGTAATGCGATGCAGACAGACCTGCGCATTGGAGATACAGTGTCTGATGGAGCGGGGAAACCGGCTGTCGAAAATGAGAAAATCCGCCACGTTCTGGGGCGTGATGCGGTACTGTCGCCTTCTGAACATCTCAAGGGCACTGGCACTCTTGAGCACCGCCATCCACTGAATGTTGTCATAGGGTGTGTTCACCAGATCCGCACGGGGAAGAAGCATGAAGTATTTGACATCCAGGATCCGGGTGGTCTTGTCCGCCCGCTCGATCAACATCCCGACTTTGGCGAAGTTCCATTCTTCCCCATGGCTCATGGTGCCATCCAGCAGGCTGGCAAAAAGGAGGCTTCGCATCTGAATGTTTTCGAAAAAACGGTGTGGATCGGTTCGGGCAAAGACCGAGCTGCCGGCATCTTTCAACTCCAGATAGAAATTATTCATGTGTTCCCACATATCCGATGAGATGATCTCCCGAATGGAACGTGCATTTTCCCTTGCCGCCGCCACGCAGCTGAAAATGGAATTGGGGTAATCCCGGTCGAAGGTCAGAAACCGAACCACTTCTTCTTTTGTATAGGCGAGGTTTCTTTCTTCGAAAAAGGCGCGGTCACCGGTAATCTTCACCAGCGGTTCCCATTGATTTCCGTTTTCCGACGGCATGTCCAACGTCAGATTGAGATTGACGCGGATGAACCGGGCCACGTTTTCCGCCCGTTCAATATATCGGTTCATCCAGTAAATGGAATTGGCCACACGGCTGAGCATAAGAACGCCTCCTCTCTCTAAATTCGCTTAAACCACCCAGGTATCCTTGCTGCCGCCCCCCTGGGAGGAGTTGACCACCAACGAACCTTTGGGGAGTGCCACGCGGGTCAAGCCCCCCGACTGTACATAGATCTCTTTTCCGTAAAGGACGAAAGGCCGCAAGTCCACATGGCGCCCCTCGATACGGTCTCCCACGACGGTGGGCACCCGTGAAAGGGAGATGGTGGGCTGGGCCATGTAGTTCCGGGGCTCGGCCGCGATTTTTTTCGCAAACGCCTCACGCTCCTCTTTGCTGGCATGGGGGCCGATGAGCATGCCGTAACCACCGGACTCATTGGCGGCCTTGACCACCAGCTTGTCCAGGTTGGCCAGCACGTGGGCGCGGTCCTTTTCATCCTGGCAGATGTACGTGGGCACGTTGTTTAAGATGGGTGCCTCGCCGGTGTAGTATTTGATAATTTTGGGAAGATAGGCATAGATCACCTTGTCGTCGGCGATTCCGGTGCCGGGCGCATTGGCCATGGCGATCCGCCCCCGCCTGTATACATCCATCAGCCCCTTGACCCCCAGCATGGAATCAGGCCGGAAAACCTCCGGGTCAATGAAATCATCGTCGATTCGACGGTAAAGCACATCCACGCGCTTCAGTCCCTTTGTGGTGAGCATGTGGACAAAGCCGTCGGACACCACCAGATCCCGCCCTTCCACCAGGTCCACCCCGATCTGCTGGGAGAGAAAAGAATGCTCGAAATAGGCGCTGTTGTAAATACCGGGGGTCAAAACCCCGATCACGGGAGACCGCACGTGGTCCGGGGCCATATACTGGAGCATCTCCAGCAGCCTGGCGGAATAATCGTCCACCGGTTTTACCCGGGAGGCTTCGAACACCTGGGGAAAGGTCCGTTTCAAAAGCTGGCGGTTTTCCAGCACATAGGAAACGCCGGAGGGGCACCGAAGGTTGTCTTCGAGGACATAAAAGCGCCCATCAGCGTCCCGCACCAGATCAGTGCCCACCACATGACACCAAACGCCCCGAGGAGGCGTAAATCCCTCGCACTCCTTGCGGTAAGCCCGGCAGGTAAGAATCAGTTCCTCGGGAATGATTTTGTCTTTTAAAATCTTTTTGTCATTATAGATGTCCCCGATGAATGCATTTAATGCGAATATTCTCTGTTTCAAACCGTTTTCGATCTGCTGCCAGTCCCCTCTTGAAACAATGCGGGGGATAATGTCAAAGGGCCATATCTTTTCGGTGCCTTCCTCGCGGCCATAAACATTAAAAGTAATTCCCATCTTGAGCAGAAGGGACTCGGCCGCCTTCTGACGCATGGTAAGATCGCCTTCAGGCAACGACTCGATCTTGTCCACCAGCAATTGAGCGCCTGGTCGGGGGTGGCCGTTTTCATCAATGAGTTCGTCGTAAAAACCACCCGTATCGTAGTTCTTAAATGTCACCATGGAATCATTTTCCTCCATGAGCGTCGCGAAAAATTAAGGGTTCAAACCAAACAACCTTACATTATCCTGCAATCCACGTACCAAACAGCAGGCGTGGGTTTAAAGGCATCAAGCTAAAGCTTAATAATATTAATTCAAACATAACAATTAAGCATCAAGCCAATGAGGAGAATCTATCGAGTTGATTTTCGTTGGAACAAAATTGTATTTTATTTTTAGAAAGGTACAACTTTGTATTCTTGAAGCACACGAATCCTCCAAGGCGTGTGATCCGATTTTCAATTAAACAGGGTCCTGCCCTACCGTTACAGTTGAGGCAGAAACAGGGACACTGCAGGAAAGGCTATCAGGGTAATGAAACGCTGGGTGAGATTGCACCTAAAAAGGCAAGAATTGTGCGGTCCCGAACCTCATTTTCCCCGAAAAGGATGGAATAATGGTTCGTCCCCGGCAGATCAACGGATTTTGCATGGGCGATTTCCCGCACCATCCGGTTCGCTCTATCTGCGGGCAACACCATATCCTCGTTAGAGAGCATCCCTTCGGTTGCCCGCAGAAGCAACACCGGGCAGGCAATCTTCGGGTACATGAGCGAAGCGTCCAATCGGCGGATATTGGCAACTTCCTCCCGGATGGGTCCGGCCGGTGTTCTGGAGCGCACGCCACCATCAATCTCATCGATTTCATAACGGAAATAAGTTTCCAGAAAACCGGTCCAGGGTTTTAGAAACGGTGCCAGTTTCAGGGGCGCCGTGTAGTCTTCGTAGGAGGGAAACACCTGCCCGAGCCGATCAATGGAAGGTTTGATGGCCTGTTCGATTTTGTCCCATTGGACGTCCGGAAGACTGCCGCCGCCATCCACGAGGATCAGTTTGTTGACCAGGGTGGGATAATGGGCCGCAAAGGCCAGAGATACATAGGCACCCAGTGAATGCCCCATGAGCGTGATGGTTGTAAGGCCCTGGTCTTTGAGCACCGCCAGAACATCCTTTGCGTGCTGATCGATGGAATATCCGGTTGGCGGTTTGTCGGAAAGGCCTCTCCCGCGTAGATCCATGGCCAAAACCCGGAATTCCGGTTCGAGCCCTGAAACGATTCTGTCCCAGCAACGGCAGTTGGCCGACAGGCCGTGAATACAGAGGATATTCTCCCCATCCCCTTCCCAGACTGCCAGTTGAATGTCAACCCCATCCCCTTTTGCCTTTACCATAGTCGGTTCCGTCATAAACGGATCTCTCCTTTGAACAAGTATTTATCCTCTCAAAAAGCCTTTGATGAGCATGCAGACGATATCGATTTTCTCCAGAACGGCGCCGTGGCCGGTCTCGGGCACGCACACGATCCGGGAATCGGGCATCGTTCGGCTCATATCAATCATCTGCCCATGGGGCGTGATAATGTCCTCTTGGGCCGCAATCAGAAGCGTCGGATGATCAATGCGGGCCATATCCGTTCTGATGTCTAAATGGGTGTTGGAAGATGCCAGCCGGATAAAGGCATCGAACCACTCCCGGGTCAAATATTCCTTAAAGACCTGCCGCCTGGCGACCAGCCACTCATACTGTTCATTATAGAATTTTCGCGAGTAAATGGGAATGAGGGCCAGATCGAAGAAGGCCTCCCCGTCGTAGAGTTTGGCGGCCCGTTTCCACATGTCCCCCATGGAACGAAGATACTGATCCACATGGGCACAAGTGTTGGCCAGGACCAGCCGATCAACCATGTCAGGGTATTTGAGCGTAAAATTCATCCCCACCTGCCCCCCGTAGGAGACCCCGAAAAGATGGGTTCGGCGAATGTTCAGATGGTCCAATAGGATTTTCAGATCGTCCGCGTGAATCCCGATATCATACCCTTCCTCAAGCCGCGCCGACTGACCCTGATCGCGCATGTCGTACACGATGACCTGAAAATGGTCTTTGAGCAGCGAAATGTGTTCGGCCCAGCTCAGGGTATTCATCATGATGCCGTTCAGTAGAAGCAGAGGCTCTCCCTCACCGTGAATTTCGTAATAAATGCCGGGGGTTTCCAAAAACATTCTCGTTACCTCTTTTTAATCCATCCCACAATCCTGGGAATGATGGTTTTGTACG
The DNA here is from genome assembly GCA_000179315.1 of delta proteobacterium NaphS2. GTDB lineage: Bacteria > Desulfobacterota > DSM-4660 > Desulfatiglandales > Desulfatiglandaceae > NaphS2. The sequence continues at coordinate 19,897 of ADZZ01000375.1, forward strand.
ACATGCTTCCCACAAAAATCCCCACATGCCCCGTATCGACGCCCATGGTGGTGACGTCCGTGGAACCCACCGCTTTGGAAAGGGGTTTGGCGGAAGATGGCGGCGCCAGATAATCGTTTTTTCCGAAAACATTGAGCAAAGGACAGGTAATAGCAGCAAGATCCACTTTTTGCCCGCCCAAAACCAAACGGTTCTGAATGAGCAGATTTTGCTGAAGCAGGTCCCGGATCCATTCCCTGAAAGCTTCCCCCGCCATATCGGGGCTGTCAAATATCCATTTCTCCATGCGAAGAAAGGTGTTCACCTGTTTGGGATTATCAATCATATCCAGGAACCGGACATATTTGTCCACCGTGGCCACGGGCACCACCAGCAGATAAAGGATATTGGCCAGATCTCCGGGAAGGTTTCCCATTCCTTGGAACAGTTTATTGAGGTCGAAGCCCCTGGCCCACAGGAAAAGACCCGCATCGTCGATATCAAACCGGGTGGGCGTGGCCAAGGTGATAAGGTTTTGAACCTTGTCCGGATGAAGGGCCGTATACATCACGCAAAAGGTACCGCCCATGCAGACGCCCATGAGGTTGATTTTCTCAGTGGAGGAATTCCCGGATCGGATCCATTCGACGGCGTTATCCAGATAACCGTTCACATAATCATCCAGATTGAGAAACCGGTCCGCACCCGTTGGATAGCCCCAGTCGATCAGGTAAACATCCAGGCCCTCGCCCAATAGGTTTTGGATAAAGCTTCTCCCCGGTTCCAGATCCAGCATAATGTAGCGGTTGATGAGCGCGTAGACGATCAGGACGGGCGTTGCGTGCACATCCTTCTTTTTGAGACTTCCTTTATAGTGAAGGAGCCGCATTTTATCTTCCCGATACACCACCTCCGCCGGGGTTTTGGCAACTTCATAATCCAGATCACCGGTGAGCACTTGGCCGGCCCGAAAAATCTTTTGCGGCAATTCCTGGAGATCCTGCTCTATACTCTTGATTATTGCTTCGTAAGACATGTCTTCATTTGTGAACCCCGGAAAGTCTGGCTTCAAGGGCTTCGAGTTTTTGGTTGAGGGTCTCAATCATGGACTCGTGGTGCCGAATAACGGTCGCCTGCTGCCGCGTCTTTCGTTTCAGCTCGTAAATCCCCCGGTACACATCTTCCATTTCCCCGGACGTGGGAATGGAGAGAGATCTGAGGAAAATGTCGTTCACCACATCGGCCTTCTTTTTGTAGTCCAGATATTTTTCCACTACATCCACCACCATTTGAACCCCTTCGGGACTCTTGATGTGGGCATCGTATTTCTCGTCCAACAGGCGGACGGCCGCGTCATAAATCTCGTGGGCGCTTTTAAATCCGTCCCCCGCAGCTTCTCTTTCCTGAATGATGGTCATGAGTTCCGGAAATGAATCCTTCAAGGGGACATTGAATTTCATCAAGAAATCGCCCATGGATGCCACGAACCGGTTACAGGCATCCGTTGCGGCCATCACCTGTTGCATGGATTCCCTGGAAATGCCCAATTGGGGCATCTTGAGGATTCTGCCCACACTCTTTTCGTAAAATGAGAGGTACCGTCGGGTCATGTGGTGATAAAGGTCTTTCAGTGTTTCGTCGGCCCCCTCACCCCCAGCGCTGAAGGCCTCCATGGCGGCATTCATGAACGCCGCATAGGCCTCAGCGCTTTTGAGTATATGCTCCATCAAATCAATCATTGGAAGCCGTACCGTATTCTTTCTTCAAAATGAACTTCCGGACCTTTCCGGAAGCGGGGGTTCTGGGCAACGCATCCACCACCGCCAGGTATTTGGGCCTTTTGAATTTCCCGAGGCGATCTCCCAAATGCTCCATCAGCTGCGAAAGGGTCAGGGAAGCCCCCGGCTTCAACTCCACGACGGCCTTACCCACCTCACCCCATTTCGGGTCGGGCACGCCGATCACCGCACAGCCGACCACGGCCGGGTGCGTTTCGACGGCGAGTTCGACCTCGGCCGGATAAATGTTGGCGCCCCCCGAAATGATCATGTCCTTGAGCCGTCCCACAATGGCCATGTGTCCGTCCGCATCCATCTTGCCCAGATCCCCCGTATGGAACCATCCGTCTGGAATGGTTTTTTCGGTGATTTCCGGCTTGTTCAGGTAACCCGCGCAGACGTTGGGACCTTTCAGAAGGATTTCGCCTTCTTCACCCAGGGGGACTTCACGGCCGCCGGAATCCACCAGCGCCACATCCACATAGGGCATCGGGTGTCCGATAGTGCCCAGCTTGCCGTTGGCGAGAAAACAGTTGGGGCCCACCTCGGTGAGGCCGTAGCCTTCCCGTATATGAACCGACTTCTGCGTCTTGAAAACATTGAAGATCGATTCGCCGAGAGGCGCACCTCCCGAAACCATGAACCGGACCGTTCTAAAATCGGTGTCGCCGAATTTAGGGGACTCCATGAGCATCTGAAACATGGTGGGCACCCCGAAAAAAACCGTTACCCCTTCCTTTTGAATCAGATCCAGGATCAAATCCGCATCAAAGGATTGCACCAGGATGTTGACCCCCCGGCTTTGAAAGATGGGCAGTGTGAGGACATTCCAGCCGGCCGTGTAAAACATGGCCGCGTGCAGAATGGTTTTGTCCCCGGGCCGTAATCCCCATCCCACGATGGTATTGAAAGCGTTCCACGCAAGCATGCCGTGGGTCAACAGCACCCCCTTGGGCAGGCCCGTGGTGCCGGAGGTGTAAATAATCAGTTGCGGATCATCCGGGCGAATATCCACTTCCGCAAGGGGATCGCTGGAGAGAGAATCCCATATTTCCGGGAGGGAGAGGCCGACGGCGCTTTTCGGATCCAGAGAAACATAATGGGGGACCCTGACATCCCCTTTAAGCGCCGACACCACCCCCTCATGGGACCGGTCAAAAAAAATCGCCTTTGGCGTGCTGTCTTCCAGAAAATAGACAAACTCGCCCTTGGCCAGACGGAAATTCAAAGGAACAAGGATTGCCCCCAGGCGGCTTAAGGCCAGGAAAAGGGTGATGTATTCCGTGCGGTTGAACGACAGGCAGGCCACCCGATCCCCTTTTACGACCCCCAATTCTTCTTGAAGAAAACGGGCCATCCGAAGGGATTCCTGATTGAGCGTCCCATAGGTGTAACGCTTGTTGGTGATCACATCCACCAGGGCTTCGGTCTCCGGAAATGCGCGTCCCCAGCGGCCGATGAAGTCTCCGTAAATCATCTTTGTCTTACCTCATTTCGTTTCAGTTTTCGCGTACACTTCTCTTCCGAGCCGTCCGCTCCCGTATCGAACCGATGACGCCTTTTGGAAAAAAGATGACCACCAGGATGAACAAAACGCCAAAAAGGAGAAGCCATCGCTCCAGAATGTTGTGCAGCAGCAGGGCATTGGGGAACAGATCCTTTGCCAGGTGCTGGAGATCAGGCAGAAAGGTCTGGGTAATTTTCAAAAAAGCGGCGCCGATGATTCCGCCGTAAAGGGTTCCCATTCCGCCGATAATCACCATCAACAGCACATCCAGCATAATGGTCATGACGCCCAGGCTCGACTCCGGGTTTACGTATTCCATCCACAGGGCATACAATCCGCCGATGAGAGCGGCCATGATGCAGCCGAAGGTAATGGAGATGCTTTGGTAGACGAAGGTCCGGTTGCCCAACGCCTCCGCCCGCTGGGAGTTGTCCCGGATGGCCTGGAGCACACGCCCCAGGGGAGAATGGGTGAACCGAAGCATGGCCAGGAAAAGCACCGTACAGGAGAAAAAAATAAAATAATAGGTGATGGTTTTACCGTTGATATCAATTCCCATGAAATCGCCCAGGGAAAAAGCCACCGAAAAAATCCCCGGCGACATGAAACTGATCCCGTCTTCCCCGCCCGTCAGCCCGCTCAGCTTGGTGGCCAGCACGATGGCAAGTTCCGCAATGGCCAGGGTGATCATGGCAAAAAAGATGGCTTTTACCCGCAGGGTCAGGAGACTGATCAAGAGCGCCACGATCCCCGCAAACACGGCTGCGGCCGCAAATCCCAGGACCAGGTTGGTGTAGGAAGGCATGCCGTATTTACCCATGAAAAATGCCATGCAGTAGGCGCCCATGCCGAAGAACATGCCGTGGCCGAAGGAGAGAATCCCCGTGTACCCCAAAAGAATGTCAAAGCTGGCCACCAACGTGCCGAAAATGATGATCTGAACAGCCAGATCGACAATCTTAAATGAAGGGAACAGAAACGGGACAAGAAGAAAAAGAGCCAGGAGACAGATTTTGAGATAAAAGCTTCCCCTGCGGTATTGCCTTCTTTTTTCCTCCATGTGGAACAACTGAACCGGTGTGGCTTCTGCCATTTCGCAAACCTCGCTACTTGCCGGCCTGAAAAAGGCCGGTGGGCCGAATGAGAAGAATAATGATCATGATGAGGACATTTGCCCCGGCGGCGGCCCACGGGACCAGGTAGGCGACGTAGTTGTAACTGAGACCCACGATCAGCGCCCCCACCAGCGAGCCGGTCACGCTTCCAAGGCCCCCGATAATCACCACAATAAACGCGAAAAGGAGGTAGGTCCCGCCCATGTCCGGGTACACCTGAAGGCTGAAGATACTCATGGCCACGCCACCCAGGGCCGCCAGTCCGGCGCCCGCCGCGAAAACGCCGGTAAAAAGGAGATAGATGTTGTGCCCCATGGCCTGAACCATGTCGCGATCTTCCACACCGGCCCGAACGATGGTCCCCAGTTTGGTTTTCTTTAAAATGAGCTGGATCACACCGTAGACCGCGGCCCCGATCAGGATACAGATGATCCGGTATCGGCTGACGATCACGTCCATGATGTCCCAGTTGCCCGAAAAGGTAAACGGCACGGTCATGACCTCATCGTTGGGCCCCCAGAAAACGCGGATCAGCTCCACCAGAACGATGGTTGTGCCGAAAGTGATCAGGATCTGGAAGAGGTGGTTCCCGTAAACGCGCCTCACCACAAATCTTTCGAGGATTATCCCCAAAACCGCCACCGCAGCCATGGCCGCGGCCACCGCGATCAGAAATACCGCCACATTCTGTAAAACGGAATGCGCCTCCACCCATGGCATCATGAACTGAAAAACCGTAAACCCCACATAGGCGCCCCACGCAAAGAGGGCCCCGTGCGCAAAGTTCAGGACATCCATCAACCCGAAAATAATGCTGACGCCGCTTGCCACCAGAAAGAGCAGCATCCCCATGGCAAGGCCTGCGATGGTCAGCGTCAGATAGGTTTTCGGTTCTATGCCGAAGAGGGGCAAGAGAAAAAGAATCCCCGCACCCCCAAGGGTAAATTCCTGGTTCCAACGCTTGAATATGGTTTCAGCCATTGGCAGCGGCTCCTATAAAGTGGTTAATCCTCAACTTTCGAAATTCCCAGGTACCGGCTCTGCAATTCCTCGTTCTGAACCAGATCTTCCATCCGACCGCTGTGAACAACCCTTCCGTCGTCCAAAATGAAGAAATCATCGCCCACGGCGCTGGCCATGTAGAAATTCTGCTCCACCAGCACCACGACGCTGTGTTCCTTGATCTGCTTGATGGAATCGATGACCAGGTCCACGATAATGGGCGCCAGCCCCTTTGACGGTTCGTCGATGAGAAGCAGGGAGGTATCGTTTACGATGGCCCTGGCGATGGCCAGCATCTGCTTCTGACCGCCGCTCAAGGTCCCCGCCTTCTTTTTCCAGAATTTCCCTAACGCATCGAACATGGTCAAAATCCGCTCCAGCCTGGTGGAAGTGGCATCGTCCTCCACCAGCATGGCCACCCGCATGTTTTCTTCAACGGTGAGGTCGGAAAAGATCCCCATGTGCTCCGGCACGAAACCGATCCCCATGCGGGCGATTTCGTACGGTTTGTTTTGCTGGATTTCCTTCCCCTGGTAGACGATTTTCCCCCTTTCGGCCGGCAAGAGTCCCATCACGGTTTTGAGCGTCGTGCTTTTCCCAGCGCCATTGCGGCCGATCAAAACCGTCACCGCATCGGCCTTGGACATGAAGGAAACCCCCTGCAGTATATGGTGCTGTTCGATAAAGGTATGAACATCCCGAACTTCCAGAATCAATTTATTCACGCCTTGCACCTCCACCCAGATAGGCTTCCTGGACCGTTTTGCTCCGGTAGATTTCATCGGGGGGACCGTCGGCGATCAATTCCCCTTCCTGCAGCACCGCGATGCTGTCGGACAGCGTCATGATCATATCCATCTTGTGTTCCACCAGGAGCATGGTGCGGTCTTTGCCGTCCTTGATTCTGTGCAGAATATCCAGAATGGCCGGCACTTCCTCCTGGCCCATGCCGGCCGTGGGCTCGTCCAGAAAAAGAATCTCGGGCCTTAAAGCCAGCAATATGGCAATCTCCAGTTTGCGCTGCTCCCCGTGGGTCAGGGAATTGGCCGGCTCGGCCCACCTGTCATCCAGCAGAACATTTTTCAGGAGTTCATAGGCCTCATCTTCCATGGCGGAAAAATGGAGATAGTTTTTCCAGAAGTTGAGACCCACCCCTTCCCGGCTCTGGACGGCAATCCGCACATTTTCAAGAACCGTGAGAACGGGAAATATATTGGTCAACTGAAAAGACCGACCCATCCCGATGCGCGTTCTCCCCACGGCGCTTAAACCGGTAATATCTTTCCCTTTCAGAAAAACACGCCCTTCGCTCGGTTTGTACTGGCCGGTCATGAGGTTGAAAAGGGTGGTCTTTCCGGCGCCGTTGGGGCCGATAATCGATTTTAAGGAAAACGGTTCCACCTGAAGATTCACCCGGTTCACGGCCACATGACCACCGAAACGAATGGTCAAGTCCTTGGTTTCCACAATTGATTCTGCCGGCATCGAAATCACCTTGACTTTAGGTTTGGTTCTTCGGTCGCGCCAAAAAGGCGCTTCAACGGGCCGGACCACGCGGACGAAGATGTCCGCGTGGTCAAAAAGAGGATTTACACTACTTCTTGTTGGCGATGGGCGGCGCCACGTCTTCCATGGGCAACACCTTTGTCAGAACGGGAATGGCCCATTCCACATCGGGTTTGGTATCCAGCTGAAATGCGTACATTTCCTGAAGCGCCTGATGATCTTCTTTCCTGAATTTCATCATGCCCTTGGGCGTCATGAACTCCATCCCCTCCATGGTGGTGATGAGGGTGTCGGTGTCGGTTTTGCCCCCGGTCTTTTCGAGCGCTGTAACGACCGCGCCCGCCGCTGCAAACCCGCCGCAGGTAAAAAAATCGGGCGGTTCATTGAACCGTTTGTAATGCTCTTTTACCAGCCAGTCGTTGACCTCGTTTTTGGGAATTTCATAGTAGTAGTAGATGGAGCCTTGCATCCCTTTTAGGGGCTTCATCACTTTGAGAGCTGCCAGGACGTTTCCGCCGCTGGCGATCTGGATGCCGTATTTGTCGAGACCTGCTGCAATCAGCTGGGGAATGGGGCCACCTTTTCCCGCCCAGATCACCCATACATATTTCGGTTCCGGCTTGTCTTTGAGCGCCTCGATGATCCGCTGAATGGGGGCGGTGAAATCGGTCCCCTTGGGATCGCAGTATTCTTCGGCCACTACCTTGGCTCCCAGTTTTTCCGCAGCTTCCTTGTAGGCCGCAATACCGTCTCGGCCAAAAGCGTAATCCTGACCGATACAGGCAATGCTCACCCCCGGCGCAGCCACGGCCGCCGCATTGCTGATGGCGTCCTGACTGGAGTTCCGTCCGGTCCTGAAAATGTAGCGGTTCCAGTTCGTCCCGGTAATAGAATCCGCCACCGCCGGTTCAACGATGAGAATCTTTTTGAACTGCTGTGCCACCGGGAGCACGGCCAGGGCCACGCCGCTGCTGGTTGGGCCCACAGCCAGATCCACCTTGTCGTCGCTATAGAGCTTGGTGAGCAGCATCTTGGCTCTTGCCGCCTTTAGCTGCGTGTCTTCCACAACCAGTTCCACGGGCCGGCCGTTAATCTTGTTGGTACCGCCCGTAAAATACTCCAACCCCATCTTGAAACCTGTGACTTCAGCTTTTCCGTAGATTTCAAGCGGACCGCTCAAACCCTGAATGATGCCGATCTTGATCGGTTTTTCCGCCATGGCCGGAAATGCCGCAAAAACCGAAACCGCCACTGCCAACACCAAAATGCCAAAAATTTTTCTCCCGTTCATTTTGCTCTCCTTTCGTGAATCGTGCTGTTTGGTTGTTTATGTCAGACCAGCAAACCCGGTCCCATCCGGGCCGCCGGGGCTTCCATCCCTTCAGGGTCGATCATGATGCTCTCTCAACACGTTCTTCAAAACTTTTCCGGCCGCATTGCGGGGGAGCGGTCCGGTAAAAACGACGCTTTTTGGAATCTTGTATTTCGCCAATCGCTCTTTCAGATGCGTTAACACAGCATCCTCCGTCAGCATCTCACCTTTCTTTAATACCACCACGGCTTTCCCCACCTCGCCCCATTTCTCATCCTTGATGCCGATAACGGCCGTTTCCGATATCTGGGGGAGCTGGTAAATGGCGTCTTCCACTTCCGCCGGATAGACATTTTCACCACCCGATATGAACATGTCCTTTTTGCGTTCCACAATGGTAAGATCCCCGTCAGGATCCATGCGCGCCAGGTCCCCGGTATGGAACCACCCTCCCGCGAAAGCCTCTTTTGTGGCATCGGGCCGGTTCCAGTATTCCTTGAGCAGGTTGGGGCCCCGTATCACCAATTCCCCCACCGCGTCGGTTGGCACATCCTTCATCCGGGCATCCACCACCCGGGCCTCCACGTGCATCAACGCTCTGCCGATGGAACCGGCCTTCTTTATGGCCAATCCCTTTTCCAGCGTGGCGATGCTGGGTGCCGCCTCGCTCATGCCGAATCCCTGCTGAAGGATAATCGACTTGTCGGCGTATTCATGGACCAGGCTCACCGGCAAGGGCGCTCCCCCGCTCATAACAACCCGCACCTTATCAAAGGCTTCCCTTTTAAAATTCGGGTGTTGAATGAGAAACAAAAAGATGGCGGCCACACCGAAAAAAAGCGTTATGTTTTCGGTTTCAAGAAGTTCCAGAGTCCTTTCCGGCTCAAAGGTCTTTTGAATCACAACCGTCCCGCCCATGTAGAGCATGGGAAGGGTGAACAGGCCGATACCGCCGATATGGAACATGGGAAGGACCGCCAGGTTGCGGTCGGCGGAGGAAAAGCCCATGTCCACGGTCAAGTTGACAGCATTCCAGAAACTGGCCCCCTGGCTCAGGACGGCCCCTTTGGGTTGTCCCGTGGTACCGGCGGTGTACATGATGATATGGGAGGTATCGAGATCAGGATGCGTGTCGGGAATCGGTTCTTCATTACCTTGGGCCTTTAGGAGCAGTTCGTAAGCGTCTCCATGTCCGTTTCCTTCAAACCTCAATACCAGCAGTTTTTCAAGCCCGGTTTTATCTTTTAACTGTACCGCCGCATCTGAAAGGTCCGGATGGAAAATGAGGATTCGGGCACCACTGTCGTTTACCATGAATGCCAATTCCGTGGGTGTTAAACGCCAGTTCAACGGCACCAGCATCACACTCAGCTTGGCCGTTGCCATGATGGTTTCCACATATTCGACGCAATTGGTGGAAAGGATGCTCAGCCGGTCGCCGCTCTTGACACCCAGGCCCTGGAGGGCCCGCGCCAGACGGTTTACGCGTCCGTTTAGCGCCCTGTAAGTGAACCGTCTTTCGCCGTCCACCACCGCTTCGCTATCCGGTGTGAGGACCGCCCGTTTCGTAAGCCAGGAACCGATTCCGGGTACCATTTCCATACCCCTTTCCTTACACAAAGACTTTTTTCATGAGCCCTGCCATATTATTGGAGAAATTCACCACGGTGCTGAGCCCTTCTTCATCTTTGTCAGCATCCCTTGCGCCGCCCGCACCGGCCATGCCCACATTCCAGTAGGTGGACCCCGGCACCGTGATGCCGTTGATGAAAAACCACAGCAGAAGCTGTGAAAAAGCGACGTTGTGTCCGGCACGCCGCGCCACCGTAATGGGGCCGCCCACCTTCCCTTCAAAGAACTTGTCGTTCCAGTAGGCCACAAAGGTGGCCCGCGCCAACAGCGCCATCATCTGCGGTACCACGGAGCTGAGATAAACGGGGGAAGCCAGGATCAACCCTTCGGCTTCCCGCATCTCCGCCAGAATGTCGTTAAAATCATCCCCTTTGATGGTGCAGTATCCCTTTTTGACGCAGTCATAACAGCCGATGCACGGCTTGATCTCTTTTCCTTTAAGGGAAATGAGTGTCGTTTCAAAATCAGCGGCCTTAAAAACCTCCAAAGACTTTTCAACGTACGCCAGCGTGTTGCTGTTCGGTCTCAGACTCCCCGCAATGCCAAGCACTTTCATTCCTTATTCTCCTTCGCCTTTGCCCATCAACTTCGACACATCAGCCGTGGTTTCAAGGACCCCGTCCTGCAACTGTTTCTTCATGAGATCCGGAAAAAAGTCGTGGTCGAAACAGCGGCTGAACTGTTTGCTTTCAACGTTCAACCCTTGATTAAGAGATCCGGAGCGGGAAGCGTGAACCGCCTTTTTGGCCAGAGAAAGGGCGTATTGGGGCTGCCTCAAAATGGGCTTCAGCAGCTTCTCCACCCCTTCTTGGAGGCCGTCCTTTTTCACCACCCAATGAACCAGTCCCATTTCCGCCGCATCCGATCCTTTATAAAGCCTGCCGCTCAGGATCATTTCCATGGCGCGGCCGGCCCCCACCAGCCATGGCAGTCGCTGCGTCCCGCCACCACCGGGAATGAGCCCTACTTTTACTTCCGGCAGTCCGATTCGGGCATTTTCAGTGGCCACGCGAAGGTCGCATGCCATGGCGAATTCGAAACCGCCGCCAAAACACAGGCCGTTGATGGCGGCCACCAGAACCAGAGGGCTGGCCTCCATGCGCAGAAAAAGCGCCTGGATCTTTTGTGAAAATGCCAACGCCGATCTTTTGTCACACTGCATCATTTCGATACCGTCGGCGCCGCCGATAAAATGGGTATTTCCCGAACCCGTAAAAACAACGACGCGAAAATCGGTCTTTTCCATGTCCTCCAGCAGGCACGTCAGTTCTTCCATCACTTCGGAATTGATGGCGTTTCGATCCATCGGCCGATTGATGGCCACCCGGCATGTCTCTCCATGGGGCTCCACAATTAGATGTTTAAATGGTCCATTCATCCGACGACCGCTCCCGTTTAAATTACAAATCCCCCGTTGAGGCTCAGCACCTGCCCGGTCATGAAATCGGCTTCGGGTGAGGCCAGATAGGCCACCAGGGCGCCGATCTCCTCCGGTTCACCCAGACGCTTAATGGGCGTTTTCTTGATCACATAGTCACTAAAGCCGTCGGGCAGGCCGTCCAGCATGGGGGTTTCGATATACCCGGGTGCCACAACATTGACCCGGATGTTGTGGCGGCCCACCTCACTGGCAAGGGTTTTTCCCAGCATATTTACCCCCCCCTTGGATGCACTGTAGTGAAGGGCGCCCGGTGTGGGGGTAAGGGATGCCACCGAACTGAACAGAATGATGCGGCCGGTTTTGTGATCCTTCATCCAGCGCACCGCCTCACGGCAGACGTAAAACATGCCGTCCAGATTAATTCCCATCATCTGGCGCCATTCCACGTCGGTCATCTCTTCCACAAATACGGTCCGCCCCAAGATGCCCGCCGTATGGGCCAGTAGATCCAACCGCGCCATTCGATGTTTCAGCGCCTCAAAGAGGTCCGCCACGGCATCGCTTTTGGAAATATTCAGCGAAAAGGCTTCGCCCCGCGCTTCCGGGGCCTCGATCATGGAGAGGGTTTTTTGGGCCGCCGCCAAATCCAGATCGGCCACGAATACCTGAATGCCCATACGGCTCAGGGCCATGGCCGCCGATTGTCCCATGCCGGAGCCGCCGCCAACGATCAATGCCGTCCTGATTTTTTCGGTTTTCATATCTCCGCTCCAAAATCTGTTCTATCTGGGAGCTGTGTTATTTGGGCGCCGCCTGATTGGGAAATTATTTTTGGGTTTAAATCCGCATTCGGAATTGCGGAAATTCAAAGATCGCGCTGCTTATCGTAGGCCTTTGCCGGTTTTTCCGTGGGAAAAACCACCAGCCGCTCTGAATCCAGTTGGTTGATGACGCCCCGGGCAACCGCTTCGGGGGAATCCATGAATGATTTGTATTTTTCCACCTGGGGCGCCATTTCTTCGGCCCCCGGAGAGACATCGAAAAACTCCGTGGCGGTCAGGTGCGGACAGACGGCCAGCACCCGGATGCCGGTTCCTTTGAGATCTTCCGCCAGTCCCCGCGAAAACCCGACCACCGCGTGCTTGCTGGCAACATAGGGGGTCACGTTATTTGAGTGGGCGATCAGGCCTCCGATGGAGGCCATGTTGACGATGAGTCCCTGATTCTGCGCCTGCATGTGGGGAAGCACTTCTTTTGTAAGAAATACGGTTGAAAATAAATTGATTTCGAAGAGTCGCCGCCAGAGGGCTTCCGTTGTGGAGAGAAAGTCGCCGTACATCCCCATGCCGGCGCTGTTGATGAGAATGTCGATTCGCCCCCATCGCTGGATGCATTGATCCGCCAGTCTCTTTCGATGGTCTTCTTCAACAAGGTCGCCGGGCAGGGCCAGTGTTTCGCCCGTACAGCGGTCGGCCGTCTCCTTCAGACGATCCGGACGTCTGGCAGTGAGGGCCACCTTTGCGCCCGCTTCGGAGCACATACCCGCCAGGGCCTTGCCGATACCGGAACTGGCTCCTGTCACCAACATCACTTGCCCGTTCAGATCAATCATGTGAGAAGATCCTTTTCAAGACCACTTTAAAACGCCCATTTGCAGAGGTCATTTTTCGAAATATGAATCAACTATCAATTTTTTTACAAAACCTTTTCTTCCCTGTCAACAAAAAAATGTCATTTTCAAAAAATTTGTGAAAAAGGTTGGGAGTCGCGTCAGTTCGGTTGAAGCCCGAAAAGGGCAAATTCAACCATGTCCTTGAAAAAGAGATCGTTGTTTTCAACTCCCAGGTCCGGATTCCAGACGATCTGTTTCAGTCCGATAAAATGGACGAGCCCCATGAGGGACCAGGCCACGAAGGTCGGTGGAAAGCGTCTGATTTCATCACGCTCCATGCCTCTTTTAAGTCCTTCGATATACCCTTCAGCCAGTTTGTGATAGTACCACATGGCCACCTCCCGGCTGATCATTTCGCACTCGGGAACCACCCGGTAGATCTCTCGGTGCTCGCCAATAAACCTGAAAAAGGTCAACATACCCGCGCGTTCCACATCCCTGCGATCCCTCATTTTGTTGGCCACCCGCTGAATCGCCTTTCTGAGTTCTCGGTTGATATATCGAACAAATCCGATCACCAGATCATTTTTGCTCTTGAAATGAACGTAAAAGGTCCCCTGGGCAACCCCTGCGTAACGGGTGATCTCGGAAATACTGGCCCGGTTGATCCCGTGGCGGCCGATTACCTTTCCCGCCGCTTCCAGAAGGGCTTCCTTGGTCTTTTCGCCTTTGGTGAGCGGATCCTTATTTTCAGGATGAAGAGGGGCGCCGTCAGGGAGCAAAAAAAAGTCGTGATCGGAAGGCCGCCGCCAGGGTGCGGGGCCGCTGATGCCCGTCAAAACCAGATCCGTGATCAGGTCCAGCATGCGATCGCGCGTAAAGGTTTCATGGGGAATCCCCCAGTCGAGGGTGTTAAAATAGCACATGCCGATGAGGCCGTAGGCCACCACATCCATATCCAGGGAACGAATGTTGCCCGCCTGAAGTTCCCGATTGAAGAAATCCCGATAATACTGGGTGATGGAATTGTAAAAGGCGATGGTCACCCGGTCGATGAGCTCCGATTCGCCTAAGATGCGGTGAAAGGCAAAATTATCCCGCGTGTGATCCAAAAGAAGGCCGATGACGCTTTTGAGACGCTCTCTAAATTCATGATGGCTTGGCGGCGAGGCTTCGGCACGCTTTTTAAACTGCGCGACGATCTCGTCGCTCAATTCCAGAAACACCTGCTCCTTGTTTTTGAAATAGTGGTAAAAAGTTCCCATGGAAACGCCGCAGCGGCGGGAAATTTCCGATATGGAGGAACCGTAATATCCCGTGTCCTTGAAAACCTGGTGGGCCGCATCCAAAAGCGCCGAGCGGGTCGCCTCCCCTTTTGATTTCAGCGTGCGTGCTTTTCGGGATTTCTTTTTAGTCCCCGGCATAAAAACCTCATAAATGAATCACCTGTCATTTTTTATAAGGCATTCTCATTCGGACTTCAAGCAAAATCTGTCAGTCGATAAATTATCGATACGGAAAACATGGGGTCAGGTCTGCTGTTGACTGTTAATGCGTTATGTGACAATCTGATTTTATGAGCAGGCCATTATGGTCAACTGTTCCGGGGGAGATACAAGTCCATTCTAGTGGACGCTGACAGCTATCTTTTAGAATTGCTCCGATATATTCACCGAACCCCCTTGGCGGCAGGATTGGTAAAGGACCTGAACAAGTACCCCTGGAGCAGCCACAACGGCTATCGATCCAACGCTATGAAATGGGACTGGCTATACAAGTCCTTCACCCTGCATTATTCTCGAAAAATGAAAAAGAGGCCATAAACGCTTACGAAAAGTTTATTTTAATGGAAACGCCTGAAAAGATAAACCGCATTTTCTCACAGCGCAAGTTACCCTCCATGTTGGGCGGTGATCGCTTTGTGGACAAGGTGAAGGGGAGGTTTTTTCATAAAAAACGTCATGATGAAATTCCGGAATCAAAGAAATTGGCGCCGGATGTGAAGAAAATAAAGCGGGCCATTTGTGATGCCTACGGTGTAGATGAAAATTCGCTCTTGTCATCGAGAAGAGGCGTCCTGAACGAACCGAGGGATGTTGCCGTTTTTCTTGTAAGGCGCCTTAGGGGGGAAAAACTTGAAGAGATCGGGAGGCAGTTCGGCATTGCCAAGTACAGTTCCGTGAGCAGCGCCATCGAAAAAATGAAGAGAGAGGTATCGGCAAACCGCAAGCTGAGATTGCGTGTGAAAGACATCGAAAAAACATTGTTCAACAGCCAATAGCAGACTTGAACCGAGACCCACTGGAATCGCTACGGCATAAAGACATGGCAAAAATCGGACAAAAAGCAAAGGAACAGCTGGCCGCCTGGCCGGGGTACGAGCCGCTTCAATCGGGTCATCCCCTTCACCGCCTGGCCGTCCTGTGGTTCAGGGTGCTGCATTACGCCGCAGTGCTTGGGCTGGTCATTGAACCGGTAACGCTTCGGTGGCTCCGTGCGAACAAGGCATATGAGTGCTGTTTCACCCAATTCAGCCAACACTTCTTCACACCATGCGCAACCTACCTGAAATCGCTTCAGGAACTGGATACCGGCTGCAGGATGGCAGAAAATGGATGAAAAGAAGATCATTGATATCTTCAAACGCCGGGTGAATGAAACGCCGAAGACCATCCACCGCATTTCACATGGTGTAATGACCTTCAAGTATGACGTCACAACCCGCAACGGAAGATACATCCTGCGCATTTATCCTGAAGGTCGCGAGAACATTTTAAGGATTTCCTCGACAGATCCTTCAGCGAAAGATTGCGCCTACTGACGCAAACCCTGTTCGGCAAAAACTTCGATAAGTCCGGAAAAAGGAGCGCGGATGAATCCACGACAGTTCGACAATGATTTTATCGTAATCGGATCCGGTTTCGGCGGAAGCGTATCGGCATTGCGGTTGGCGGAAAAGGGATATCGGGTTTGTGTTCTGGAAAAAGGACGGCGCTGGGACAAGGAGGACTTTCCTAAGACGAACTGGAATCTGAAAAAATATATGTGGCTTCCCCAACTGGGAATGTATGGATATCAGATGCTGACGCCGCTGAAACATGTTCTGATCCTTCATGGCGGCGGAGTGGGAGGTGGCAGCCTGGTATATGCCAATCAGTTGCTGATTCCGCCGGACGAGGTGTTTGAACGACCGGAATGGGTTATCCCTGATTGTAAGAACACACTCAAACCATTCTACGAGGAGGCCCGGAAAATGCTGGGAGCCAACCCGACGCCACAAATCGGAGTGGCGGACACCTGCCTGAAAGATGTTGGGCTTGACCTGCGGGGGAAAGATACCTTTCATATGAACGATGTCGGTATTTTCTTCGGCAAACAGGACGTGACGGTGGCAGACCCCTATTTTAACGGGGAGGGGCCGGAAAGAACCGGTTGCACCTTCTGCGGTTCCTGCATGATCGGTTGTCCGGTGGGTGCAAAAAATACCCTTGATCGCAATTACCTCTATCTGGCAGAAAAAAAAGGAGTTGAGATTATACCAGAGACCGAGGTAGTTGGCGTTCGACCCATTGACAGAGGGTATGAGTTATCCACTCGGAGCCCGTCAGGAGCGAACCCCCGGAAAAGCTACCGTACCCGTGGCGTCGTGTTCAGCGGCGGTGTCATGGGGACTGTCAAACTCCTGCTGCAGTGTCGACACAAGGGAATGCTGCCGGATATCTCCGAGCAGCTCGGAAACGTGGTCCGAACCAATTCGGAGGCATTGCTGGGAGTGCGCTCTTATGACAAAAATACCGATTGGAACGATCAGATTGCCATCACATCAGGGATTTATCCGGACGATACCACCCATGTTGAAATGGTGCGCTACAACAAAGGATCGGATGTCCTGCTGAATCTGCTGACCCTGTTCACCGGGGGCGGCGGGAATATCCCCCGGGTGCTACGTTACATGGGCAATATTTTGCGACACCCGGTTCGTTTTATAGGGCTGCTCTGGCCCTTGGGCAAGGCAGCGAGCACAACCGTGGTGCTGGTCATGCAGACGGATGAAAACCACTTAAAGCTGGAGTACAAACCCCGCTGGTGGAGACTCGGGGGATATAGCATGAATTCCAGCGTTCCTCCCGGTCAGCTGCGGGCTCCCTCCTATATTCCTATCGCCAATGAAGTGACGCGACGTTTGGCGGAAAAAATGAAGGGAATTCCTCTAAGTTCATATCCTGAAGCGATACTCAATGCCTCCACGACAGCACATATTCTGGGCGGGTGCTGCATGGGGAAAACGCCGGAAGAAGGTGTGGTGGGTTTGAACGGGGAGATTTTTGGCTACCCAAACCTCTATGTGGCCGATGGATCTGTCATAGCGGCGAATCTGGGCGTCAATCCCAGCCTGACCATCACCGCATTGTCCGAATATATCATGTCCCGGATTGAACTGAAGCAGTATAATTCACGGCATAAGGCATCCACGGTTCACTCTCATTGCACAGAGCCCGGTGATTTCATGTAGACATCTTTCCCTCTCTCAGGAGAGAGATAACATCTTGACCGGTCCCACGAATTGGGGTATGGATAAAGTATTAAATTAAGCATCATCAATAATCAGAGTTATGTCATAGGCAGCAGCCACCCAGACTCGTCCGGGTGGCTGTTTTTTTGTGCGGAGGATTTGGATCCATGCATAGTTCCGGCAGATTGGTTGTCATTGATAATTACGATTCCTTTACTTACAACCTGGTGCAAATGTTCATGACATTCGGCCTGGACATACAGGTATATCGCAGTGATGTCGTCTCCGTGGGGCAGGTTTTGGCGCTTGCTCCCGATTTCATTCTCATCAGCCCCGGACCCAAGGACCCGCAGGCGGCCGGCATTTCCATGGAATTGATTCTTGAGTGTCATCAGATCATTCCGATCCTGGGCGTTTGTCTGGGCATGCAGTGCATCAATGCGGTCTTTGGAGGGCAAACCGTTCGGTGTCATCAGCCGGTGCATGGCAAGACCGACCGCATACGGCATAATGAGCAAGGGATATTCAAAGGACTGCCGTCCCCATTCACCGCGGCCCGATATCACTCTTTAAGGGTTCGTCCCACGGATGCGGCACTGACGGATGAACTGATGATCACCGCCTGTACGGAGGACAATCTCATCATGGGGCTTTCCCATCGTCATTACCCCTTGCATGGGGTGCAATTCCATCCGGAAAGCTTTCTCACAGAGCACGGTTTTGACCTGGTGGAAAACTTTCTCAAAAGCGGCAAAACCCCCATTGATCATAGACCCGCCCTCAAACACCTCGGTATCAATCCTCTGGAATTTCCATCGTCTGAAGCTTGTGACAGGGAGATGCACAATGGTTTCTGATGACGTCACCTTGAAGCGCCTGCCGTCGGTTCGTCACATCTTACGTGAACCCATGGACATGGATGAGCCCTTTATAAACGTGGTCGGTCGCTTTGCCCACCTGCCCGGGACAGTCATATTGATGAGCGGCGGGAATCTGGATTGTGCCCGCTACCATATTCTGGCCGTATACCCATGGCTCTGTTACAGGGGCAAAGGGAATCATCTGCAACTCAACATCGGGGAAGATGCGTTCCATTTTCACGCAGACCCGATTGCAACGCTCAAAAAGATTCTGGCGGCCGGGAAGCATCATACGGATGCTTTGCCGCAACCGGTCCAGGACGGTCTTTTCGGTTATCTTGCCTATGATTTGAAGGATCATCTGGAAAAACTACCGCGGACCACCCTGGATGATCTGCATCTTCCGGAGATCTGTTTTTATGCCCCGAGTCTCATTCTCGTGGAAGATCGGGTTACAAAATCCCGCATTTTGCATGGCGTGACGCCCGACGGTTGGGATGAGCAAATATTTGTTTCCCATTATAACCGGTTCAAAAAGACTTTCCATGCATCTCCGGCGCAACATGCGCCCTTTGAGGGGACCAGCGGCACCCTGCGGTCCAATTTTTCAAAATCCGATTACCTGTCGGCCCTGGGGAAAATTCACGAATACATTGTTTCGGGAGATATCTATCAGGTCAATATGTCCCAGCGATTCTCCATGGGCTACAAGGGGAGCGGTTTTGCGTTGTTCCACCGCCTTTTCCACATGAATCCGGCACCCTTTTTCGCCTACATCCACGCAGGGGATCACGAAATTGTCAGCACCTCTCCAGAGCGCTTCCTTCACCTGAACGGCAGGCGCCTTGAAACCCGGCCCATCAAAGGGACCCGCAAAAGAGGCGCTTCAAGGGAGGAGGACAACGCCCTGCGTCAGGAGCTGATCGACAGTCCCAAGGAAGATGCGGAGCTTTCCATGATCGTGGATTTGATGCGCAACGATCTGGGACGTGTTTGTAAGCAGGGTTCGGTGCGGGTGGCCGAACACAAACGGGTGGAGGCCTATGAAAATGTCTTCCATCTCGTCTCCATTGTAACGGGTGAACTGGTGGACGGAAAGGATGCGGTGGACGTCATTTCCGCGACGTTTCCCGGAGGATCGATTACCGGTTGCCCAAAAGTGCGGGCCATGGAAATCATTGATGAACTGGAGCCCACCTGCCGCCATCTTTACACCGGTTCCATCGGATATATCGGCTTCCATGACACCATGGATCTCTCCATCGCCATTCGTACGGCCATTTTGACCCGGGGGCGGATTCATTTCGGGGTGGGCGGCGGCATCGTCTTTGATTCACGGCCCGTGGATGAATTTGAAGAGACTCTGCATAAAGGCAAGACCATCATGGCCGCCTGTTTGAACGAAAAAGAGGGCCGGGAACGTTCGCCTAAAAAAGCACCGGAAGGGCCGTGTGTCTGGTTCAACGGGACCCATGTGCCCGCGGATCAGGCCGCCATTCCCGTCATGGATTCGGGCTTTCAGCACGGCAACGGGTTTTTTGAAACCCTTCTCGCGGAAAACGGGGCCCCCCTGCGCCTGGACTCCCATATCAAACGGTTTGAACATACCTGGAAAACAATTTATACGGATGAATTTCCAGAATTGAGCTGGAAAGAGATTATTTTGCAGGTACTGAGAAAAAACCGTTTGACCACCGGCACGGCCGCCGTCAAAATCATCACCGCACAGGCCGAATCGGATCGCCCGCCCTATCATCCCCATCTGGTCGTCACGGCCCGGGCCTATACCCATCGCCTGACACTGCTGGACAAAAACGGCCTTTCGCTCGGGATCTATCCCCATCCCCGTCAGAGCCCTCTGGCCGACCACAAGACCTTGAACTATCTTTACTATTTTCAGGCCGGCCAATGGGCCAGGGCCAACCGGTTTGATGAAGCCCTGATTTTGAATCCGGACGGCAGTCTATCGGAGACCAACACCGGAAATTTTTTCATCGTCCGTGGAAAAACGCTGATCGAGCCTCTGTCGCCCCATGTTCTGCCGGGCGTCATGGCAGCGGAATTCCGAAGAAACGCTGCGGAAGCGGGCTTTGATATCATTCAAAAACCGTTGTCAAAACAAAGCGTGCGTGCAACCGATCAGGTGTGGATCACGAACTCCCTGATGGGGGCCGTGCCCGTCATCGCCCTCGAGGGTGTGCATCTCGGGTTTTCAGAAGGCCTGCGAACATGGGGATATCCTTAAATAATTCAATAGCATTTGGATATATGGCGAGGATTTAATTTAAGGACATCTCCGAAATTACACAATTCTTGTTCCCGGTATCCCACAATACGTATTGACATCCGTCTGTTTTGGACGTACACATAGCCATATGGAATACGTCATGGTCGGGGGAGGTCAATCATGAAAACAAAATTAACCTTGAGAATGGATGATAATCTAATTGAATCTGCAAAGCAATATTCCGCAAAAACAGGGAAATCCGTTTCCCGAATAGTGGCAGACCTGTTTGAAATCATAAGGAATGAGAAAATTGGAAGAGGCCAATCACTCTCGCCGGCGGTCCAATCGCTTAAAGGCGCTCTGAAAGGAAAATCCGTCGATGAGAGCGACTATAAGAAATATCTGGAAGAAAAATATTTATGAAAATCCTTAAAAGAATAGGATTGCCAATTTCAGGAAATTGCGCGTCAGAGACGATCGCATTGTTTACGAAGTTCGAAAAAAACCGTCGTTGTTTATGTGCTGGCTGTTGGCCCCCCGCCGGGACAAGGAGATTTACAGGGCCGCCTTGAACCGGAAATGACGAAAAGGAGGCATCGCGGCCAAAGAGCCTACGAAAGAGCTGATCATCCAAAAAGTCATTTTTCCCTTGACTTGAAATCTCGGGCAGCAATTCCCGGTTGCTGTTGAAAGGCCCAATATCAGTGTAACTTGAAATTCGCTTTTCGTAAAGCCTTGGCATTGAAAGTTCTTGAAAAAGCGCATTATGGAGTTCTTTTTCAAAAAAAAGCATCAAAACTGCAAATAAATTTCAGAAAACCCCGGACATTAGGCGAACGATGGTTCATGATTCACTCCCATAAAAGTCATGAAACATCAAACCAACAAAAAAAGGGAAAGTTAGCTTCTCGAAAGCATCTAATTCTCAGCAAGGCTCTTTGACAGCGGCATCTATTTTGTAGAAATGTTAAGAAATAGACTCAATAGCGACGCGGTCGGGAATTGCTGTTCTTTTTCATTGCTTGAACATATTTGTTGAGGCATAATAACAAAAAATACGGAGAAATATTGATGGCAACGGCATTGGAATTGATTCAAAAAGGGGCCATGCATCGCCAGAAATTTCAACCGCCCCAATTTCCAACTAAGCGGCTATCGTTTGAGGCGCTTCAACTACGGGAACGATTGCTGGAAAAGGCACGCGAAGCTGCATCAGTGCTGAAGACCCGTTTTGGGGCTCGCCGCGTCATTCTATTCGGATCTTTTGCCCATCACGCCTGGTTCAGACCGGATGCCGACATTGATATCGCGGTCGAAGGGCTTCCTGTTTGCAATTTCTGGGACGCCTGGAAGACCGTCGAAGAAATCATCTCAGACAGACCCGTGGACCTAGTCGATATGGAAACAGCGGTTACTGCACTGAAGCGCTCTATAAGGCGTCACGGGATAGAACTTTGAACCAACTCTTAATGGAAATCGCTGAGAGGATCAGCGGTGAAGTCCCCGAACTGGAGCGTATGATAAAACGTGCCCAAACAGCATGGGACAAAGCCAGCATGGTTTCAACCGAGCAAGACTTTTATTTAGATTCGGTGGCCCTTAACCTTCACGGCATCTATTCAGGTATCGAAAAGCTATTTGAACTCATTGCCGTCCATCTTGATGACAACCCTCCTAAAGGCAAAACTTGGCACCGTGATTTGCTTCGCAAAATGACCCAAGAAGTGCCTGGAAAACGCCCTGCGGTAATAGCTTGTGATCGGCTGCCGAGGCTGGATGCATTAAGACGATTTCGACATTTGGTCCGAAATGTATATACCTTTAACCTTGCCCTGGAGAAAGTTGCACCCATCATTGCGGGGCTTTCAGAATTGTGGGTTCCACTAAAAGACGAGTTGTTGGCGTTTGCGGAATACACTGACGACATGGGTGGGGATGGCGGAGATGGGGGGGACGGGGGACGTCCATAAAATGATAAATTTGCAACCTTCCTTTTAGCATTCAACAAGATTTATGGCTCTTTCATTTTTTGTTTAACACGGGCTTTTTTATGATGTTATGGACGTCCCCTACAATGCAAAAACAGGGAAATCCGTTTCCCGAATAGTGGCAGACCTGTTTGAAATCATAAGGAATGAGAAAATTGGAAGAGGCCAACCACTCTCGCCGGCAGTCCAATCGCTTAAAAGCGCACTGAAAGGAAAATCTGTCGATGAGAGCGACTATAAGAAATATCTGGAAGAAAAATATTTATGAAAATCCTTTTTGACACAAACGTTATTTTAGACGTTCTGTTGGACAGAAAGCCCTTCTCAGATGATGCAGCCTTTTTGATGTCTTTTGTCGAACAATCCGAGATCATGGGATTTATTTGTGCGACCACGGTAACAACCATTTATTACCTCGCCGCAAAAGCACTGGGTCATCAAGCCGCCTCCCGCCATATCCGCACTTTACTGAATCTTTTTGTTGTTGCGCCTGTCAATCGGGTCGTGCTTGAAGGAGCAGCCGCATCAAAACTCAAGGACTTCGAGGATGCCGTTATTCATGCATCGGCAATCCATGCCGGAGCTGAATATATCGTGACAAGGAACAGTGCTGATTTCAAAGAATCCCGTCTGCCTGTTTTTAGCCCAACAGATCTGATTAACAATCTAGAATCATTAAAAGAATAGGATTGCCAATTTCAGGAAATTGCGCGTCGGAGACGATCGCATTGTTTACGAAGTTCGAAAAAAACCGTCGTTGTTTATGTGCTGGCTGTTGGCCCCCCGCCGGGATAAGGAGATTTACAGGGCCGCCTTGAACCGGAAATGACGAAAAGGAGGCATCGCGGCCAAAGAGCCTACGAAAGAGCTGATCATCCAAAAAGTCATTTTTCCCTTGACTTGAAATCTCGGAGGACATACAGAACGTAATAGTTGAATTTATAGTGATCTAATGACTATTTCCATAAGCGACTTTTTTCATCTTCAGCCCAAAGAGAAAAAATATGGCACACGGCATCTTAGAAACCCCGTTTCTCTTAAGAGATCGGGGTTTTTTGTTGGGTTGAAAAGCGAGCTATTCCATCATGAAAGTTTTATGTGAAAATTGGGTAAAAATGGGCTATAAATTCTGCTAATTCAAGGCACAACCTGTAGCTGATTACACGGCGCCGGTCAGCACCGCGAGTGGGCTACTTGATCGTAAGGAGAATACTATGAAAAGAGCTATTTGGATATCTTATGACTTTGGTGTTCGTGGAGACTACGAGGGAATTTACACGTGGTTGGATGATCATGATGCGATAGAATGTGGTGACAGTATCGCATTCCTGAAATTTGAATTTTCAGGTGAGTTAATCCAAGATCTCAAGAAGGACATCAAAGATTCAGTTAATGTGACAAAAAAGACAAGAATATACGTGATCTGGCGCGATACCATGACGAAAAAAATGAAAGGTCGCTTTATTTTCGGCACAAGGAAGTCTCCACCATGGACAGGATATTCTAGTGGTGAAGAAGAAATTGAAGACGAAGAAAGTTGAGCTATGGAATACACACTTGTAGACACAGGTATTTGGATTGCGATGTTCGATCCAAGAGATCAACACCGAACGCGGGTTGATGAAATTGCAGAGTATCTTGATCTTTGTCACCTTATTCTGCTTTGGCCGACCCTTTACGAGACACTCCGAACAAGATTGACCCGAAATCGTAATGCATTGCAAAGTTTTGAGGCATATCTCAAACGACCTCGCATCTCGTTTTTAGACGACGAACCCTATCGTGAAACAGCTATAGATCTGTGCTTCTCATCTGGATTGCAGGCAAATAGACCTCTGAGCATGGTAGATTGCTTGCTCAGACTTGTTCTTGACGACACTAATGTCAAAGTTAACTACTTGGCTACATTCAATTATAGTGACTTTATTGACATCTGCCAGAAAAGGCAGATTGAAATAATGTAAATGTGCCCAACCACGGCATTGAGTGCGACGGCAAAAAGCCGCCGCGCCTCATGCCGGCCGTTGCCGACTCCGCTTCGCGAAGTCGGCAATGCCGAGCTGATCGGAAACCGCTCAGCTCGGCATTCAGCACCGCGATTCGCCTCTCTAAAAACGCATATTGACTTTTTAGTACCACATTGATACCATAATTATTATGCCAAGAAAAATCAGACAACTTATAAAAGATTTTGAAAATGCTGGATTTATTAATCGTGGTGGGAAAGGCAGTCACCAAAACTTTATTCATTCCAAAGGAATTGCCATAACCATTTCCGGCAAACTTGGCGATGATGCAAAACAATATCAGGAAAAAGAAGTTCAACTGAAAATCAGAAGGGCTAAAAAATGAAAAAAAAAGACCATTATTTAAAAATTGTTGAGTGGTCAGAAGAGGATCAATGCTATGTTGGTTCAATTCCCGGCTGGATTGGCAAATGCTGTCATGGTGACAATGAACAAGAGGTTTATCGACAATTGTGCCAGATATTAGATGAATGGATTGAAATTTATGGAAGCGATAATATTCCATTACCTACAAGTATTTCGGGTAAACAATATTCAGGTAAATTTCAATTGAGAGTAGACAGTGATTTGCATAAAGCCCTCGCCATAAAAGCTATGCAATCAAATGAAAGCTTAAATAGTTTTTGTGGAAAGATATTACGGAAGACCATATTAAAGGCGAACAACATTATACGCCATACGAATCGTGAAGGAGAAGAAGATGCTGGGAAAATATTTTGAGGAATTACACGTTGGGGATGAGTATCTAAGTCCCAGACGAACTGTGAACGAAGCGGACATTGTACTCTTTACTTCTATTACGGGACTGCTCAACCCTCTCTTCACAGATGAGCTCTTTGCCCGCGAAAAGGGGCTTGGCACGCGCGTTGCGCCTGGGCCCCTTACCCTGTGCTACGCTATAGGCCTCACTGACGAACTTGTTTACGGAACGGTCTGTGCCGTTTTGGGAATCGATAAGGTTAAGTTCACCGCCCCTGTGAAACCGGGGGACACCATAAGGGTAAAGACGAAGATCGTTAACAAGAGGGAGAGTACCGGCAAGCCCGACCGGGGAACCGGCACCCTCGATCAGGAGGTATATAATCAGTTTGAAAAAATAGTCTGCACCTACGAGCGGACATTGATGTTTTTAAAACGTCCAAAAGAATAGAGAGGCCCCTCCTAATTTCAGTGCGGTGGGCCCTCCTTTTCAAAATTCAATCGAGATTCTGAACAAACGCTTAGAAACCAACAACCCGTTTCTGCCGATAAAGACGGCAGAACTGGATGTTCCCGCCGGTTGCGCCGCCGGGAATCGAGGTTCAGAAGATCCCGCTTCTCAAAAGAGGTCGGTTTTTTTGTTGGGTGGAAAAGGAAACTGTTCCATAATGAAAGTCTTTAAGGAGGCAGGAAAATGAGGATGCACATCTATCTGATCTTGATAGCCTTTTTGTGTTTGGCCGGGTGCCCTGGAGGAAGTGCGATTAATACACAAGAAGGTGGAGGATACAGGCAAGGCAGGCCAACCGTCGTTTATGAGGGTACCGGTATGACTGATCCCAATAGTGAACTGTGAGATATAAACGACGACCCTTTTCCTGCTCATTTTTTAGCAGAAATGGCACACCTGCAAGGATGTCCTGGTCAGGGGCATGGGCGCATGGTTTATGGATGCGCCACTGATCGCGAAACCAATCAAACCGATATACAGGGCAGGCACGGCAATGAGGGCGCCCTTCTTCCTGCAGAGATTAAAACGAGTGCGATTTAAATACCTTCTCATTTTAGGGCGTTGTCGCACTTTTTTACGAGGAAAAACGCGTTATTGACAACGGCGCGTAACGAACGGCGTGAATTTGGAATTTTACGGCCTTATTTCCTCAAAATGGAAAATTCATACGCCTTGATATTCCCTTCCGAAGCTTGATTTGTGTCATGGGTTTTCTCAACAAAGGTCACGTGGTTGTTCTGATCAATGGTCAGAAGTGTGGAGGAGCGGGTACCGTAACCCGGACGCGCCACAAATATGGCACCCAGACTCCGTTCCCATTCCAGTCCCACACCGGTGTCCGGAAGATGGACGTCCGGCGGGATTGACCGGTCCGACAGCATTTGGAAAACTGATTCCGGATTTAGGGATTCGGACAACATCTCTTGCAGCCTTGCCTTTCCTTCAGTCACTTTTGGCCACGGGGTGTTCAGCAGGTGGTTGCAGACGCCGTAGATGCCAGGACGTAGCTGTTGTGGCGGCCCATTCCGGTTGGAAAACCAGAAATACTTGCCTTCAGCCATTAGCACCAGATTAAATCCATTATAATAACGGGCTTTTTTAGATAGCCGGGCCAGGTAGGTTTCAGGGTCTTCCCCGGAAAGCAAAAAGTCGCTCACCAACGCTCCCCTGGAAGGGGCGTCCTCATTGACGGACGAGGGGTCCCGATAATTGGTGATGGCCGCCAGTCGCCCTTTTCGCGTAATCCCCAGCCAGGTTCCCCCGTCCCGCAGGTCCCGCCCGGCCAGGATCTCCGGCGCGTCACTCCAAAAGGCGGCGGCCGCCGTAGGGCGGTCGTAGAATTCGTCACGGTTGGCCGCAAGCATCAGTTTGTAGCAAGGGTGGGCGTCAAGCGCCAGAAGCAGTAAGCACATAGGATAAAAAAATCATTAAAATCGAAATGCTGATTTATCATTCATTGCCCCTTCAGCAATCTGTTCAGCACCCGGTTCCATTTGCCGGATAACTTCCCAGCCGCTTGAGGCTGATGGTCATACCCTCCATCTTTTCAAGAACCGGCTTGACCGCAGCGTCGTTTTCATCCCCCTCGAAGTCCAAAAAGAAGCAATAGTTGTCGGGATCGGAGCGTAGCGGCATGCTGGCAATACGCGTCAGGTTGATCCCGGCCTCGGCGAAAAGCTGCAGCACGGCATGCAGCCGTCCCGATTCGTGCGGTGTGACAAAGATGATGGACGTTTTTTCGCCACGCTTGCCGTAGGGGTCGCGTGCCATAAGCAGAAAGCGGGTCATGTTGGAAGGCTCGTCCTCAATCCCTTCCTTGATGATCTCCAGATCATACAGCTCGGCGCACAGAGCGCTGGCAATGGCGGCGGCTGCGCGAGGGTTTTCCCGGGCCAGCATCTTGGCCGCCCCGGCGGTGTCATAGTAAGGCCGCGGCTCAAGATGGTTGCGCATGAGAAAGCCGCGGCACTGTGCCAGGGCCTGCGGGTGGGAGTAAACCATTCGTATGTCGCGGTAATCCGTGACCTCGGTGGCCAAAAGGCAGTGATTCACCCGGATCCTGGCCTCGCCGATCACCTTCAGATCGGTGGTGGTCAATAGGTCGTTGACCTGGGTGACTGCGCCTTCCAATGAGTTTTCAACGGGTACCACGCCCAGGTCGAAATGCCCTTCCTCGACCCCGCGGAATACGTCAATGAATTCCAAGCAGGGAATACAGGCCCCGTCCGGTATCAGTTTCCGGGCGGCCACGTCGCCGTATGCACCATGCTCCCCCTGAAAAGCAACCAGGAGGGGTTCTTTCTTCTGCAGGCGCTTGCTCTCCTCTATAATGGATCTAAGAAGCTGACGGGTGAAGGAGCGCTCCACCAGGTCCAGATTGAGCCTTTCGGCTTTGGCCAGCAGTTCCTCCTCGCGCTGGGTGTCACTGATGGTCTCCTTGAACTTGGTTGATCTGAGCGCCAGGCCCATGCGCTCCTGAAGCAGTACCAGCAGCTCGCGGTCGATCTTGTCGATGTTACGTCGAATATCTTTCAGTTCCATGGGGTCTCCTTTACATTGCCTGGTGAGATGTTTTTAGACGCGGCAATCTTTCCATGAACGATTGCAGGGGCCGCAATTGCCGCATCATGTCTTCAAAAAGGTCCGGCGTCAGGGCCTGGTCAGCGTCGCACAGGGCTTCGGCGGGATTGTTGTGCACCTCAATGATCAAACCGTCCGCGCCGGCGGCCACCGACGCCAGGCTCATGGGACCGATCAGGCTTATGCGGCCGGTGCTGTGTGTGGGATCGATGATGATGGGCAGATGGGTCAACTCGCGCATGGCCGGCACGGCGGACAGGTCCAAAGTGTTACGGGTGTATTTCTCGAAGGTGCGGATGCCCCGCTCACAGAGAATCACATTGGGATTCCCTTCGCTCAGGATGTACTCGGCACAGTTCAGCCATTCCTCCAATGTGGAATACATACCGCGCTTGAGCAGCACCGGTTTGCCGACCATACCCACCTCCTTGAGTAGGGAGTAGTTCTGCATGTTTCGGGTGCCGATCTGAAGTACATCGGCAAACTCTGCCACCCAGGACACGTCCCGTGGGTCGAGCACCTCGGTTACGATGGGCAAGCCGATCTCGGAACGGGCCTTGGCCAGGATTTTGAGCCCCTTAAGGCCCAGGCCCTGAAAGGAGTACGGTGAGGAGCGCGGTTTGAAGGCCCCGCCGCGCATCATATCGGCCCCCGACGCCTTGACCGCCCTGGCGGTTTCCACGGTCTGGGATTCGCTCTCCACACTACACGGTCCTGCGATCACCGTAAACCCCTTACCCACCTGGACCCCGGATACGTCCACGACAGTCCTGTGTTCGGGTTCCCGCGTTGACAGTTTCAGATTGTTCATTGAAGTTCACCTCCGCTTCACCATTTAAAGATTCAAAGATTCTGAAATTGGCATCTCCATGCCAAAAAATACCCCCCAAAAAAAGAAAAAGCCCCGAGATTCTATCTCGGAGCTTTTTTTTAAAAAATACCCCGAGTGGTCCGCTAAGGTCCACCCGGGGTGTTTTAACTGTTTATGTCAGAACACCGGATGGACGCTTCTAAAACCAAAAAAGAAGCATCCAAAGGTAAAAAATCGATGTGTGGTCCGGTGTAAATTCATTTTGCAATCCTTTATTGAGAGCATGAATACTATCAATTGAACGGTTTGTCAAACATATTTAACCATCTTGTTTTTGGTTTGACCCCCAAGTCGATTTTCTCTATAGTCACCCTTGAAAAAGCAATGTCTTGTCACCTCAGAAAAAGGGAGCGCCTGTTCGTGCCAGTCCACCCAGGGGACAAAGGCTCTGCCCCCACGGCCCATGACGGAGCGGCCGACCCTTCCTTAACAATACGGTTTCGATCATGGTTAAGAGGAATGCACCGCGATTAAGAAAGGGGATTCTCCTCATCGTATGCTCAACGGCAATCCTTTTTATGGCCTGCGGCATATGGTTGAGCCTTTGGTCCGCCGGAGAAATCAAAGGCATCATCGCGGGAAGGTTTAATGAAGAACAGTTGGCCCTGGCGCGCAATGTCTCGGCTTCCATCGAAAGAGAGCTCAGCCTTTTGGTCAAGGAAATCTCTTTGTTGGCCAAAGAGATTTCCGCCAAACCCGGGGATCGCGAGGCAGAGACGAAGACCATTGAGCGGGGTCTTTCCCGTATCCTGGAAAACGGTGTACAAAAGATTGAAATTGTGGCGCCGGAAAAAGGGCTGCGCTACATCTATACCCCATACAGGCATTGGACCGAAACAGAGAAACCGGGAAGCGGAGCGGAACCGGTGCCGGACATGGAAGGGTCCGATAACCGGTCCGTTTGGATCTCCCGGCCCCTTATCCGGCCTTCCGGCATCGATCTCATATTGGCGGCATCACTTCCGGGGAAAACGCCGAGACAGCTCCTTTTCTATATCAACATCAATTGGTTTCTGGCGCCTCTCATCAAGGATATCCGCTCCGGGCAAACCGGTTATGCGTGGCTTGTGGATGAAAACGGCGTCTTTTTGTTCCATCCTGACGCCGGGTTTTTAGGGAAAAGCGCCTTTGAGGCACGGGGAAATAAAGACCCCAGCATCAGCTTTGACAAAATCAATTTTATCCAGAAGAACATGCTCAAAGGTCAGGAAGGTACCGGCTGGTACCTCTCCGGCTGGCACCGGGGGATTACCGGTCAGATCAAAAAACTGATCGCCTATTCTCCCGTCATGATTTCGGAAAGTCCTTCGCGAAAATGGTCGGTTGCGGTGGTGGCGCCCATTTCCGAAATCGAAGGCGTGATTCAGAAAGGATATGTCAGGCAATTTCTGTTTCAGGGTTTGGTGATCCTGGTCATCCTGGCGGGTGTTCTGGCCATTGTTCTTTTTGAAATGCGCTGGTCACGGATCCTGGAAAAAAAGGTGCATCAGAGAACCGAAGCACTCAAAAAGTCGGAGGAGCGATACCGGTCATTGGTGGAGAGTGCCGAAGATTTCATCTTTTCCGTGGATCCGGCGGGTAAATTTCTGTCCGTAAACAGCTTCACCGCCAATTTTTTCGGCAGTCGGCCCGAAGCGTTTCTGGGAAAAGAACTCGCCAGTCAATTCCCTGAAGATGTGGCGGAAAAACAATTGGCACTCATCAAACGGGTGTATAAACACAAAAAAAGCATGCGCGATGAGTTTGAGTTGAAAACCGGCGACCACCAAATCTGGATCAGCGCAAACTTCATGCCGCTTAAAAACGAGGACGGTGAAGTTTCCGCCGTGCTGTGCATTGCGCGGGACATTACCGAAAATAAGGTCCTGGAACGGCAATTGATCAATACGGAGAAACTGGCCTCATTAGGGACCCTGGCGGCAGGCGTCGCCCACGAGGTCAATAACCCGCTGGGTGTGATGCTCGGGTTTTGCGATCTGTTGTTGCGCAAGACAGAGAAAGGGACCCAGACATTTGAAGATCTGAAAACCATTGAACGGCAGGGCCTTCATTGTAAACAAGTGGTTGAAAATCTGCTCAGTTTTGCCCGGGTGGAGGAAGGGGATTCGGAGTTCGCCGATTTGAACTATTGCGTCAACGACATTATCAATGTGGTGAAGCACACCCTGGAAATGAGCCATGTGGAACTGGTCCAGTCTTTGGCGGACGACGTTCCCATGGTTAAAGGGAACCCCCGCCAGCTTCAGCAGGTTTTTCTCAATCTGATCAATAATGCCGTTGTCGCCATGAAAGGCGGGGGCGTTTTAACGATACGAACCGGACAGGAAAGAATCCATCGCAAGGCCGTTGTTCAATTCGAGGATAATGGCGTCGGAATAAAAGAGGAAGACATGGACCATATCTTTGAGCCCTTCTTCACCACCAAGCCGGAAGGGGAAGGAACCGGCCTGGGTTTGTTTGTAAGCTATGGGATTATTGCCAAGTATGGCGGATCGCTGGATTGTGTCAGTCACGCGGAAGGAATTCCGGGCAAGCCTTCCGGGACCATTTTCACCATCAAGCTACCCACCAGGAAACGGAATGAATAATGGCCGGAAAAATTCTCATCGTAGACGATGAAAAGGATATGCTGACCCTTTTGAAGCGGATTATTTCAGAAGAGACCGATCACGAACTCGTTACTGAAACAGATCCCCTGAAGGCCTTCGAGCGCTTCAGAGCCGACCAGTTTGATCTGGTCATCACGGATCTGAAGATGCCGAAAATGGACGGCATCAGACTTCTTGAAGAGATCAGGAAAGTTGATCCTGAAATTTCGACCATTATCCTAACCGCCTTTGCCACTATCGAAACGGCTGTGGAAGCCATTCGGAAAGGGGCTTACGATTACATTACCAAGCCCTTTCGGCGGGAGCGAATCCTTCTGACCATCGACAAGGTCATGAAGTGGCAGGAGATGGTAAGGGAAAACAAAGCGCTTCGTCAGGCCCTGGCCGAAAAGAACGCGCCTTCATCCCTGATCGGATCAACACCTGTCATGAGGGATATTTTCGAACAGATAGAACAGGTTGCAGGGACCATGGCAACCGTATTGATCACCGGGCCAAGCGGCACGGGGAAGGAATTGGTGGCCAGGGCCATTCATCAAAACAGCACCCGCAATTCCAAGAGACTGGTCACCATCAATTGTACGGCCATCCCCGAACAGGTCATTGAAAGCGAGCTCTTCGGCCACGTCAAAGGGGCTTTTACGGGGGCCTTTAAAGATAAGAAGGGATTGGTTCAGGAGGCCCATGAAGGGACCCTGTTTCTGGATGAAATCGGTGACATGGGGTTTCTGATGCAAACCAAACTGTTACGGCTCCTTCAGGAGGGAGAATATAAGCCCGTCGGCAGCGTGACCACCCAAAAGGCCGATCTCAGGTTCATCGCCGCCACCAATCATGATCTGAAAGCGGATATCAGGGAAAAAAGGTTCAGAGAGGACCTTTATTATCGACTCAATGTGATCCATTTCAATTTGCCCCCTCTCGTGGAAAGAAGAGAGGACATCCCCCTTCTGAGTTACCATTTCCTCAAGAAATATGCCCGGCGGAACCAAAAGGATATCCGAAATATTTCCCATACGGCCATGAACATCCTTTTATCCCAGGACTATCCGGGAAACGTGAGAGAGCTGGAAAATATCATTGAACGCGGGGTGATTTTCTGCAAAACGGATACGTTGGAACCACCGGATCTTTTTCTGGAAACCCCGCGCTCCAGCGTTTTTCCCGAGCTGGAACAAATGGGGGGCCGTCTCCCCTTTCGGGAAGCCAAAGAGCAAATGATCCGGCGTTTCCATGAGCAATATATTCAGTCACTTCTCGAGGAGAGCCACGGCAATATCAGCAAAGCCGCGGAATTGGCGGGAATTCAGCGGCAATATCTGCACCGTCTGATGAAAGAATCGGGAATTGACGCCGAAGGCTTTAAGTCGGAGAATCAGGATCCGGGGAATTGAAGGCCCAGCCTTTTAAGGGCATCCTCAAGAGAGACCCTGCCGACGGGTCGGTCGTTTAACACCACGGTAATGTTTTTGAGATTGTGCGCTATCATCAACTCAACGGCATCAATGATGCGATGGTTCATGGTCACCGAAGGGTGCAGCGGGAGCCCCTCCTTCACGGGCAGGATGATCTCTTTGACTGTTCTTCTTTCCATGGGGACAGTCCTTAAACACCACCGGCTAATCACGTTGAGGTCAATTCCCCGAGCGGGGCCGCATAATCCGTTCCCTTTTCTTTTCGGGGGAAGCGAATTATGCGACTGTTTTATGTGTTACCTGGTTGCGCTTAGCCTTTCTTACGTTTCTTGCCTTTCTGGTTTTTGTTGTTTTGGCTGTTATTGATCATGACACTCAGTTCATCCACTTCACAGGGCTTTGGAATGTAGTCATAGGCACCCAGCTTCACGGCTTCCATGGCGGAGTCCAGTCCCCCGTGACCGGTCAGCATGATGGTCTGGGCGGTCACCCCCATTTCTTTCATTTTCTTGAGGGTATCGATGCCGTTCATGCCCGGCATTTTGAGATCCAGCACCACCACGTCATAGGGGTCGTTTTGAAGCATCCGGATGGCCTCTTCCCCTCCATTGACCGCATCGACCCGGTATCCCCTTTTATTCAGGAGCTTCGACATATTGTTACAAAAAACCGCTTCATCATCCACCAACAGCACTTTTAATCCTTCCATTTCCATCACCTCATATCTTTTTCACACTGGTTTTCATGCGTTGTCTGTTTTTCAATTTACACCTCACAATGGTTCTAAAAGGGCCAAATCAGCGGAATCATGACGCTTGCGGCCATCCACATAATCAAATTCATGGGAACGCCGATCTTGAGAAAGTCACTGAACCGGTAGCCGCCGGGGCCAAAAACCATCATGTTGCACTGGTACCCGATGGGGGTGGCAAAGCTTGCGGAGGCGCCCATCATGATAGCAAACACATAGGGCGTAACACTGACACCCATCTGGTTTGCCGTGGCCATGGCGATGGGAAACAGAATCAGTGCGGCCGCGTTGTTGGTGACCATTTCGGTCAGAATGGACGTGGTGAGATACAGGGCCGATAAAACCAGCCAGGGATTGCCCCTGGCCAGCCCCACCATGCCGCTGGCAATGAATTGGGCCGCGCCCGTGATCTCCATGGCCTTTCCGATG
>ADZZ01000374.1 GCA_000179315.1 delta proteobacterium NaphS2
CCCATCAAACGGGCATAAACAGTCCCCATCAATTGTTGGAAAACCCAAGGTGGCAATACCGCTTGCCGGAACGGGGGCCGAATCCGACAATAGGCGGCATGGATGGCAGATATTCCCGACCCATTTCACGCAATTTGATCAGCACCCTGTTTGTGCGGAATTTATTGCGGAATGATTCAAGATCCRGAGCACATTCGGTCACAAGAAGTCCGGCCAGAATTGTCAGTGCCTCCTTTACATATTGGATCCTCCGCCTCAGCCAGCGAAGCCCTGATGGAAGAGATATCTCMGGTCTCAAAACAAAAGCCGCTTCTTCCTGGCTTTTGCATGATCCGGCTGTATTGACGGCCTGCTCGATTTCGTCTAAAGTTCCCGGAAAGCGAGATGCAAGAAAATCAGGCAGCAGGCTGATGGTCTTGTGCGCACTCGGGCAGTACCATCGAGGTACCAGACAGTATTCTGGAAATTTCCTGGGATAGGTGCCATGCCTGGCCAGGTCGCATCCTCCCTCGGGATGAAAGGGACAATGATCAAGCTCCGCATGTTCCCAGGCCTTTTGCTCATTGTATTCTTCTATGGTTAAATCTATAGGGTATCGRAGCTGCATATGAAAAAAATCGGACGTAATGAGCCCTGCCCATGCGGCAGCGGCAAAAAATATAAAAAATGTTGTCTCAACGCCTCCAAATTACCTATTGGAGGGACCTTTATTTATACGGATTTGGACAATTTATCAAATCAGGTGCCGGACTTGATTCAAGACAAGAAGTTTGATGAAGCCGAGGCGGTGTGCCGAAAGCTCTTGCGACAATATCCTGAGGAGATCGATGGCCTTCATCGTTATGCTGAACTCTATGAAGCTCAGGGAAAAAACCGGGACGCTGCTGAGTACTATCGAAAAGCAGTTGCATTTGCCGAAAAGGCTGGAGGGTTTGGGAAGGAATCCGTTCAATCCTTCCGACAAAAGGCTGAAAAACTTGCACTTGCCGAGAAGGGGTAGTCTCACTTTACAATACCGGTTCCAATAAACCACCGGTGGAATAATCAGATATTTTGAGCCGGTTCTTTGCTATTTATTGTGGCTGACAACACTGGTGTTATAACAGACCGCAAAATCGGTTCGATGGTTTTTTGTTTAACGTCTGGAAGCATAAAAATGGCGACATCCCCGGAACGTTCAATGATTCCGAGGACAGGAGGTTTTTCTTTTTCAAGAGTTCCTCGGCCCGGAGCACCCTTGAGCGCTCTGCACCGTGGTGCTCGCCCTTTCTGACGAACTTTTTCCGGATG
Organism: delta proteobacterium NaphS2; assembly: GCA_000179315.1. GTDB lineage: Bacteria > Desulfobacterota > DSM-4660 > Desulfatiglandales > Desulfatiglandaceae > NaphS2. The sequence continues at coordinate 1,291 of ADZZ01000374.1, forward strand.
CCCTTTATGCCCTGCAATTACGTATACTTCGTCGCACTCTACTACCCCACTGACTTTACATCCCGGCTTCCTTGCAGCGATTTCGCTCCGAAGCAAAATAGTCATCCTATGGGCGACATCCGGATTAAGGTCCAGCTCCGCGGCGATTTGCCTGTTGGATAGGTTTAGTCCCATGAGGTATAACATGACGATCCATACTCTGATGGGATGGTGTTTTCTTGCCAGAATGGTACCCGTAAAATCGTTGAAACGGCAACCGCAGTTATTGCATTTATAGTTCCGACAAAGCGGAGCATTACGTTTGTGACCGTTCTTTTTGACCCGGTTTGAG
>ADZZ01000373.1 GCA_000179315.1 delta proteobacterium NaphS2
GCCGAAGATAGCGCCCTGGCCGCGGCAGCGGCGGATGGGACCCTCTGTGTTGAAAACTGGAAGCCATGACTTCGGTCTGTTCCGTCGGCCTGGACATGGTGTGTATTCCCGGAGACACGAACGCCGATACCATCAGTGCCCTCATCGCAGATGAAATGGCCATCGGCGTTATCAACCATAAAACCACGGCCACACGACTGATCCCGGTACCCGGGAAACAGCCGGGCGATTGGGTGCACTGGGGTGGACTCTTTGGCGCATCCCCTGTCATGGCCATTCGGGCCTCAGGCGCATCCAGCGGGTTTGTGCAATGCGGGGGTCGCATACCCGCACCGGTTCATTCCTTCAAAAACTAAACAATTTCTTACACCGCTCTAACAGAATGCTAACATTTCCCCATTAGATTTGCGCACATGTTTTAAGGATTGAGAAGGGATTATGGCCAAAGAACGAATTCTTGTAGTAGACGATGAAGAAGACATATTGGAACTGGTTAACTTCAACCTGGCAAAGGAAGGGTATCGGGTTATATCAACCACCACCGGGGAAAGAGCCGTGGAAATGTCCCGCGTAGAACGCCCTGACCTGATTGTGCTGGACCTGATGCTGCCCGGCATGGATGGTCTTGAGGTGGCAAAATTCCTTAAGAAAAATCAGGAAACGCAAAACATCCCCATTGTGATGTTGACGGCCAAAGGTGAAGAATCGGATGTTGTAACCGGCCTGGAACTGGGTGCGGATGACTACGTGACCAAACCCTTCAGCCCGAAAATCCTGCTTGCCAGGATCAGAGCGGTCCTTAGAAGGAAAGCCACCGAAACCCCCAAACCCTCCGACGTCATCAAAGTCCAAAACCTCATCATTCATCCGGGCCGCCGGGAAGTCAGGGTAGACGATAAAGTCATCGATCTCACCTATACCGAATTCGGAATCTTAAGATATCTGGTCCAAAGACCGGGGTGGGTGTTCACCCGTTCCCAAATCGTGGATGCGGTTCGCGGTTCCGATTATTTTGTTACAGACCGTTCCGTTGACGTACAAATCGTTGGCCTCAGGAAAAAACTGGGATTCATGGGTAAATATATTGAAACGGTTCGAGGTGTGGGCTATCGATTCAGGGAGGCTTAGGCCATGGCGGTAAAAAAGCGATTGTTCTGGCAGATTTTTCCTTCCTATCTCCTGATAACGCTCATCGCGCTTGTGGTCGTGGCCTGGTATGCTTCCAGTGCCATCAGACATTTTTATATCAAGCAGACCACCTCGGATCTTGAAGCGCGCGCCCGCCTTTTCGAAGTCCAAATCAAAACCTACCTTGAACCGCCGGATACGCAACAGATTGACCGACTCGCAAAAAAGGCCGGTAAGAATTCCGCAACCCGTTTGACGGTCATACTTCCCACGGGCCAGGTGGTCGGCGACTCCGATGAAGATCCTTCGGTCATGGATAACCACGCGGATCGTCCCGAATTTCTGGGCGCCCTTAAGGAAATGCGCGGCGCCACCCTGAGACACAGCGTTACACTCAACAAAGACTTCATGTATGTGGCCGTACCGGTTCGGGAAATGAACCACACGGTCGCCGTGGTCAGGGCTTCAATCCCCATCAGTGCCATAGACGGCGCCCTGCATAGCATCCAGAACAAGGTACTGCTCGCAGGTCTGTTCATGGCAGTCTTTGCCGCCATTCTCAGCCTTCTGGTATCACGCCGCATTATCCATCCCATTGAACAGATCAGGAAATGGGCCGAGTCCATTGCCTCAGGCGACTTTCTGCCCAAACCGTATGTAAAGTCATCGGGCGAAATTGAGGGCCTTTATGAATCGCTGGGCAGAATGGCGGACGATCTTCGACGGCAGATAGAACAGGTTCGCCGGCAGCGCAACGAAATGCAGGCCGCATTTTCGAGCATGGTTGAAGGGGTTATTGCCATAGACATGGAAGCCCGCGTTCTCAATATGAACCAGCGGGCCGCAACCATCCTTGGATGTGACCCGGCAGAGGCCAGGGGCAGAGGCATACAGGAAGTCATGCGAAACACGGCGTTTTACAATTTCGTGGAAGAGACCTTAGCGGCACGGGACACCATCGTAAGGGACATTCCCATGGGTGATGAAGGGCTTTTAAATGGACACGGCACCATTCTTCGTGACGAAGCCGAAAACCAGATCGGTGCCCTGTTCGTACTCGATGACGTCACGCGTCTTCGTAAACTGGAGAACATTCGACGGGATTTTGTGAGCAATGTTTCCCACGAGATAAAGACCCCCATTACCGCCATCAAGGGCTTTGTTGAAACCCTTCGAGACGGCTCCGTGAAAAACCCCGCGGACGCTGAACGGTTCCTGGGGATCATCGAAAAGCATGTGGATCGTTTAGAAGCCATTATCGAGGATCTTCTAAATCTTTCCAAAATCGAACAGACTTCGGGAAAGGAAGGGCTCTCCCTGGTTGAAAGCCAAATGGTTGACATCATTCATAATGCCCTGCAAATCTGTCATGTGGCGATTGCCGAAAGAGAAATTGAAATCGACGTGTCCTGTGCCGAGTCCGTCACCCTCAAAGTGGACCCCACCTTACTGGAACAGGCACTGGTCAACCTTCTGGATAATGCCGTAAAATACAGTGATACGGGCGGCACCATTCACATATCCGTCACTGAAGAATCAGGTTCCATCACCATCGCCGTCCGGGATCATGGCGTCGGCATCAACAAGAAGCACCTGCCCCGTCTCTTTGAACGGTTCTATCGCGTGGACAAGGCGAGAAGCCGACAGCTGGGGGGAACCGGCCTGGGACTGGCCATTGTCAAACATGTGGTGCAAGCCCATGGCGGACATATCACCGTTGAAAGCACCCCTGGTGAAGGAAGTACATTTTCAATCCATCTCCCGAAGAATCAAAACGGTTCAAACCGTTAAGCGGAAAAAGGAACACCCAAACACAACTCAGACAAGCGCAACGGTTCTTGGATTTAAGCCCATCCCTCTCAACCAGTCTTGAATGGCCTCAAATAGAAGACGGTAGTAGGCATCCATGCCGCCCAGACCCCGTCTCCCAAAAAAATAATTGATCTCCAGAAAAAGAGGTTCGGGATCTTCCTTTAAGAGAGGGAATACGAAGTCCACAGCGGCCAGATTAATCCCTGTTCGCGCAGCCAGAACCTGTGCCATTTTCCGCCCCTTTTCCTGAAGATCCGGTTTCCAGTCATGGTCAATAAGGGCACCCTTGCTGATGGTGGTGACAACCTGGCCCGGCTTGGATGGACGTTTCCAGTAGGAGATGACCCGTTCTCCCATAATGACTGATCTCAGGACATTTCCGCCGGTAGGCACAAAATCCTGGGTGACAAAACCCACATTTTCGCCTTGTTTTTTCAAGGCCAGAAGATCGATTGCCGATTTAAAGGATTTGGGCCCGGTTATCACAAAGACCCCTTCGGCTTCATGACTGAAATCGTCTTTGACCACGAAGGGAAATTCGTGGGAGCGTCTTGCCATCTCCTTTAACTGGTCCACCCCGCTCCAGCGAAAAGTCCCGGGATGTGGAAGTTGAAATGTTTCAAACAGCCGGCTCTGTCCCACCTTGCCGGGATAGTCGTGACGTGCCTGATAATCGGGAAACATGGCCACATCCGCCTTCAGGCACTCATGAAATATTCGACCCACCCGTCCCTGCGGCAAGATGACTGCCCGAGCGTCGCGAATCAAATTTCGGTCCGCTTCACCAAGCAAACGGTCCCCCAGAATAATCTGGTGATCGGCCGTAAAACAGGGATGAAAGGAAAGAATCATGGTTGTTTGACTTTGACTGTTTTCGTGACTATAGTTGACCTTTATACGATATAAGCAAGGAGTAAAACAATGCCAATTTACGAATTCAGATGTGCTCAATGCGGCGAAATTTTTGAAAAGCTGTTTATGAGCTCGGACGAAGAGGTTGATCTTTCCTGTCCGAAATGTTCGGCTTACACCATTGAGAAAGTGGCCAGCGCCACCAATTATGCCATGGGCGTCGGCGTCGGTGGCAATCAACCCAAGATTTCAACAAAGTCCTGTGGATCGGGGAACCAGTGCATGACCCTGGACCTTCCGGGACCCGCAAAATGACGGATCAAAACCATAACACATCGTCCAAAGAGTTCCTTGACGATGATGACAGAATTCATATCACCGAGATATTTGAAAACGACATTGCCGCCAGGCTCATGCAAATGGACGCAAAATGCGGTAATATCAGCTGCGAATTTGCCGGTCCCCAGTACCGGAATTGGGTCATTGAATTCAAAAGCTCCCGATGGGGTCTGGAAATCGTCGATTTTGAATACGATGAAAATGCCCGCAGTTTCGGCCTGCCTACACCTTTTGTCACACTGGAACACCAATAGATATGCTTGATCAGAAATTTTTTGGAAGAGAACCGGTTCAAAGAGCCAAATGCCCTTTTTGCGGCCTGCCCGTAGAAAAACCCAGAGAACTTACCACCCGAAAACCCGGTGAGATGCCCGTGGGAATGTGCTCCTGCGGTGCCGTCTATGCCTGTGATGAAACCGGACACAACCTGGGCGCCGCCTTGATTGAAGCCTTATTGTTCGGCTGCAACATGGACTGGGACCTGGCGTGGGGACTTGTGGCGGACGAAGATTATCAACAGGAAATCGTGGAAAATTACGATCTCATCACACACCTTGTGATCCCGTCGGGAACCTATGAGGGGCGAAAAACATCCGGGGCGCTATATTTTGTGAGATTGCACCAGGAAGTTCAGGAGGTCACGGCCCAAGGGGCCAGGAATCGTCTGGAAAGCGCTCAGCCACTGAACACCGGAACAAAAAGGGAAAAAGCCCCGGAAAAACGGATGAGCAAAAAAGAGGTGGAGGAAAAGGTCAGGCACTATGACATGGATCCCATCCTGGATGCCGTTCGGGAAGACAAGAAAATCATCCGGCTTCTTCAACGCCTCCTCTATTCCGGGGACAGCCTCTTTCGCCAAAGGGCTGCCGAAATCCTCGGGAGGGCCTGTGCCGTTCTGGGGGAGAGAGATTCGGGAATGGTTTCCAAACTGCTCCAGTCGCTTTTTTATTCCCTTACGGACACGGCGGCGTTCCCCCTGGGGGCCTTTGAAGCCATCGGTGAAATTATTGCGCAGCGGCCCGATCTTTTCGGGGGGTATACCTCCCAACTCTATCAGTTTCTGGGGGACAAGCACCGCAGGATCGATGCGTTGAAAGCTCTGGGCAGAATCTCAAAAACCCAAGGACCTTTCATTCGCAAACATACCCTATATTTCTTTGCCTTTCTCGATGATCAGGATCCTTCCGTCCGCGGGTACACCCTATGGCTCCTGGGAAATCTGGGCGCTCACGAAGCCGGAAAAGATGTGGAAAAACACCTCAATGAATCCCATGAAATCGAAATCTATGAAACCGGGCACATCCGGAAAATGTCGGTGGGAGAAATCGCCCGAGAAGCTCTGAACAAGTTATGATCGTTACCTGTCTATTCTCCTCTCCCGAGGGCGACATTTTGCTGGACCCCGAGGATTTATCAAGACCCTTCCTCCTGACCCCCGAAAAAGCCCATCCCCATCTGACCCTCGGCGACTATTTTGACACCATGCGGAAATGTATTCTGGATGACGGGGGAGAACTGCTCAAAGGAGCGCTCAAAAGCGCTTCCCGCAAAAATTTCAATGTGGAAGAGATACAAAGAATTCAAATCCGCAGCGAAAAACACGGGCTTCTGTACCATCTGGCCAGCGTGGAAGTGATCACGGCGAAAGTCCGCGTGAAATTCACATTGAGCACCGCCATTTCCCCAAATGGCATAGACTGTATCCTGCAAGAACACGATATCCTGCAACGGCTGAACCGTCGGACTCAGTTTTCATTCCTGCCCGAAATCTACGGCATCAGAAAGACGAGCTGCCGTACGGCCGGCGGGAAGGCTGTGGAAATGGTCATGCTCGCAGCCCAATGGTTTGAAGATTACCATGAATGGCATGTGACCACGGACCCGTCGGACCACAGACAGAAAATAGAGATATGGGATCTCAAAAGGGGCCCTCGGTATGCTTCAAGCAGGGAAGCAGCTCTTATTATTGAAGAATGCTCCAAAATTCTGGCCTGTTATTATGATTATGAGAATTTCGACCATATAGGGGCATGGCACCACGCAGCAGGGGACTTTATCGTCAAATGCCCTAGGGACGGCAAACCGGAGGTGAAACTGACCACCGTTCGAAATTATGCGCCATTAATGGCCGCTTTTTCCGGAAAAGAGGTCGATCCGACAATTGCTATCCTCTATTTTTTCCTGGACACCACCGTAAGGATGCGGCTGGACCGGCTGGACGGGGTGGGGGAGATGGTCTGGCTGGATGATTTTGCGGTGGGCGCAACTGTAAAGGGTTTTTTTGAGGGGCTCCGCCTAGGGGAAATAGAAGGGGATGGTACTGCGGCGGCCCGGGCGGATAATCTTCTTTCCCTGCTCCAATCCTTTGACCAGCCGGAATTCATTCAGGTTTTCGATCCGCTTCTGGCCCATTACGCGGCACATGATTCCAATAACATGCATCTCATAGGCACCCATATTACCGATCACATGCGCTTCCTGCGCCGGGCACTTCAGGATTTTCATTGGTCACGGACAAACAGCTCATTACATACTCCTGTATCCAACTAACATATCAAAAATATTCACAGACTGTTACCTCCTCATAACAGGCGTGAAAATTTGTCCTCAACACCCCTTTCTAGGCCTGGGCTGCCTGACGCAAACGATTGATATCTCGCAATGGTGGAGCACCGAACAACCGGCTGTATTCACGACTGAACTGCGAGGGGCTTTCATAACCAACTTCAAAGGTTGCAGTCAGGGCATCCAGGTTTTCCGTAAGCATCAACCGTCTGGCTTCATTTAAACGCAATCTTTTTTGGAATTGCAGAGGCGTCATTGACGTCATTACTTTAAAATGGTTATGAAATGCCGATTTGCTCATGCCGGTGTCAGCCGCCAGTTCTTTCACGCGAAGGGGGCTGGTATAATTATTTTTCAACCAGTTGATTGCTTTTGAAATCTGATGGCTGTGGCTCCCTGAAGCTGCTATTTGCTGGAGGCGCGGCCCTTGATCCGTTGTCAGCAGACGGAAAAAAATTTCCCGCTTAACAAGTGGGGCAAGAATTTTGATATTTTCTCTTTCCACAAGCAAATCCATCAGACGTTGAAAGGCCCCAAGCAGGGGCAACGAAAGTTGGCCCACAGCCATTCCTTTCTGTGCCTGCCGGGAATGATTCAATGGAAGGCCGCTGTCTACGATCAGCTGGGATATTTCCTGCAAATCAAGCTCCAATATCAGACCCAGGTAGGGCTCTTCGTTGCTCGCCTCAATGATGTTTGCCACAACCGGCAAATCCACAGATGAAATTAGGAATCGGGTCGCATCATACACATAGCTCTCCTCTCCCAACAGCACCCGTTTGGCCCCTTGGGCGATCAGGCATACGCTTGCTTCAAGCGTATAGCTTGTCGGCTCTGTTGGTGTTACCCACCGACTAAGCCTAAGTCCTGGGATTTTCGCATCCATTTGGTTTTCATTTCCAATCCACCTGGCGATACTCTTTGCCAGCGCTTTGGATGCAACCGTCAATTTTTCTTGCATCTGTGCATCTCCACCGAACCGGTATTATTTTCATCCATGGCAACTCTCCTTGCTCCTGATTTTTTAGCCCCAACACAATCTTATTCTATTCTCAACAAATTCGTCACAAACCATGTATTACCGGACAATCATTTTTTCGAATAGATTTTGCTGAATTTTTCATACCAACCGCATGTTTAATTTTCGATGTAACGTAATTTCATTTAATATTAATATGTAAGAAAACATCCCTACAAAAATCAGCGAATTAGTCTTACAGTTTTTTTATCATGGGATCAATAACAAAAATATTGTTTTGGACAATCAGGCAATTATTAGAAACGATCAGGCTACCTGACTTTCGCAGGCTGCTGTATATTTGAGACAGCCGAGAGACCAATGATGGATTTAAACATCCATGCAAGAAAGGAGCGAAAGCAATGGAAATCAAACGAAACGGAACACAGGCCTCTGTAAAAGGACCAGCTGACTGGTTTACCGGAACCGTACGCATTGACCCCTTATTTCTTACGGCAAACGATCCGGCCCGTGCAACCGGAGCAAGTGTCACTTTTGAACCGGGCGCACGCACGGCCTGGCATGCCCACCCCCTGGGACAGACCTTGATTGTAACCGCCGGATGCGGGTTGGCACAGCGGGAAGGCGGGCCCATCGAAGAAATTCGTCCCGGCGATGTGGTCTGGTTCCCTCCGCGCGAGAAACACTGGCACGGGGCGTCACCCCATACAGCCATGACGCATATCGCCATCCAGGAAGGACTTGACGGCAAAAATGTCGATTGGCTGGAGCATGTCAGTGACGAGCAATACGGCAGTTGAGGTGAAATTATAAAATAAGGGATTATTGAAAAAGGCAGTCCATGGTTACCCCCGGGATTCCCCACTGAACCGGCGGATTCCATTCCGGAAGGATTGGACCCCATTACGAGTGAGTTTTTTGAATATTATGCCAAGACACATTGATCTGTACGACAGGACCGACATGATTCCTTTTGACAAGCTCACCGCTTTTTTTACCGAACATTTGAAATAAGGCGAACAAGGCATAATGAGGAAACATGTTGCATTGGATCAAAGACAGCAAAGCATCATTCCCATCGCGGCATTTACCGTCGACGGCGATATCAACCGACTCAAGCCCACTTTGAACCAGGGGCTGGATGCCGGACCGACGGTCAATAGCAT
>ADZZ01000372.1 GCA_000179315.1 delta proteobacterium NaphS2
CATGATCCGGCTGTATTGACGGCCTGCTCGATTTCGTCTAAAGTTCCCGGAAAGCGAGATGCAAGAAAATCAGGCAGCAGGCTGATGGTCTTGTGCGCACTCGGGCAGTACCATCGAGGTACCAGACAGTATTCTGGAAATTTCCTGGGATAGGTGCCATGCCTGGCCAGGTCGCATCCTCCCTCGGGATGAAAGGGACAATGATCAAGCTCCGCATGTTCCCAGGCCTTTTGCTCATTGTATTCTTCTATGGTTAAATCTATAGGGTATCGAAGCTGCATATGAAAAAAATCGGACGTAATGAGCCCTGCCCATGCGGCAGCGGCAAAAAATATAAAAAATGTTGTCTCAACGCCTCCAAATTACCTATTGGAGGGACCTTTATTTATACGGATTTGGACAATTTATCAAATCAGGTGCCGGACTTGATTCAAGACAAGAAGTTTGATGAAGCCGAGGCGGTGTGCCGAAAGCTCTTGCGACAATATCCTGAGGAGATCGATGGCTTTCATCGTTATGCTGAACTCTATGAAGCTCAGGGAAAAAACCGGGACGCTGCTGAGTACTATCGAAAAGCAGTTGCATTTGCCGAAAAGGCTGGAGGGTTTGGGAAGGAATCCGTTCAATCCTTCCGACAAAAGGCTGAAAAACTTGCACTTGCCGAGAAGGGGTAGTCTCACTTTACAATACCGGTTCCAATAAACCACCGGTGGAATAATCAGATATTTTGAGCCGGTTCTTTGCTATTTATTGTGGCTGACAACACAGGGCCTCAACCAGATCAAGCCGTCGTTTCACAAAACTTTTGTCGCGTCCTATCCGGGCTGCGATATGGGAGAGGCTGCACCCGAACCGCCGATGTAATTCCTGAAGCAAAACCGACTGCTCAWTGGCTTCCCATTGCCGTTCATTGGTTTTGGCCAAAAGCGAAAACATGGCATTTTGTTCGTTTTCTTCTGATAAATGGACACATATTTGGTCCTTTCCGCAGGCACGAAGCGCTCGAACACGCAAGTACCCATCAACCAGAATCAGTTTGTCTTTCTCTGTAACAACCAGGGCCGGAACGATTTGCCCGTAAGTTTCGATGGAATCCCGCAATTGCTTTAAAGCCTGGTGGTT
>ADZZ01000371.1 GCA_000179315.1 delta proteobacterium NaphS2
CCACGAGAAAGTTTCGAGAGATTCCGCATCGAGTGAGAAGCGCATTAGCGAATTCGAAGTCACCTGTCCCATTCGAATATGAAGACGAGCCTTTTTTCAAATCTTATGAGGCGCTCTATCGTTTATGGACGAATCGGGACAGCCAACGGTCCGTTGCTGAATCACACGGAATAAGCAGGCGAAAGCTGGTAGAACTGGAACAATCCTTTGTTCATTGTGGCGCATTAGGTCTTCTGCCGAAACTTTCTTTTCTGGAAATCGATGCTCGGCTTGAGCAGCTCGTTGTTTTGATTAAACGCGCCAGGCCGCATGAACGATCCAACCATGCGTTACGGATTTCTGAAGCGCTTGGGTTTCCCGGAGGGGACCTGGAAATCATTCGTCTGGTTCAACGGTGCCACGGGTATGGGCATCGCATGAAAGAAAAAGATATCCGTTATTTCGAGGAGCTTCAGCATATCCTCAACTCCGCGGCCAGACAAAGGGCGAAGAAAAAAGCGATGCATGATGCGGAAAGTCGGACGAAAAGCTTTCTAAACTTCAATCGAGATCATCTGCAACAACGGATCGAACTGATGAAAGCCCTTTCTCAAATCCCCAAGAAACGGCAGGTTCGACCCGTGCTGACACGCTTCGGAATTTCTCCCAATCGCTTTTATGTGCTTAAAAATCGGTATATGGTTTATGGCGTATGGGGGTTGGTGGATTTGGTACAGCAGGGCCGAACCAGAGAAAAGATTTCCGCCGAACTTGAACTCCAAATCATTGAACAACGGCTCATGGATCCTTCCCTGTCCGCGCCCAAAATGATAAAAAAACTGAACCTGAAATGTTCAACGGCCAATGTTCAAAAAATCTATAAGCGGTGGGGGTTGGCAAAAATAAAAAGCCCTGTTTCTATCCGGGGGGTTCTGTCCGCTCCTGTTCCCGAAAAAGTTGAGAGAAAGGACACGGACCCAAGCCAATCGGTAAAATCACGCATTCCCGATTTGATTGAACAGGCAAGACTCAAGGTGAACCCGTCGT
>ADZZ01000370.1 GCA_000179315.1 delta proteobacterium NaphS2
TAGAAGTATACCTTGTGACTCGCAGATGCGAACGATTCTGGATGAAGTAGACCCTGTGGAAATTCGACCTGCGTATAAGAATATTTTTAGTAAATTGCAAAGAGGCAAAGCTCTGGAGCGCCTGGCTTTCTTCCAGGGATGCTATCTGTTATCTTTGGACGGAACAGGCTACTTTTCCTCGAAGAAAATTTTCTCTGATAATTGTCTGCAAAAAGTAAACAAAAAGACCGGCGAAATCACCTATTACCAACAGATGCTGGGGGCGGCAATTGTTCATCCCGATCTCAAAGAGGTCATTCCGTTAGCCCCGGAGTTCATAATCAAACAAGACGGCCAAAGCAAGAACGATTGTGAGCGTAATGCCGCAAAACGTTTCTTCGACAGTCTTAGAAAGGACCATCCACACCTGCCCGTTATCATTACCGAAGATGCCCTAAGTTCGAATGCGCCACACATAAGGGAGGCGGAAAAATACAATCTTCATTACATTCTGGGTGTGAAGAAGGGGGATCATCCTTTCCTGTTCAGAAAAGTGGAAGAGGCACAAGAAAATGGCGAAGCTGTTCAATTTGAATTGGTCGATAATGATAATCCGCAAAAAACGCATCGTTTCCTTCTCGTTAACCACCTCCCCCTGAATGAATCAAATCAGGATTTGCTGATCAATTTCCTGGAATACTGGGAAATCACGTCAGAAAAGACGCAACATTTCAGCTGGGTTACTGATTTTACCATAACAAAGGGAAACTCTTATGAACTTATGCGAGGCGGTCGTGCACGCTGGAAAATAGAAAATGAGACGTTCAATACCCTCAAGAATCAAGGCTATCATTTCGGTCATAACTATGGGCTCGGAAAGAAAAATCTGAGTGTAGTTTTGTGATGCTCATG
>ADZZ01000369.1 GCA_000179315.1 delta proteobacterium NaphS2
CCTTTAACTTCAGTCAATGAGTAATTGCTCAATTTTCTTTTTCATGACAGATCAAAAAAGTCACCCGCGGTATAATCGAGGATGATGTTTTCCAGACGGGACAGATCAAAAAGTCGATACTTAAGGGCCTGTCTTACGGCTTTGAGAAAAGGCTCACCGGGATAAGTCCGTTGCAGATGCAGCAGACGGCGTAACTTGACCACGCCACGACCATGGCTTCTTTTCTTCAGTTCGGCCACATACGCATCCAGAACGGCATCATTTCCCACCAACAGCTGTTCTTCTTTTGAAGGGACCCGGGCATCCTTTTTTCTTCGAATCGGAACATGATGTCCCGGCACAGTTGTTCGCGTATCACGTTTATCCAGAATACGGTCATGTTCCGCCACGTTCCGGCTTTTGTCATAAACGATGACCTTGCGCCAGTGTTTCTGAACTTCCAGGGATTTTCCAATCAGTGCTTCAGGGACGGAATAACGGTTGGTGTCCAAATGCACATATCCCTCGATATCGACGACCCGGTGTTTTGCCACATAGACCGGCGGCCGGTATGGGGGTAAATCAATGAGATGCGGTTTTTCAATGATATAGGCCTCATCCGGTATCATTCCCAAAGCCCGTTTGAACGTTTTGTCGCTGGTGTTCCGGCACCAGTCGATGGCCTGCCGGTTCAAATCATGCCAGCTGACAAAGGTTCTTCCAGGAAGAAAGTTATTTTCCACAAAATGAAAAGGCCT
>ADZZ01000368.1 GCA_000179315.1 delta proteobacterium NaphS2
TATTTCCTTGGGCATGGAGTGCTGTTTTGGCGTGGGTATACGCAACGCTTGGCCGCTAACGAAAACAGAACCAGTTCTGCTAATCGTAACGGAACCGGTGATTGCGCGTTGTTCTGTTGCTTCTGCAGAATAAACTGGAATGTGAGAGGCGGTGTTTTTTGAGAAGAGGTCTTGAAAAGGGTTTTTTTCTTATAGGTTTACAGATAATTGAAAGCCATGTGGCATCATGAGGTTTGAGAGGGTTTAGATCGGCTTAGAAAAATGGATTAGCCGGCATCTGTTTTTCTGAGAGAAGGCCCATCGATATGAACATTGATGCACCGATGGTTGAGGCGATCCAGCAGAGCATCGACCATGTCCTTTGGTTCAAGGAGGGAATACCATTGTTCAGGCTGGAGATTGGTCGTAATAATGGTGGGCCGCCCGGCTTCATATCGCTCTTTCATGAGTTTGAAAAAGGCGTTCATTTGCTCCTTTTTCAGGGTCAGGTATCCCAGTTCATCGAGCAACAGCAGATCATATCGGCACAGGGCATTGAGTAGTTTGGGGGTGGATCGATCGGCGAGAGAGGCATAGAGTTGATCCAGCAAATCCTGAACATTATAAAAACGCCCCCGGTACCCGGCAATAATGGCTTGACGGAGTATGCCGACGGCCAGGCCTGTTTTCCCTACGCCGGTCTTTCCGTGAAATACGATGTTTTCTCTTCGATTGATGAAATCAAGGCCGGACAAAGTCATCATCCGGCTTTTCCGGACTCCGGGCTGAAGATCAAACGGAAAGGAGTTGAGGGTCCAGTCCCATGGGAGCCGTGCAATCTGAAGCCGATAAGTCATGCTCCGCTCCTGCCGGAAACGTAATTCTCAGCCAGGAGGTTGTATATGACCTCGTA
>ADZZ01000367.1 GCA_000179315.1 delta proteobacterium NaphS2
CTCTATTTCTCTCAATTTAGGCATGTTGCAACCTCCCTTCTTTCATCAGGAGGACATTGTCGAATTACAGTTCCATGATTGATTTTGATGAATAGCGACCACTTTGTCAATTGAATTTGTTTTTAATGTCTCCCTTGGGGAATGGGAGAAACCCTCGCCTTTAGGCGACTACTTTAGTAGGCTTGCGGAATTATGAAGAATTACCGCAAGACATCACATTCTGTTTATGACCTGAAATACCACTTTGTATGGATAACGAAATACCGCAAGCCGGTTCTCTTTGGAAATTAGGAATGGGGGACGTTGTCAACCTATAAACTTATTGGAGATATTCCGCTATTATTTGCTGTGTGTCAAGCCTTTTTTCGGCTCTGTTTACACATTTCCCGACCGCCATACCGGTAATACCGAGCTTGTCGGCGACAGTTTTGGCGCTCATTCCGAGTTGGTTCACAGCCAAGAAACTTATGATCGACCTTATCTCACTTGTTTTTGCATCTCTCTTCGGTGACCTTAGTTGCGCCATTTCCAAAGAAGTATCCGCGATTACACGCTGAATTAAATCATCCAACGAGATTTTGTTCCTAATCCTCAACTCAAAAGACTCATTTGCGTTACGGAGGACCTCGTCAACAAAGTCGCCACTCCCTAGAATCCTTGCATCACCCTTTTCGCGTTCTTGTTTCGCTCTTCCCAGCAGGCCAGCCTTGCTTCCTCCGGCACTGCGAACAAGACCGCCACCCTGGAATTCCGGTCGCCTGCCCTGGGCGATGCCTTTTTCGTGGTAATGGGGTCGAACCAGGGAATGCAGTGTTAAATCAATCTGTTAAGCCAAAAAAGCACCCCAAAATCGACCTTAAAACCCGCTTTTTGACCCCAAAAAGGAGCGTTTAAGAAAACGATGAAAAGATCGGGTTCGTTCGAACGCCATGAGAAAGTATTTCCAGCGTTATAGAAAGAAGCTGGAGGTTCCTGCAGCTCATGTTGACCGTCTCTTCCTTCTATAGCTTTTAAGAAAAAGATTTTGGGTTATTGGGAATCTATGCTTCCGTCAAGTTCTTATAGAACCCAAAAAGCGAAAGGACTTCGTTTTTCAGGTCTTTAAAATGAAGAAGCGCTTCTTCTACTTTGTCTTTCAGTGAATCGAAAGTCGGGAAATGATGAAGGTGGATTTCTTTTTCCTTGATTTTTTTCCAGAGCTTTTCGATTGGGTTATAATCCGGTGAATAGGATGGCAAATTATAAACCGTAACGCGATCCGCCTTTTTTTCGAAGAATTTCTTCATCGCTTTACTTGTGTGGTATCTCGCGCCGTCCTGGATAAGAATAATGTGCTTTCTGGTTTTGGATAATACTTCGGTCAAGAAGGCTTCATAAGCTTCAGAATTAAGTCGGCCTTCATCGTGCCCTTTACAAAAAAACCGGCCAGAGAAATAGTCGATCAAACCGAAGACTTTATAACCTTTACGTTTTCCTGATGTTTTCACGACTGGTTGATGTCCCCTTTTGGCCCATGTGTAGGTTAGAGAACCCCACTGCGGAAATGAGGCTTCGTCACCAAACAAAATGTATGCATTTTTCTCTTTGGCCAAGTTAGAGATTTCAGGCCATGTTGTTTTAAGCCACTCCTTGCGTTTTTCAGGATCTTTATGATCTGATACAAATTTTGCTTTTTGGTACGAAAAATCCATGTTTTTGAGAAGTTGGGAAATGTAGAAGACATTATATTGCACGCCGAATTTCTCGTAAATCAGTGTCTGTATCATGGGACTGCGCCAGCATGCGCCAGGAAACCCAGCTTTTGTGGGTCCTTCAATAATGAGTGACTCCAGTTCCTTTT
>ADZZ01000366.1 GCA_000179315.1 delta proteobacterium NaphS2
CCTTAGGAGGCGTGATCAAGCCTGATATTTATGATCCCGAGCTTAATACGTTATATGCCGCGATGTTGTCTCATTACGACGTTGCGGCAGACCCGGCAAGGGTGAAGGATCCGAACCGAAAAGGGACGGTGGAAAACGGGGTTAAGTACACACAGAATACCGCCCTGAAGGGCCGGAAATTCGATTGTATTGACGCTCAGAATGATTGGCTCATGCATTGGGAAAAGCGCTGGGCGGCGCCTCGCATTCATGGCCGGGCCAAAAGACAGGTTGAAGAAATGTTCCAGGAGGAAAAACCCTGCCTTCTGCCTTTGCCCTTGTCGCCGTTTGTGTATTTTCGACAGGAAATCCGGACGGTTTACGATGACGGCACCATCCAGTTGGACAATTGTTACTACGCCGCCAATCCGGCGCCCCTTTACAGTCAGGTGGTGGTAAGGGTCTATGACAAAGAGATCGAAATCCTGGACCCTCAACGGATGGAAGTGATTCGCCGCCATCCAAAGGGTCGTATGCCGGGGTCCCTTTTGATGGAACCGCGGGACCGAATTTTTAATCCCTCCCGGCAAACGGACAGGTTGCTGGCACGGGCCGAAGCCATTGGACCCCATACATTCTCATTGTGTGAAACGTGGTTTACCGAAGAAGGCCGAAGCGGCCAGCGCCGGATGTATGGCCTGATCAATCTGGTCCGGCACTACCCGGCAAGGTATGTGGAAAAAGCCGCCGAACTGGCAAAGGCAAACGGATTGAAAAGCTCCAAGGCATTGCGGCGTATGGTGGAGCGCATGGCAGACGATGAAAAAAAGACGGAACAACTCACCCAGAACCATCCCCTGATTCGGCCGGGAGAAGACTATGCGGYTTTCTGGAATCAACATGCTGCTGGAGGATCATCCCGACCGATTGTTACCGAATCTCGGGTAAACTGTCTCAGTTTGGGA
>ADZZ01000365.1 GCA_000179315.1 delta proteobacterium NaphS2
CATCTCAGCACTTTTTACGACATTGACACCGCCAAGGAAAATATGGAAAAGATGCGGAGCGATCAACATGGGCCGGTGGGCAAACTGAACCCCACCACCATGAGTATCCGCACAAAATCGGGCGAAGAGGTCCCCGTATCCCTTTCCGCCTCCATCATCAGAAGCGAAGGGAAAGAGATTGGAAGCGTCGGTGCGTTCACTGATTTGCGTGAAATATTTAAGATGCGACGCGAGCTGGAAGAGGCCCATCTTCAACTGGTGCAGTCCGACAAGATCGCCTCAGTCGGCAGAATGGCGGCCGGCGTTGCGCACGAAATCAACAATCCCCTGGCAGGCGTTCTGATTTATGCGGAATTACTACAGGAAAACCTCAAAGATAGACCGGAACAACTGGCGGACGTTCAGGAGATTATCAAACAAACCCTCAGATGCAAGAAAATCGTTTCCGAACTTCTGGAGTTCAGCCGACAATCCATCGGCAAGGAATCCTCATTTGAGTTGGAAAAGCTCATCGACAGCTGTCTCAGTCTGGTGACCAAACAGGCCACTTTTCAGGATATTAACATCGTCAAGGAAATTGACCCCCACATACCCGCCATGGTGGGTGACATGGGGCAACTGCAACAGGTCTTTATCAACCTTTTCATCAACGCTTCCGATGCCATGGAAGGTTTTGGAGAAATCAAGATCAAAGCTCTATACCGCCCCGAAAAATCCAGTGTCGTCATTGGCGTTTCAGACCAGGGCCCTGGAATACCAGAGGAAATGCAGGACAAAATCTTTGACATCTTTTACACCACCAAACCGGTCGGCAAAGGAACGGGCTTGGGTCTCAGTATTTCACAGAACATTATCAACCTGCATGGCGGCAGTATTCGATTTGAGTGCCCCCCGACAGGGGGAACCACTTTCATCATTGAACTGCCTATCGAATCCACGGAAGGCGGCGTGGAAGAACCCCTTTTTATTGGACTGGATGAATAATGGCGAAAAAAACACATGTACTGGTTGTAGATGACGAAAAAGTGGTCCGCGACGGATGCCGGCGTGTCCTCTCGGGAAGAGGATACGAAATCACCACCGCTGAAAACGGCTCCCAGGCGCTAGAAATTCTTGGAGCGGAGCATATCGACATACTCCTGCTGGACCTCAAGATGCCCGTCATGAGCGGCGAGGAAGTCCTTGAAAGAACGCGAGACACCCATCCCGACATCCCCGTCATCGTCATTACGGGCCACGGTACAGTAGATACGGCCGTGGAATGTATGAAAAAGGGGGCTTACGATTTCATCACCAAGCCTTTCCAAATCGACCAGTTCCTGCTCACCATTGAAAGGGCGGCGGATAAACGGCATCTGGAATTGAAAGCAAAGCAGTTTGAAGCTGAAAACGTGAGGAACCTCTACGACCTCAACCTTGAAAAGAGCCGGCTTAAAACCATTATCAACTGCATGGCCAACGGGGTCATGGTTACCAATCGTAATTTGGAAGTGGTGCTGAACAACCCGGCGCTCATGCGGTTAATGGAGATTACTGAAAAACCTGTAAGTCCTGTTCCCATTTCAGAAATCATAACCGACGAAGACCTGGTGGCCACACTCAAAAAACTATTAAACGGCGAAACACCCCAAACGGAATCCATTTCACAGGAATTCCGAATAAAACAGAATACCCTTCGCGCCCTATCCGCACCGGCAATGGATCCGGATGGCGCCATCGCCGGAACGGTTACGGTCCTTGAAGATATTACGGCATTCAAGCAACTGGACGAAATGAAATCGGATTTCGTCAACATGGTGGCGCACGAACTTCGGAGTCCCCTTGTAGCGATTCGACAACTCAACAGTGTTCTGCTGGAAGGGTTGGCAGGCCCCCTGCAAGAAAAACAGCAGGACTTCATCAAGAGGGGCGTAGCTAAAATCGATTCTTTGTTAAACCTCATCAACGATCTTCTGGACATCGCCAAACTTGAAGCGGGAAAATTTATTCAACACCGGGTTCCGACGGATATCGGCAAGATCATCAAGGAGATCCTTGAACTTATGGAACCGAGAGCACAGAAACAGCATATCCTCTTAAGCCATCATCTGGAAAATCTCAAACCGGTGCAGGCGGATCCCAAAAGAATTGAAGAGATCTTTAACAACCTCATCAGCAATGCCATCAACTATTCTCCCCAGGGGGGCAGGGTTACCGTATCAGCCAAAGGACAGGGCGCGTACATGGAGATACGGGTTGAGGATACGGGCGTGGGCATCACCGAAGAAGAATTGCCCAAAATTTTTGATAAGTTTTACCGTGTCAAGAACCCTAAAACCCGTCAGGTCGTCGGAACAGGCCTCGGGCTGGCCATCGTAAAAGGGGTTGTGGATGCCCACCAGGGATCCATCCAGGTAGAGAGTATTCCGGACAAGGGAACAACTTTTAAAATATTACTCCCGGTTATTGACACCGAAGAGTGAAATGGAACCGCAATAAGAGCGCCAAATGCCCCCTGAACGAGAGATAAAGCATGTGCTGGTCGTCGATGATGAATCCGTCGTTCGAAAGGGGATCTGCCGTGCGCTTGAAAACCGCCGCATAGAGACAACCGAAGCCGTAAACGGAAAAGAGGCGCTGGCAAAACTTGAGACCCGTGCGTTCGATCTGGTTCTTTTGGATATCAAAATGGAGGATATGGATGGTGTTGAAGTCCTTCGCCGGATCCGTCGAAACGATCCTGAAATAAGCGTGGTCATGATTACCGGGTATCCCACCATTTCAACGGCGGTGCACTGCACAAAGCTGGGGGCACTGGACTACCTGCCCAAGCCTTTCAGCCTGAAGGACCTGGACCTGACCCTCTCCAAAGTCTGCGGCAGCAAAGATGCAAAAAGAGGGTCCTCAACAGCACACACCGGCATTCGGCAGACCTCCCCTAAACATCTCATCGTGGGCCAAAGCCCACCCATGAAAAAAATTTTCCAGAAAATCCGGAAAGTGGCGCCCACCGAGAGCTCCGTACTCATATCCGGCGAAAGTGGCACCGGAAAAGAACTGGTGGCCCGCGCCATCCATGCCAACAGCAACCGAAGAGACCAGGAATTTGTCGCCGTAGACTGTTCTTCACTGGTGGAAACGCTTCTTGAAAGCGAGCTTTTCGGTCATGTAAAGGGTTCATTTACCGGTGCCCATCAAACCAAGCACGGACTCTTTGAGCTGGCCAACCATGGCACCTTTTTTTTTGATGAGGTTGCCAATCTGAGCCTCAAGATTCAGGCCAAACTCCTGAGGGTCATTCAGGAACGGGAGTTCATGAAAGTGGGCGACCAGCACCGCATAAAGCTTGATGTCCGCATCATCGCCGCCTCCAACACGCCCCTTTCCGAAGCCATCCAGAATGGCACTTTCAGAGAAGACCTTTTCTATCGACTGAGTGTGGTGCCGCTGGAACTGCCGCCCCTCAGGCAGCGGAAAGAGGATATTCCACTCTTAATTCAACATTTCCTGGAAAAGTTGAGCCACAAAATGAAAAAACCGCCCCCGGAAATATCCCCGGAGGCGGTGACTGTTTTCAAGCAATACCCATGGCCCGGCAACGTCAGAGAGCTGGAACATGCCATCGAAAGAATCCTTATCCTTGAAGATACGGATATTATTCTGGAAAGAAATCTTCCTTCTTACATTATCCGGCAGCAAGGGGATCTGCAGATTTTCCCTGAAGACCCCATCACCCTTGAAGAACTGGAAAAAAAATATATCGGTTTTGTGCTCAAAAAGGCGAAGGGGAAAAAGATTGAAGCGGCCAGAATACTGGGCATCAATCGTAAGACCCTCTCCGCCAAAATCAACAAGTACGGCTTAAAATGACCGCGGCGGAATGAGGCCTATCATCCATTTGCCGCCATGGGGACACATGCCGCCCAATCATCCAGCGCCTCGCTCAGTGCCTCATCAATTCGTTCCACCAGAACAAATCTTAGATCATTCATGACCTCTTCCGGTAGATCCGCCAGATCTTTTTCATTTCTTTTGGGCAGAATCACCGTTTTAAGCCCGGCCCGGTGAGCCGCCAAAACCTTCATCTTAATGCCGCCCACGGGCAGGACGCGACCTCTGAGTGTCACTTCGCCGGTCATACCCACATCACTTCTAACGGGTCTTGCGCTGTATAGGCTGGCCATGGCCATCACCAGTGCCACACCGGCAGAGGGGCCGTCTTTGGGAATGGCACCCGCGGGCACATGAACGTGCACGTCCGTCTGTCCGAAAATACGGGGATCAAAGCTGAGATCCCGGGCCTTGGATCGCACGTAGCTGTAGGCAATTTGGGCACTTTCCCGCATCACGTCACCTAACTGACCGGTAAGCGTCAACTGACCTTTCCCTTTCATATGGGTTGCCTCGATAAAAAGGATGTCTCCGCCCACGGCCGTTACCGCCAGTCCCGTTGCAATCCCCGGCACTTCGATAGTCTCACAGCATTCCGACTCGAACTGCTCTTTTTTCAAATAAGTGCGAACCAGTTCGGGTGTCACCGTTATGATACTTTCTTGGCCTGCGGCAACCTCCACCGCGGCCTTGCGGCAAACAGCGCCGGTCTGTCTTTCAAGATTCCTTACGCCCGCTTCCCGCGTATAGTCCTGAACCACTTTTTGAAGGGCCTTGCGCGTAAACACGATCTCCTCCTTTCGCAGACCGTTTCGCGCCACCTGGCGGGGAACCAGATACCGTTCGGCGATGTGGATCTTTTCGTATTCCGTGTAGCCGTCCAGATGAATGACTTCCATACGGTCGCGCAACGGGGCGGGAATGGTCTCCAACTGGTTGGCCGTTGCGATGAAAATGACATCGCTTAAATCGAAATCCACATCCAGGTAATGATCCCGAAAGGCCTGGTTTTGGGCCGGGTCCAATACCTCCAAAAGCGCGCTGCTGGGATCGCCTCGCCAATCGCTTCCCACCTTGTCCACTTCATCCAGCATGAAAACCGGGTTCCGCGTGCCCGCGCGCTTGATGGCCTGAAGAATCCGCCCCGGCATGGCCCCGACGTAGGTCCGCCGATGTCCCCGAATCTCGGCTTCATCCCGCATGCCGCCTAGGCTCATGCGGGTAAAGCGGCGATTCAGCGAACGGGCAATGCTTTGCCCAAGGCTGGTTTTTCCCACACCCGGGGGGCCCGCAAAACAAAGGATGGCGCCGATGGACTCACCGGGCGTTGCATCTTCCTGTTCCGATGCTTCATTTTGTCTCTCTTTCAACAGTTTTCGAACAGCCAGATATTCAATAATCCGTTCCTTCACCTCCAACAAGTCATAATGGTCCTCGTTTAAAATTTCCCATGCCGAATCGATATCCATCCGGTCTTCGCTTCGCTCGTTCCAAGGCAATTCCAGCATCCAGTCCAGATATGTTTTGATCACCGTGTATTCTTGGGACTGGGGGCTCATGTGGCCCATCCGTGCCAGTTCCCGATCAGCCTCTTTTCTGGCCTCCTCGGGAAGCGCCGCCTTTTCCAGTTTTTCCTTGTATTCATCCGTAAGGGAGTCTTCCTTTTTTTCTTCTCCCAGCTCTTTTTGGATCGCTTTGAGCTGCTGTCGAAGATAATAATCCCGCTGGGCCTTGTCCATTTCCTCCCGCGCCTCCGTCTGGATCTTTTTACCCAGGGTCAGAACCTCTTTTTCATGGGATAGATACGATATCAGTATCTGCATCTTTTCTTTGATACTGTCCTTTTCAAGAAGAAGCCGTTCTTTCTCAAGATCCATGCCGGCGGTGCCGGAAATGAGATAGACCAGATGCCGGGGGTCCTGCAATTGGTCCAGAAAAAGCGAGACTTCCTTCGGGAAACGGCTGGACAGTTTGATGACCTCCTGGGCCAGGCCCCGCAGGCTGCGGGCCATGGCATCCATCTCCAGACCGGTCTCGGACACATCCGGTTTAGGGTTGATGCGTGCTTTCAGATAGGGTTCGGTTTCGACCCATTCTTCAATTTCAAACCGTTCTATGCCTCGAACCAACACCCGAAGTGTGCCGGTGGAATCCTGAATCACCTGCTCAATCTTTGCAACGGTACCGATGTTGTAAACCTGATCGGGCCGGGGTTCATCAACGGATCCGTCTTTTGAGGTAACCAGGCCGATAAGGCCCTGGGCTTTATGAATCTCCTTTACCATTTTAACGGATCTCGGGACACCGACCATCAGCGTCAAGACCGAAAAAGGGTATGCCACCGTGTATCTTAACGGCAATATGGGAAGATCACGCGGAATATCCGCGATGCGATCATTTTCTGTTTTTTGGGACATGATCCTGATCCCTCCTTAATTAATTATATGTCGTTGGATAAAAACGCCTTAAGTGGCGCTCGACGAAATAAAACCAAGTAATATCACTTTTTTCAAAAAGCGCTGCCTAGTAATATAAAACCATATAAATAATTGTAAAGGGAGAATCGATATCGGCCTGCCTGGAGCAGTGGGCGTAACCGGATTCAAAAACATCCTTTCTCCTACATTTTTAGGGAAAACCAGGTGTTGATGAAACTTTGAATAGCTTGAAATTCTGATTTATAAGGATTAAAGTGAAATCTAACTGTTTAATTTGTTTTGGAAGGTTACTGATTTTTTAGCTTGGAAGATGCCGGAATTCTGAAAACGCTCCGATACCCCCCCGGAATATGGTGGCAAAGAGTTATGCATTCCATAGAATCCATACTGCGGCGCTACGATTTCACCGATCAGGATGAAGTCCTTCTCAAAAAAATGGCTGAGCTGTTCATGCCGATTCATGATCGTTTTGCCGACGATTTTTATCGCTATCTTCAGGAAGATGATTATACCGCCGGCTATTTCAGAACGGACGCTGCCGTTAACAGACGCAAAGAAACCATTCTTCAATGGCTCAACGAAATCCTCACATCCAAATATGACAACAGATTGCTCATAAAGCTGGTGCGGATCGGAAAGATACACGTCAAAATCGGCCTCGACGGTCACTATGTAAATGCCGCCATGGGCTTTATCCGCCGATACTTCCAGGAGCACCTGAATCAGGTGGTTTCGGAGCCCGCTAAACGGGAAATCATGATCGAGACACTGGACAAGGCACTTGATATCAGTCTGGATATCATGACCAGTTCTTACCGGGAAGCGGAGCTGAAAAAAGTTTTCATCTCCCAGAGGGTGGAGTTGTGGATCGTCAAATGGGCTGAAAAATTGATGCATGGCCTGAACCTGGTTCTCATGATTGGTTTGGTGGCCATGGCCTTGGGGGTAACCCTTCTGTTGGCTTCAGATATCTTCTATGCCTTGACGGTAAAACTTGAACAAGGCGTGATCAAAGCAATGGGTTCTCTGCTTATCCTGTGGATGATGATCGAACTTCTGCATACCCAGGTGCATCAGCTCAAGGGGGGCAAGTTCCACGTCCGTATTTTTGTGGACCTGGCCATGGTCGCCTTTATACGGAAAGTCTTCGTGGCCACCATCGACGAAAAGGATGCCGTTTCTTTTGCCCTGTTGCTTGCCGGTCTCCTTATCTTAGGTGTTATCTATTTCCTGATCGGCCGCTCTGAAAAAAATTCCAACTAGAAAAATAAGCTGCAAAAACAAGCAATTGCGTGGAATAACCACGCAAAATGGACACATTGAGTGAAATAGTGATTAATCCCTTACATTTGAAGGAGTGATAATTTTGGAAAATAGACTTTTGGAAGAAGCACTGAAAATGCCCCCGGGTGAAAGAGTAGCTCTTGCGGAACTAATTCTGGCCAGTATCGATCATGAAGAAGAGGAAATCCGGCAAACCTGGATTGCCGAAGTCCAGGACCGCATGAAGGCCGTACGGGAAGGCAGGGCAAAATTGCTGGATTTTCAGGACCTCTACAAATGAAAGTTCACATCCATGAGATGGCTGTCAGGGAATTTGACGACGCAATCCTATGGTACGACTCGCAATCGGAAGGCCTGGGGGATAGATTCAAAAAAGCAACGCTGCTACAGATCGAAAAAATCAAAAAGAACCCGAGTTGGTTCTTGAAGGAAACAGGAGAAATATACAAAGCATATATCCCCAAATTTCCATACAAAATTCTTTATACGATTGTCGAAGACGGATTGGTTATATGGGCTGTGGCGCATTTGCATAGAAGGCCTTGGTACTGGCAGTCCAGAGTGAACTGATTTCCGGCAGCAGGTGATCATTACATCCTGATTTTTGCTGAACGGACCGGATTTGTTTCGGAATGCTTGAACGTGGGACATCCGAAGGCTTTTTTGCTATTCTGTTTATCAACGTTTAAAGTGGGCATTTTCAAGGGCACGCTTCTTACCGGAAAAGG
>ADZZ01000364.1 GCA_000179315.1 delta proteobacterium NaphS2
ACCATTGAAAACGGAAAGGTAACCTCGTTTAGAACAAGATTGAGTGTTTCATTCAAGTATGCCAAGTAACCTATGAAATGACAAAAGACCCTTTGCGCATAGTCTGGGGTTCTTGCCGCAGACTGTCTGAGGAGCATCTCTGAACATGACCAGAAACAGACTGACTGTACTCGATCAAATTGCGGCGTCGGATAAGGTCCGAAAAAAAATCATAGACGCTGCAAGCGCCCTTTATGCAAAAAAAGGTTTCGGTGCGACTTCTATCCAGGAAATCGCAGAAACCGCCAATGTTGCCCTTCCTGTCACCTACCACTATGTCAAAAAGAAATCCGGGATTATGCGACTCATTATGGAAGATGTGCTGAACATTTTTCGGGAGAGTCTGGTCAGGGAGATCAAGGACATTGTTGAGCCTGTAGAGAAATTGGCCATTGCAGTCATTCTCTACCTCAGGGTGCTGGACCGGCAGCGTGAAAAGGTACTGCTGATTTATCAGAAGTCCGGTTCACTGGATAGGGATTCAAAAAGGCATATCATGGCGCTTGAGGTGGAAGTCAGTGAGATTTTTTCAGCGATCATCGAAGAAGGGATTGCGCAGGGGGTCTTTAAAACGGTTGATGTTGATCTCATGGCATACAACATTATTATGTTATCACAAATGTGGATATTGAAGCATTGGCATTTTAAGCGTTTGACACTGGATAAATACATTGACAGCCAGCTCAGAACCATCATGGATGCGCTGGGGGCGAGGCATTGATTTTTAAGGGCCTCGGAAAAAAATACTTACACAATCTTACTTGTCCTTTGGCTCGTCTACTGCGTTGCATCCGCCAGCACATATCCACTAATATGCACAGGCGGATGCGCCTTGTACACGAGCCAAAATACGGCGCAATCTTGCACAATTATTTTTTGCCGAGGCCCTAACGTCTACGGCTGTCCAATTCCTGTTTATTTCCCTTCCTCAAAACCAAAAGGCTCCTTCTTGATTTCGTACCTTTAATGGTGTAGGGCTTTATGTCCTCAATGAATAGATCTTTCTTTATCAAGATCGGTTCACATTCGGTCAGAATTTTCTCGAAGCGTTTTCCAAGAAATGCGATCATCACGCCGCCAGGCCCCAGATAGGGTGTACACCAATTAATGAGTTTCGGCAAAGGCGCCATGGCCCTGGATGTGATAATGTCGACCGCTTTAAACGGCAACGACCCGGAGGGCGTATCAATCCGTTCCCTAACGACCGCTATCTCCTTCAATCCGCAACGCCGGATGATGTGCTTCAAAAAGCTCCCTTTTTTTGAGTTGGGTTCCAATAAAAAGAATTTCAGGTTCGGCCTGCAAATCTTGAGGGGTACGGCGGGAAAACCACCCCCGGAGCCCACATCGAGACATACGCCCGTGTGAGGAAGGAAGGGGTGTGGCATGAGAGAATCGGCGACCAGTTCATCCAGAATGCGTTTTTTCGAGGATAATCCTGTCAGGTTCATGCGCCGATTCCAGGCATTGAGTTCCTTTATAAAAACCAAAAGGAGGTTTTTTTGTTCTGAAGAAAGAATGTTTAGAACGGTTTCAAAACAAATTTCTTCATCCCCCATTTTTTTCAAGGTGCACATAATGCCGTTTTTAAATAACGACCCGTCTTTTGATAATGTCAACCGCTTCCTTAGGTGATTCCACGACCCGGAAAATATCAAGGTCTGACGCCGCGATGGTCTTTTCCCTTATCAAAACCTCTTTAATCCAGTCAATGAGCCCCCCCCAATAGCTGGAACCCACCAATATGACGGGAAAATGTCGGATTCTCTTGGTCTGGATAAGGGTTAGTGATTCAAAAAGTTCGTCAAGGGTGCCGAACCCTCCGGGCATGATGATATAGGCGACGGCATATTTGACAAACATGACTTTTCGAATGAAGAAATACTTGAAGCTCAGGCGGAGATTGGCATATTTGTTCGGCTGTTGTTCATTGGGTAGCTCGATATGAAGACCTACCGACTTTCCTTTTGCCTTGGCGGCGCCCAGGTTGGCGGCTTCCATCACGCCGGGGCCTCCGCCGGAAATGACGTTGAAGCCGCTTTCCACCAGAAGTTGTGCCGCTACAACGGTTTGCTTGTAGACATCGCTATCAGAGAAATTTGTGAGGACCCAAAGATGCTGACTGCGGGATAGGCTTCCGGCATTTCTTCAAACCCCTTACGAATTCAGAAATGATTTGAACATACGCCAGGATCATTCAAATTCAAATCATCGACGATATACTGGTGGTCCTTCATATGCTAGGTCCTTTCTTTTCAGTTGCTTTTTGACATGCCATATTTTAGCTTTTATGGTAACATAATAAAATGAAATAGGATAATAGGCCTTGGACTGTGTTGGTGTCAAGGGTTTGGTAGGTCCCTGAGGCGTTCAACACGCAATGACCTGAATGGAATGGGTCGAGATTTTGAAATCAAGTTGAAAGATATAAGGAGGTTGGCTATTGGAACGAGTTGCGCGTGTCACCGAGATCATCGGCGCCTCTCCCGTGAGCTTTGATGAGGCAATAAAAACCGGCTTTGAAAGGGCCACGAAAACATTGAGGGGCATTACCGGTCTCAGGGTTCTGGAGCAAAGGGTGGCGGTCGAGGATGACACCATACGCGAGTACCGTGTCAGAATGGAAGTCATTTTTGTTCTTGAAACATAAACGGACGATCCAAAGGAAATAATTATGGAAAAAGATAAACGCCGGGAAACTGTTCCCGATGCAGAACAGGATTTCCTGGCAGAAATCAGTAGCAACCAGTTCGGTGGACGAACCGAGGAACAGGATTTTTATGACAGCATCAGCCCATCCTCTCCAAAAGAAGACATTCAGGTCAACGTGGGGGAAAGGGTCAAACGGGTACGAAAGGACCGGGATCTGACCTTGCAGGACATTTCCCGGAGGACGGATCTGGATGTGGCGTTTCTGGAACAGATCGAAAACGGCAGTGTAGCCCCCCCCCTGGGTACGGTGATCAAGCTGGCCAAAGCCCTTGACCTTAAAATGGGCTATTTTATTTCGGGGGATGAGGATAGACCCTACACCATCGTGCGAAAAAACGATGGGAAAGTTGTTTCGCGTTACAGTTCCAAAAAGGGCAAGTATTACGGATATGGCTACGAGTCTTTGGCGCCCCATAAAAAAGACCGGCACATGGAACCTTTTCTCGTGTCTCTTGAACCTTCAGAATCCGATGAAGAGCGATCCGCCCATGATGGACAGGAGTTCATCTATGTTCTTGAAGGCGCCATGGAAGTCCGGCTCGGTGAAGAAGTCTATGTCCTTGAACCGGGCGATTCCATCTATTATGATTCCACGGTTCCGCATCTGGTCAAGAATCATGGCACGGATGTGACACGCATTCTGGCCGTCCTTTACTCGGAGGGGTAATTCGCAGATGATTGCATTTGATTTGGAATGTTCCCATGGGCATCTTTTTGAAGGCTGGTTTGATAGCCTTCAGTCTTTTGAGGAACAAAATTTGGAAGGGCTGGTTAAATGCCCCTACTGTGACGACGACGAGGTCAAGAAAGTGCTTTCGCCTGTGGCGGTGAAAACTTCTGAACCAAAAGAAGCGATCCATCCAGCCGCCATCAATTACCAGCGACTTGCGAAAGAAGTCGTTGAATACATAAAAGAAAATTCTGAGGATGTGGGGGCACGGTTTGCTGCCGAAGCGTTGAAAATCCATTACGGTGCTTCAAAGAAAAGAAATATCCGCGGGTCGGCAACGGAGGAAGAGGAAAAGACGCTTAAAGAAGAAGGCGTGGCATTTCTAAAGATTCCCATGCCTGTGACGGATCCGGAGAAGAGCAATTGACCGCATGAGGAGATAAACATGGGTAAGATTAGAAAGGCAATCATCAGTGTCACCGACAAGACGGGGATCGTAGCATTTGCGCAGTCGCTGGTCGGGTTCGACGTGGAGATATTGTCGACGGGCGGAACGGCCAAAGTTTTGCGTGATGGAGGGGTTTCTGTGACGGATATTTCGGCCTATACCGGTTTTCCGGAAATGATGGATGGCCGCGTCAAGACCCTCCATCCAAAAGTACATGGGGGGCTTTTGGGTTTGAGGGATAATCCCGAACACGTGAAAGTCATGGCTGAACATGGGATTGAAAGCATTGATCTGGTGGTGGTGAACCTGTATCAATTTGAAAAGACCGTATCGAAAGAGGGGGTGACACTGGAAGAGGCCATTGAAAATATCGATATCGGAGGACCCTCCATGCTGCGGTCCGCGGCAAAAAATTTTAAAAGTGTAACGGTCATCGTCGATCCGGATGATTATGAGGAAGTGTTAAACGAGATGGCATCCTCGAAAGGGGAGACCCTGCTTTCTACAAGGCTTAGACTGGCAAGAAAGGTGTTTCAACTGACCCATGAATATGATGGTGCTATCAGCCGGTACCTGGAAAAGGCGCAGTCATAAAGACGGGTCTTCTGCTTTTATGAAATGATTCCATCTTTCTGCCTTTCCGCTCAAAAAAACCGATTTTTTGATCAATGGAGTATTGCTTTGATATTCCTTTGTATCCGCCGAAGTCCGGGGCGGGCAAGGGCGGTTTGTCCAAATAGCGTCTTAAATTCTCGCTCCTCCATTTTCAGAAATTCCTTTATTCCGGGAAGGGAGATCTCGTCAGGTTTTTCCGAACGATTAAAAGGGCATACTTCCTGGCAGATGTCACAGCCCAAAAAACAACGGCCCATTTTTTTCCCCGTCTTTTTATCAAGGTCCCCTTCGTGTTCAATTGTGAGGTAAGAGAGACATTTGGATGCATTCAGGTATCTGGGGCTTTCCAGTGCGCCTGTGGGGCATGCATCCACACAGCGCGTGCAGTCTCCGCATAAATCTCCGATGGTCGACGTGTCTTGGGAAGGGGGCAACAGAGCGGTGGTCAGTACTTCAGCCAGGAAAAGATAGGAGCCATGCCCTGGAACAATGAACATGTTGTTCTTCCCCAAAAAACCCATGCCCGACCGGAGGGCGAAACTCCGTTCCAGGATCGGGGCGGAATCAATGCAGACCCTCGTTTTTGCACCCGGGTATGATGCCTTGATTTTCGTGGCGAGGTGTTCGGCTTTTTTTCGCAGGCGGATATGATAGTCATTTTTTTGGGGCGCGCTGTATCTGGCCATTGTGTACCCGTCAGGCGTGCACGGTTTCGCAGAAGGATAGGGGTATGCGAGACTGATGATGGTGCGGCACTCCCTGAGGAGTTTTCCCGGATCCTCCCTTAGACTGCGATGCTTTTGAAGCCATGCCATCTGGCCGAATTTTGCTGCATCAATCCATTTGCAAAACGCATCAAAGAACAGAGGCTTTCCAGATGGTGAGACGCCTGATGCAATGAACCCCGAATCCTTGGCCTGCCTGGCGATGTTCATTGAAGGGGAAATGGCGTGAGGCTTTCACAGCCCTTTTCCGTAACCAGTACGGTCTGTTCAAACTGCGCGGAAAGGGCGCCATCCAGTGTAACGGCGGTCCAGCCGTCATCGAGTATTTTGAGATTTTTTGTTCCCAGATTGATCATGGGTTCAATGGTAAACACCATTCCCGGAACAAGCTTGATGCCTTCTCCGCGATTCCCGTGATGGGGAACCTGGGGTGGTTCATGAAAATCAATTCCGACGCCATGACCCACAAATTCTCTGACCACCGAACACCCCTCCTTTTCAGCAAAGGATTGGATGGCAAAACCGATGTCGCCGATCCGGTTGCCAGGGATGACCATTGTTACGCCTCTTTTGAGACATTCGCGGGCAACATTGACTATTTTTTTGGCGGCCGGATCCGATTTCCCCACAAAAAACGTCTTGTTGGCGTCAGCATAATACCCGTTTAAAATGGGTGTGACATCAATGTTCACAATATCACCCTCCTCCAGGACCCTGTCATCCGGAATGCCGTGGCATATGACCTCGTTGACGGAAACACATACGCTTTTGGGAAAACCGCGGTAACCCAGTGGCGCCGGCTTGGCACCGTTTTTAATGGTGAAGTCCTGAACAAGGGTATTAATGTCATCCGTTGTCATTCCAATTCGAATGGAGGCTTCAACCATGTCAAGGGTTTCAATGGCCAGACCTCCCGCTTCTTTGATGCCGACAATGTCTTTTGTTTCTTT